>NZ_JAMYPU010000006.1:0-267754 GCF_040320535.1 Mesorhizobium sp. M0676
GTGTTGTTCTCTGGCCGCTGGTGCCGGCGCCCGCATGGCCGGGGGCCGCAGCCTGGCCCCTAATCTCCAAAACCGATTTTTACCCAGCCGCCAAAACCCCCGGGGGGCGCCCCTGCCCCCCCCCCCTTCGTTTGGGAGGTTGTATCAGGCAGCGATGTCGAAACGGTCGGCGTTCATCACCTTGGTCCACGCCTTGACGAAATCGCCAACGAATTTCTGCCCGGCATCCGCCGACCCGTAGACCTCGGCCAGCGCGCGCAGCTGCGCATGCGAGCCGAAGATCAGGTCGGCGCGTGTGGCGGTCCACCTGACTGCCCTGGTCTTGCGGTCGCGTGCTTCATAGACCTCATGCGAGCCCGGCTCGGAGGCCGGATCCCAGATGGTGCTCATCGAGAGCAGGTTGACGAAGAAGTCGTTCGTCAGCGTGCCCGGCCTGTCGGTCAACACACCATGCTTCGAGCCGCCGGTGTTGGCGCCGAGCACGCGCAGGCCACCAACCAGCACCGTCATCTCCGGCGCCGTCAGGTTGAGCAGTTGCGCCCGGTCGACCAGCATGGCTTCGACCGACATCGGCGGTTTGCCCCTGACAAAGTTGCGGAAGCCGTCAATTTTCGGCTCGAGCGCCGCAAAGGAATGGACGTCGGTCTGCGCCTGCGAGGCGTCGGTGCGGCCGGGCGTGAAGGGAACCTTCACCGCATTGCCGCCATCCGTTGCGGCTTTCTCGACCGCGGCGACGCCGCCGAGCACGATGAGGTCGGCCAGCGAGACCTTCTTGCCGCTTGCGTTGAACTCGTTCTGGATGGCTTCGAGCTTCGCCAGCACGCTAGCCAGTTCGACAGGCTGGTTGACCTCCCAGTCCTTCTGCGGCGCCAGGCGAATGCGCGCGCCATTGGCGCCGCCGCGCTTGTCGGAGTTGCGGAAGGTCGAGGCCGAGGCCCAGGCGGTCGAGACCAATTGCGAAACGCTGAGGCCCGAAGCCAGGATCTTGGCCTTCAGCAATGCAATGTCCTGGTCGCTGACCAGCTCATGGTCGACGGCCGGAACCGGATCCTGCCAGATCAGCTCTTCCTTCGGCACCAACGGGCCGAGATACCGCACGACCGGCCCCATGTCGCGATGGGTGAGCTTGTACCAGGCACGGGCGAAGGCATCGGCGAACTGCTCCGGATGCTCATGGAAGCGGCGGGAGATCTTCTCATAGGCCGGGTCGGCCCGCAGCGCGAGGTCGGTGGTCAGCATTGCCGGCGCATGACGCTTCGAGGGATTGTGCGCGTCCGGCACCGTAACCGCGCCAGAGCCGCCCTTCGGCGTCCACTGATGGGCCCCGGCCGGGCTCTTGGTCAGCTCCCATTCGAAGTTGAAGAGATTGTCGAAGAAGTTGTTGCTCCACTTGGTCGGCGTCGTCGTCCAGGTAACTTCGAGGCCGGACGTGATCGCATCGCCGGCAATGCCGGTGGCATGCTTGCTCGACCAGCCGAGGCCCTGCGCCTCGATGCCCGCGCCTTCCGGCTCGGCGCCGACCAGTGTTGCATCACCGGCGCCATGGGTCTTGCCGAAGGTGTGGCCGCCGGCGATCAGCGCCACGGTTTCCTCATCGTTCATTGCCATGCGTCCGAAGGTCTCGCGGATGTCGCGGGCCGAGGCCAGCGGATCCGGCTTGCCGTTCGGCCCTTCCGGGTTGACGTAGATCAGGCCCATCTGCACCGCGCCGAGATGGCCGTGCAACTCACGGTCGCCGGAATAGCGCTTGTCGTCGAGCCACTTGGTTTCCGAACCCCAGTCGACATCCTGCTCGGGCTCCCAGACATCGGCGCGGCCACCGGCGAAGCCAAAGGTCTTGAAGCCCATCGATTCCAGCGCGACGTTGCCGGTGAGAATCAACAGGTCGGCCCAGGAGATCTTGCGGCCGTATTTCTGCTTGACCGGCCACAGCAGCCGGCGCGCCTTGTCGAGATTGGCGTTGTCCGGCCAGCTGTTCAGCGGCGCGAAACGCTGCTGGCCCGCACCGGCGCCACCCCGGCCGTCGCCGATGCGATAGGTGCCGGCGCTGTGCCAGGCCATGCGGATGAACAGCGGCCCGTAATGGCCGAAATCGGCCGGCCACCAATCCTGCGAATCCGTCATCACCTTGTGCAAATCCTTGATCACCGCGTCGAGGTCGAGCGTCTTGAACTCCGCGGCGTAGTCGAAAGCTTCGCCCATCGGGTCCGAAAGGCTCGACTGCTGGTGGAGAACGCCGATGTCGAGCTGGTTCGGCCACCAGTCGCGGTTGGTCCTGGCGGAGGTTCCATGCGCGACCGGGCATTTGCCGGCGCTGTTGTCGTCGGTCATCGCGTCCATCTTGGCCTCCGAATTGCTGATTTATGTGTTGGTTTTTCCGGGCCGGCCGGGAGCCGCGCCACTCTGGAATAGTTCCAGACTAAGCCGTCTCTTCGATAAAAACAAATTGCCTTTCCTGTTTGTTGCGATAGGTTTTCCTTATGATTGGCCTGACGGTGCGGCAGATGCAGTATTTCGAGGCTTTGGCGCAAACGCTGCATTTCGGCCGCGCCGCAAAACTCGCCGGTGTCAGCCAGCCGGCGCTGTCCGCGCAGATCGCCGAGATGGAGCAAAGGCTGAACTGCCGGCTGTTCGAGCGCGGCGGCAAGACGGTGCGGATGACGGAAGAGGCGGAAGCGCTGCTGCCACGCATCGAGCGCATCCTGCGCGACATCAGTGATGTCGAGACGACGGCCCGGCGCGGCCGCCCGGCCATGGAAGGCCGCTTCCGGCTGGGCATCATCCCGACCGTGGCACCCTATCTGCTGCCGCATGTATTGCCGGAACTGAAACGGCATTTTCCGTCCCTGCAACTCGAACTGCGCGAAGCAGTCACCGCATCGCTAGTCGAGGACACGGCAACCGGACGGCTCGACGCCTTCATCGCCGCGCTGCCGCTCGACCAGCCCGGCCTGGTCACCGAGGAACTGTTCGCCGACCGCTTCTTCCTCGCCGTGCCATCCGGAGATCCAGCCTTCGCCTCGCCACCGGTGCCGCCGGAAAGCCTGGCGCTGGAGCGGTTGATGCTTTTGGAGGAAGGCCACTGCCTGCGCGAACAGGCGCTGGCCCTGTGCGGCAGCGTGCGTCCCGTAGCGATGGCAAGCTACGGCGCCACCAGCCTGACGACGCTGCTGCAGATGGTGGCGCATGGTCTCGGCGTCACGCTTATCCCGGAAATGGCGGCGAAGCCGGCCAGCGCCATGCCGGACCTCAAGATCGTGCCCTTCCAGGAGCCAATGCCGCAACGCACGATCTGCCTCGCCTGGCGCCGCAACAAGGTGCGGCATGATGAGTGCGTCGAGTTGGCGAAGATCATTCGCGGGCTGGATGGGGTGGTGATGGGGGTGTGAGTCGTTCGGGTCTTAGATGGCGCCTTGGGAACCCCGAAAAGAAACTCAAATCAGGCGCGTTCGAGAATACCCGCCTTGACGGCTGGTCGCCAGATCGCACCAAAGCCTCAAGGGATAAATACCAGAAATACATACGCGAAAAATACCACGGCATGGACGATTCCGGTCAGGAAGGTCGTCCTTTCGTTGCTAAAGCTTACGCCGCATATGAAAAGCGCTAAAACCAAAAGTACTGCGTCAGCTTCCGGGAGCCCCAGGGTCAACCCTCGTCCCGTAAGCAGGCTGGCTGCTGCGACCGCAGGTATCGTCAAACCAATCGTGGCGCAAGCCGAACCCATTGCGACATTCAGGCCGCGCTGCAGCTCATTGTTGAGTGAAGCGCGAACCGCCGAAATGGCTTCCGGCATCAAAACCAGACCCGCGATCATTGCCCCCACAATGCTGTCAGCCTGGGTCACCTGGTAAGCAACGAGCGCATTTTCAACACTTGCGGCAACCTGCTCGGCGAGCATGACAATTCCGATCAGTCCGATTGCCAGGAGCAGAGCGCTGGAAGAGATGCTTTTGTGAGGGGCGGTTCGCGCCGAAAGGTCGTGTGCCAGTCCTTCGATGAAGTCGTCCCGGTGCCGGACGGTTTGCGCGAACACAAAACTTGCATAGAGCAGCACGGAAAGTACGCTCACAAGGCCAAGCTGAGCTGCCGAAAATGTGCCGGGATCGGTGGTCCGTGTATAGGTCGGCAGGATAAGCGTCATGACGGTCAGTGCGGCCAGAACCGCCAGATATGCGCTTGTCCCTTGCCGGACAATTGCCTGCTTGCGATGACGCCAGCCGCCAAACGTGAGACACGTCCCCACAACGCCGGTGGAGGCAATCATCACCGTCGAGAAGACGGACTCACGTGCAAGCGTGGGGTTGTTCTCTCCATGCAGCATCATGGAAACGATGATCGACACCTCGATTGCCGTTACGGCAAAAGTCAGCACCAATGTGCCGTAGGGTTCCCCCACACGGTGGGCCACCGCCTCGGCGTGATCGAGCACCACGAAAATAGTGATGAACATGATCGCACTCGAGAGCGCTCCGACGAGAATCCTGACGCTCGGCGAACCTTCGTCCACCGGTAGCCCGCTGGCTCTGACCGCAACGGCCAGTGCCAGCGCGGCCAAAGGCATCGCATAGGAAGTCGCTGATCGTGCGAAACCAGTCATTCAAGCCCCAATGCGTTCGGCGAACCTTGCGGAAGCCTGTCGAGCACCCCAGTGTCGTTTCGAAGCCGGGCAGTCCCGTCCCCCGGCGTTCAACCCTCAAGCCGTCTTCTGCACCACCAGCCCCAGTTCCTCCACCATCGCCTCGCGCATCAGAAACTTCTGCGGTTTTCCCGTCACCGTCATCGGCAGTTCGGTGCGGAAGCGGATGTAGCGGGGGATTTTGTAGTGGGCGATCTGGCCGGCGCAGAAATTCTTGATCTCCTGCTCGGTGGCGATCTGGTTGGGCTTCAGCACGATCCAGGCGCACAGCTCCTCGCCATATTTGGCGTCGGGAATACCGAACACCTGCACCTCCTTGACCTTGGGATGGCGGTAGAGGAATTCCTCGACCTCTCTGGGATAGACGTTTTCGCCGCCGCGGATAACCATGTCCTTGACCCGGCCGACAATGTTGCAATAGCCCTCGGCATCTATGGTGGCGAGGTCGCCGGTGTGCATCCAGCCATCGGCGTCGATCGCCTCGCGGGTTTTTTCCCCGTCGTCCCAATAACCCTTCATCACGGAATAGCCGCGTGTGCAAAGCTCCCCGGGCGTGCCGATTGCGACGGTGGCGCCATCGGCGTCGATGGCCTTGACCTCGACATGCGGGTGGATGCGGCCGACCGTGGAGACGCGCTTTTCCAGCGGATCGTCGACGCTGCTCTGGAAGGAGACAGGACTCGTCTCCGTCATGCCATAGGCTATGGTCACCTCTTCCATATGCATCAGCGTCACCACCTTCTTCATCACCTCGATCGGGCATGGTGAGCCCGCCATGATGCCGGTGCGCAGGCTGGAGAGATCGAAGCTGGTGAAGTCGGCGTGGTCAAGCATGGCGACGAACATGGTCGGCACGCCGTAGAGGCCGGTGCAGCGTTCCTGCGCCACCGCCTTCAGCGTCGCGCCGGCGTCAAAACCCTCGCCAGGAAACACCATGGTCGCGCCCTTGGTGACGCAGCCCATCGTGCCCATCGACATGCCGAAGCAGTGGTAGAGCGGCACCGGGATGCAGAGCCGGTCGTCGACGGTGAGCTTGATCGCAGCGGTGACGAAATTGCCATTGTTGACGATGTTGGTGTGGGTCAGCGTCGCGCCCTTGGGCGCGCCCGTCGTGCCCGAAGTGAACTGGATGTTGATGGCTTCGCCCGGCTTCAGCCCTTCGGAGATGCGGTCGAGGCTGTCATGCTCGTCACGGCCGGCCATCGACAGCACGTCGGCGAAATTGAACATGCCGGGCGAGTTGTCATCACCCATGCGGATGACGATCTTCAGCGCCGGCAATTTCTGCGCCTTGAGCTTGCCGGGGGTGGCCTTGGCGAGCTCCGGCGCCAGCGTCTCGATCATGCCGAGATAGTCGGAGGTCTTGAAACTGGCGGCGGTGACCAGCGCCTTGCAGCCGACCTTGTTGAGGGCATATTCGAGCTCGGTCAGCCGGTAGGCCGGGTTGATGTTGACCAGGATCAGGCCGATGCGAGCGGTGGCGAATTGGGTGACCAGCCATTCCCAGCGGTTGGGCGACCAGATGCCGACACGGTCGCCTTTTTCGAGGCCGAGCGCCAGGAAGCCGGCGGCGAGCGTATCGACCGTGTCCGACAATTCGCTCCAGGTGAAGCGCTTGTCCTGGCCGACGAAGACGGCAGCATCCTGCGTGGCGTATCTGCCGACCGTGTCGGAGAAAAGCTGAGGGATCGTCTTGTCGAGCAGCGGCACCGAACGGTCGCCCGACACATGTGCCCGGCCGTCGAGCGGAGCGATGAACGCCCTGCCGCGCCCGCGCAGATTGGTGGCGTTCTTGAGCTCGTCGAGATTAATCGCCATCGCCGTTTCCTCCCGATGAGTGAGCCTAGCAGCCTGATGGGGTGGTGGAAAGTACAGGCGGTTCCCCTCCCCCTCGAGGGGAGGGTGCCTCGCGAAGCGAGGCGGGTGGGGTCCTCGGCGAAGTGCTCGACTTCCTTGGTCACGGTCGACCCGGCTTGGGTGGTCTCGCGTCGAGCACTGCCGGAGCGACCCCACCCGTCCATCCGCCTTTGGCGGCAGTCCACCCTCCCCTCAAGGGGGAGGGAGCGCGCTCATCTTCGCGGCTATTTCCCGCACTAGCGCCTCATCCGCAGCAGCACGATCTTTCCTGGCAGCCACGAGGCAGGCCTGCGACTTCAGCACAACCCCATCGGCCAGCACCTTGAGATGGTTGGCGCGCAGGGTCGAGCCGGTGGTGGTGATGTCGACGATGACGTCGGCGAGGCCTGCCGCCGGTGCGCCTTCGGTGGCCCCGAGGCTTTCGACGATGCGGTAGACCTGGATGCCGTGCTTTTGCGAGAAGAACTGCTGCGTGAGCCGCCAGTATTTGGTTGCGATCCTCAGTCGCCTGCCGTGGCGCTGGCGGAAATCGGCGGCGACATCGTCGAGATCGGCCATGGTATCGACGTCGAGCCAGATGCCGGGCACCGCGACCACGACATCGGCATGGCCGAAGCCGAGGCGAGCGACGATTTCGGCGCGCGCCTCCCAGTCGGCGAGGTTTTCGCGCAGCAGGTCCTCGCCGGTAATGCCGAGGTCGACCGAACCTTGCCCAATCTCGCCGGCGATTTCGGACGCCGACAGGAACGCCACCTCGATGCCCTCGGCGCCGTCGATGCGGGCGCGGTACTGGCGCTCATCGCCGGGCAGGCTGACGGCAAGCCCGGCCCTGGCCAGTAACTCCAAGGCCTGCTCCTTGAGCCGGCCTTTCGATGGGATCGCCAGCGTGATCATTGCGGCTCTCCCCGCAGCGCTTCGATGCGGTCGAGCCAGACAGAGAAGCCGACGCCGGGGATCGGCGTCTTGGCGCCGAGCAGGGTCAGCAGCCGGTCGTAGCGACCGCCGCCGGCCAGCGGCCGCTCGCCACCAAGTGCTTCGATCTCGAAAACGATGCCGGTGTAGTAATCCAGCGGACGGCCGAAGGCAGCGTCGTAGCGGATCGTCTTTGCAGGCAGGCCATGTGCCTCGATGGCTTTGGCGCGGGCGGCGAATTTTTCCAGCGCCGCGCCCAGCGAAAGCCCGGCAGAGGCCGCAAAACTTTCGAGCGCAGCACTCGCGCCGTCGAGCGGCACGTCAATGGCGAGGAAATCCCTGAGTGCTGCAAAGGCCTCGTTCGACAGCCGCACGCTGCGCAATTCGGCCTTTTCGATCAGCCGCCGGGCAATGTCGACTGGCGCGCGTCCGCCGGATGCCAAAAGGCCGGCCTCTTCCATGCCGCCGGCAATGTGGGCGGAAAGCGCTTCGAGATCGCCATCGAGCACCAGGGCCGCGACTTCGCCGTCAAGCTCACCGTTGCGTGGCGGGTTGGCGAGATCGGACAACGCTGCCTGCAGCATCGGCGCCGAACCGAAGGCACGCGCAAGTCGCATGCGCCAGCCGCGCGGCAGGCCGAGGGCCGCCAGCACCGCCTCGAAGATGGTCTGGTCGCCGAGCGTGATCGCAA
This sequence comes from Mesorhizobium sp. M0676, assembly GCF_040320535.1. Lineage (NCBI taxonomy): Bacteria > Pseudomonadati > Pseudomonadota > Alphaproteobacteria > Hyphomicrobiales > Phyllobacteriaceae > Mesorhizobium > Mesorhizobium sp. M0676. Next base: position 8,100 of record NZ_JAMYPU010000006.1, read on the forward strand.
GAGGTTGCGCCGGCAGCACCAGCTGCAGCAGCGCATGCGCATCGACCAGCGAACGCGCATCGGCCTCGGCCGTATCGCGGTCACCGAGATCCTCGATGCCGGCCTGAAAGAACTCGTTGCCGCCCTCGCGGCGCTGGCGGAACACTTCGCCGATGTAGGAATAGCGACGCGGCGTGCCCGCCTGCGAGGCGATGTGGTCGAGGCAGACGGGGATGGTGAATTCGGGCCGCAGACACAGCGTCTTGCCGGTCTCGCTTTCGGTGAGAAAGATGCGGCGGCGCAGATCCTCGCCGGCCATATCGAGGAATGGGTCGGCCGGCTGCAGCACCGCGACCTCAACCGCATGGGTGTTGCGGGTGGCGAAGAGCTTAGTGATTTCGGATGCGATGGCGGGATAGCGAGTCATCGGCTGGTTGGGTGCGAGGCACCCCCCTCTGGCCTGCCGGCCATCTCCCCCTCAAGGCGGGAGATTGGCAGCTTTAGCGTCGGATCGTTTCCTGCAGCGATGAAGATTTGCGAAAGCGCCGATGACATCCAATCTCCCCCCTTGAGGGGGAGATGGCCGGCAGGCCAGAGGGGGGTGTTCAAGCGCCACCCTTCGCACGGTCGGCCGCCTGCGCCGCCAGAATCTTCTTCACCTCGGCGACCAGCTCGCTCTCCGCCACGGTCACCTGCGCTGGCCTTGCGGCCCGCCATTCGGCGTTGTCGGTGATCTCGGCTGACATGCGTGCGCCTTCGATCAGATCCTTGATCTGCAGCTCGCCCTTGGCGCGCTCGTCGCCGCCCTGAATGATGGCAACCGGGCTGCCGCGGCGGTCGGCATATTTCAACTGCGCCTTCATGCCGGCGCCGCCGAGATACATTTCGGAGCGGATGCCGGCCGCGCGCAGGCCGGCCACCATCTTCTGGTAGCGGCCGAGGCTTTCGGTATCCTTGTCCATCACCAGCACGACGACCGGCGCGATCACGTCTGTGGTGTCCAGCTTGCCGAGGTTCTTCAGCGCCGTCATCAGGCGGGAGACGCCGATCGAAAAGCCGGTCGCCGGCACCGGCTCGCCACGGAAGCGCGAGACCAGCCCGTCATAGCGGCCGCCACCACCGACCGAACCGAAGCGCACGATCTGGCCGTCTTCGTTGGGGATTTCGGCCAGAAGCTCGGCCTCGAAAACCGGGCCGGTGTAGTATTCGAGGCCACGCACGACGGAGCGGTCCATGGCGATGCGATCTTCGCCATATCCGGCCGCCCTGACCAGGGCTTCAATCGTCGCGAGCTCGCCGACGCCTTCTTGGTAAGTCGGGTTCGAGCTCACTATGGAAACCTGGTCGACCTGTGCGTTCCTTGCCGTGGCGAGGAGAACTGCTTCAGCTTGCCCGTCGTCCAAACCAGCGCCCTTGGCGAAGTCGCCCTCGCCTTCCTTGCCGCCATCCCATCGGCCCGGCCCAAGCAGAAGCTTCACGCCTTCCGGCCCGAGCTTGTCCAGCTTGTCGATGGCGCGCAGCACGGTCAGCCGGCGGCCGGCATTGTTGTCACCGCCAAGGCCGATCGCCTCCAGCACGCCATCCAGCACCTTGCGGTTGTTGACCCGGATGACGTAGTCGCCACGCTTGATGCCAAGCGCTTCCATCACGTCGGCCATCATCATGGCCATCTCGGCGTCGGCTGCGACGCCCGGCGTACCGATCGTGTCGGCGTCGAACTGCATGAACTGGCGGAAGCGGCCCGGGCCGGGCTTTTCGTTGCGGAACACCCAGCCGGAGCGGTAGCTGCGATAGGGTTTCGGCAGCTTCTCAAAATTCTCGGCGACGTAGCGCGCTGTCGGCGCAGTCAAATCGTAGCGCAGCGACAGCCACTGCTCGTCATCGTCCTGGAAAGAAAATACGCCCTCATTAGGCCGGTCCTGGTCGGGCAGGAACTTGCCCAGCGCATCGGTGTATTCGATCAGCGGCTGGTCGGCCGGCTCGAAACCGTAGAGCTCATAGACCGAACGGATCGTCGCCATCATCTTTTCGACGGCACGGATGTCGTCCGCACTGCGGTCGGCAAAGCCGCGCGGCAGCCGCGCTTTCGTCTTTTCCGATTTGTCGGCCATGGGATGGGTCTTTTCGCTAAGTAATCGATGACTTATTTGGAGTCGGCGTGTCCTAACCGAAGCGGCTTGGTGCGGCAAGGGTTTGCGCTTTTTCCTTCTCCTCCGAAACAAAACGCACCAAAAGGAAACAATTCCGCCATCGGCGCGGCATCGTGCCGACACAATCAGAGCCGATAAGCGCGCCGAAACAAAGGGTTGGGGCCATGACTGCGGCACACAAGTTCGACATCAGAGACGACGGCTTGCATGAAGTTCGACTGCGGCCGGCCGAGAACCGTGCGCCGGTGACGGCGAGCCTCGGTCCGTTCGAGGTCACCGCCGACGAGCGCAAGCGTTCCACCATGCGCGAGGCGCTGATGACTGGATTGCTGGTGATTTATCCGACCTTTGCGGCACTGGCGGCGATTGTCGCCGGGCTTTTTCTGACGGGCGCCAGCGGGACGTGAGTTCCTTACCCTCCCCCTTGTGGGGAGGGTCGACGCGTAGCGTCGGGGTGGGGGTGCGGCGCCAAGATACCCCCACCCGCGCCCTTGGCGCGACCTCCCCACAAGGGGGAGGTAGGGGGACAGCGCCCTACTTCGGCCTCTTAAAGGCCTTGCGTTCCTTCTCCACCTGCTCCCGGCACACGCAGCCTTCGAGATGGTCGTTGACCAGACCCATCGCCTGCATGAAGGCGTAGACCGTCGTCGGGCCGACAAAGGTCCAGCCGCGCTTTTTCAACTCCTTCGAAATCCTGATCGAGACCCCTGTCGTCGGGTTGGCGCGTAGATGCGCCATGTCCACCACCGCCGGCCGCTCCTTCGGCCCCGGCTCGAACTTCCAGAACCAGGCGGCCAGCGAGCCGAACTCGTCGACCATTTCGCACGCCCGTTTGGCGTTGTTGATGGTCGAGACGATCTTGCCGCGGTGGCGGATGATGCCGGCATTGGCGACCAGGCGCTCGACATCCTCGTCGGTGAAGGCAGCGACCTTGTCGAAGTCGAAACCGGCGAAGGCCTCGCGGAAATTCTCGCGCTTGCGCAGAATGGTCAGCCAGGACAGGCCGGACTGAAAGCCTTCGAGGCAGATCTTTTCGAACAGCCTGCGGTCGTCGGCGACCGGCCGGCCCCATTCATGGTCGTGGTAGTGCAGATAGTCCGGCAGATTGCCGTGCCAGAAGCAGCGCGTGATCCCGTCGGAGCCGGTAAGCAGTCCGGTGTTGTCTTGCGCCATGGCCAATCCATCCGTTAACGCGCTTTCGCGCTGCATTTACCGCGGCTTTACCAGATTCCTGAACCCGGCGGTAACCACACCAAAAGGTTTACTGACAAAGCGGCATTTTACGCATTCCGATTCATGTTTCGGTTGTGGCTTCGCGCCAAGGATCGCGCAACCGGGGGCAAGTTCCGCCTCCGTCCGTTCGACGATCAAGGTGCGTTCCGATGAAGATCTTTTTGCGTTCCGTGCTCGGCGCCGTGGCCATTCTGGCCGCCGGCGTCACCTCGTCTGCCGCCAACGACCGCTATGCCGACAGGCCGCCGGTGATGGTGAGTCCCGACCTTTCCGCACCCTGGGTGCTGCAGCTCGGCCGCGCGCCCGGCATTGTGCGGCAGAGCAGCCGCCAGGTGATCCAGCAGCCGCGCATTCGCTATGCGCAGCCGGCGCGGCCTGACCGGGTGCGCACCGCTTCCCTGCAGGCGCCGGCCAAGCGCGTGGTGATGCGGCCGCAGATCAATCCGCTCTATCTGCCGCAGGAAGTCGCCTATGACGGCCCGCAGAGGCCGGGCACGATCGTCATCGATACGACGCAGAACTTCCTGTTCCTGGTCGAGAAGAACGGCAAGGCGCGGCGCTATGGCGTCGGCACCGGCAAACCTGGCTTCGAATGGTCTGGCACGCACAAGATCACCAACAAGCGCGTCTGGCCGGACTGGCGCCCGCCGGCGGAGATGATCAAGCGCGAGGCCGCCAAGGGCCGCTACCTCCCGACCTATCTGGCCGGTGGCGAAGAGAACCCGCTCGGCGCCCGCGCGCTCTATCTCGGCACGACGGAATACCGCATCCACGGCACCAACCAGCCATGGACCATCGGCGGCTCGGTGTCTTCCGGCTGCATCCGCATGCGCAACGAGGACGTGGTTGACCTTTACGAGAGGGTCAATGTTGGAACGACCGTGGTCGTGATATAGTCGGCTACCGAATCATCTGGTCCAGAAGGTTAGAGCTTCAGGATCGGGAAGAGTTTACGGGGGACGGGCCGTGTGGGGATGCGGCCAGTCAGGAAAGGGCAGCCCGGGAAACCGCGCTGCCCTTTCTCTTTGCGGCTATAGCTGAGCCAGGCTGCGCCAGAACGTCGCGCCAGGGGGATGACGGTTCGCTTTCACGCTGCCTTGCCGCATTTCCCCTGCTATAGGGACGGCCAAACTCCCCTGCGCCAAACTCCGCTGCAAAGGTCCAGCCATGTCTCCGCCAGACGATAGCCGCTATCTCCGGGGCGGCCCGGTCGCCCAGCGCATCATGGCATCCGTGCGCGAGGATGCCGCCATCGCCACCGCCGAAGGTTTTCCGCCCAAGCTGGTGTCGATCACCGTCGGCGATACCGCTGCCGTCGATGTCTATGTGCGCAACCAGCGCGCCAAGGCCGCCCTTGCCGGCATCGGTTTCGAGGAGCGGCGGTTCCCCGCCGACATCAGCGCCGGCGAACTCGAGGCGGCGATCCACGGCCTGAACGCCGACCCGCGCGTCACCGGCATCATCATCCAGCGGCCGGTGCCGGCGCATATCCCGATCAAGACGCTGCAAGCGGCGGTGCATCCACTGAAGGACGTCGAGGGCATGCATCCGGCGTCGATCGGCAACATCGTCTACAATCAGCTCGACCTCGCGCCTTGCACGGCTGCGGCCTCGGTCGAGCTGCTCAAGGAAACCGGCCTTGACCTCAAGGGGCTGGAAGTCGTCGTCGTCGGCCATTCTGAAATCGTCGGCAAGCCGATTGCCTTCCTGCTGATGAGCGAAGGCGCAACGGTGACGGTGTGCCATCACATGACGCGCTCGGTGGCCGCCCATGCGCGCCGCGCCGACGCACTGTTCGTCGCCGTCGGCAAGCCCAGGCTGATCAAGGCCGACATGGTGAAGCCCGGTGCGGCCGTCATCGACATCGGCATCAATTCCGAGATCGGCCCGGACGGCACGAGCCGCATCGTCGGCGACGTCGACACCGAGAGCGTGAAGGAAGTCGCGTCCTGGATCACGCCGGTGCCCGGCGGCGTCGGTCCGATCACCGTGGCGATCTTGCTGCGCAACACAATGGTAGCGCTCAGCCGCCAGCGCGCGCGCTACCAGGCGACGTATGGCGTGGTGGGCCGGCTGGCAGCGGAATAGCTGCTTACTCGGCGGCGACCAGGTTTCCTTCGGAGACGCCCTCCGGCTTCGGACCACCATAGGCCCAGTCGAGCAGCTTGATCGTGTGCACCACCGGCAGCTTCGCGGCGGAAGCGATCTGGGTGATGCAGCCGATGTTGCCGGTGGCGACGATTTCGGCGTCGGTCGCCTCGATGTTCTTCACCTTGCGGTCACGCAACCTTGCGGAAATCTCCGGCTGCAGGATGTTGTAGGTGCCGGCGGAGCCGCAGCACAGATGCCCCTCGCGCGGTTCGCGCACGACGAAGCCCGCCTTGGACAGCAATTCCTTCGGCTGGCGGATGATCTTCTGACCGTGCTGCATCGAGCAGGCGGAGTGATAGGCGACGACGGTGCCGGGTTTGCGCACCGGCTCGGGCAGGTCGAGGCTTGCGAGATATTCGGTAATGTCCCTGGCCAGCGCCGAGACCCGCGCGGCCTTGTCGGCATAGGCCGGATCGAGGCGCAGCATGAAGCCGTAGTCCTTGATCGTTGTGCCGCAGCCGGACGCGGTGATGACGATGGCATCGAGCCCGCCCTGGTCGATGGCACGCGTCCACGCATCGACATTCTGCCGGGCCGAGGCAAGGGCTGCTGCCTCGCGGCCCATATGATGGACAAGCGCGCCACAGCAGGCTTCGCCCTGCGGCACCACGACCTCGACGCCAAGCCTGGTCAGCAATGCAATCGTCGTCTCGTTGATGGCGGGGTCGAGTACCGATTGGGCGCAGCCGGTGAGGATGGCGACGCGGCCTCTCTTCGTCCCCTGCCCGGCATGAATGCCGGAAGAGGCCATTGGCGAGACCGTCGGGATCGAGGCCGGTGCCAGCTTCAGCATCGCGCTGAGCGGCTTCAGGGCCGACACCTTTTCGAACAGACGAATGAATGGCTTGCCGAGTCTCGCCAATTTCAGCGCGGCGCGAAAGCGCGCGGGATAGGGCAGCACGAAGGCCAGCATGGCGCGGGTGAGCCGGTCGAGCAGCGGCCGCTTGTAAGTTTCCTCGATATGGGCGCGGGCATGGTCGACCAAGTGCATGTAATTGACGCCCGACGGGCAGGTCGTCATGCAGGCGAGGCAGGACAGGCAGCGGTCGATATGGGTGACGATCTCCTTGTCGGCCGGGCGGCCATTCTCCAGCATGTCCTTGATGAGATAGATGCGGCCGCGCGGCGAATCCAGTTCGTTGCCAAGCGTCACATAGGTCGGGCAGGTGGCGGTGCAGAAGCCGCAATGCACGCATTTGCGCAGGATCTTCTCCGATTCCGCGACATGCGGATCGGCGAGCTGGGCAAGGGAGAAGTTGGTTTGCATTATCTTAGCCTTGGGCCATGCGGCCGGGATTGAGGATGGACTTGGGATCGAACTCGGCCTTGAGCCGCGCCGACAGTGCGGCCTTATGCGGTGCCTGCGGCTCGAACACCGGGACGGCGGCGCGATGCGAAGGGGTGGCGCGCACCAGCGTGGCGTGGCCGCCGCCAAGCTTTCTGATCAGCCCGCGCAGCAGGGCGGCCTCGGGATCGCCCTCCTCCATGCGCAGCCAGACCAGCCCGCCCTGCCAGTCGTAGAAGGCGCTGACACCGATCTGCATGCGCAGCGTCAGCACCATCTGATGGGCCTGAGACGGCGCCATGGAGACGCGCCAGACCGGCTTTTCGCTACGGTCGGCGAAGGGCGTGCAGTCCCTTATGTCACGCCAGAGGGTATGTGATGTCTCGCCTGCGATCTCCTGCAGCGGGCCGGCATTTTTCAGCAGGGTCTTCAGCGCCTCAATGCGATAGGCGACCGATGGGCCAAACCCTTCGACGCGCAGCAGCGTTGCAGCGTCGGTGCCTAGACTGCCCCCGGCAACGCGCGCGGCGATGCGTTCGGGCAGATGGGCCGCGCTCGACACTTCGGCGCTGGAGCCGAGCGCCAGCGCCATGGCGGCAGAGGCGGCATCGTCGAGTAGGCCACGCATGGCAAGCGTCACCTCGGTCTCGGCCGCCGGCAGCACCTTGAAGGTGACATCGGTGAACACGGCCAGCGTGCCCCAGCTGTTGGCCATCAGCTTCGACAGATCGTAGCCGGTGACATTCTTGACGACGCGGCCGCCGGACTTGAAGGCCTCGCCGCGTCCGGCAACCGCATTGATTCCCAGAATATGGTCTCGTGCAGCCCCCGCCTTCAGCCGGCGCGGGCCGGACAGGTTCGCGGCGAGCACGCCGCCGATGGTGCCCTTGCCGGGCTCGCCGCCGAGTAAAGGACCATAATCCATCGGTTCGAAGGCGAGTTGCTGGCCGCTTTCGGCGAGCAGGTTTTCGATCTCGGAAAGCGGCGTGCCGGCCTTGGCCGACAGTACCAACTCGGCCGGCTCGTAGAGCGTGACGGCGGTGAGCTTCGAAAGATCGAGCGTGTGTTCGCTCTGCTGTGGCCGGCCGATGCCGCGCTTGGAGCCGTGGCCGATGATTTCCAAAGGTGACTCTTCCGCCGCCGCCCATTGGACGGTGGAGAGGATCTCGGCCGATGTGGTGGGGGTGAAGGTCGTCATGGCGAAGATGGGTCGAGTTCCTTCGCGCCCCCCTCTGTCCTGCCGGACATCTCCCCCACTTGGGGGGAGATTAGCAGCTTTGGCGACCGCGCCTCTCTAGCAACGTCGAAGATTGGCGAAGGCAGAGATGACTGGTGATCTCCCCCCTTGTGGGGGAGATGTCCGGCAGGACAGAGGGGGGCGCGAAGGATCGCCGACGTGAGACATTCCGCCCCCATCAAAACCTCGGAATGTCCGGAAACGCCACCTGGCCGCGATGCACATGCATGCGTCCAAGCTCCGCGCAGCGGCGCAGTTGCGGGAACACTTTTCCCGGGTTGAGCAGATGGTTGGGGTCGAAGGCGCATTTGACGCGCATTTGTTGGTCGAGGTCGATCTGGTTGAACATCTCCGGCATCAAATCGCGCTTCTCGACGCCGACGCCATGCTCACCGGTCAGGACGCCGCCGACCTTGACGCAGAGCCGCAAAATGTCGGCGCCAAAGCTTTCCGCCTTGTCGAGTTCGCCCGGCACGTTGGCGTCGTAAAGGATCAGCGGGTGCAGATTGCCATCGCCGGCGTGGAAGACGTTGGCGACGCCGAGGCCATATTTTTCCGACAGTTCGCGCATGCCGGCGAGCACGCGCGGCAGTTCCTTGCGCGGGATGGTGCCATCCATGCAGTAATAGTCGGGCGAGATGCGGCCGACCGCCGGGAAGGCCGCCTTGCGACCGGCCCAGAAGCTCAGCCGCTCCTGTTCGGATTGCGAGACGCGGCATGTGGTGGAGCCGTTCCTGTAGGCGATCGCTTCGACGAGACCGATCAGGTGATCGACCTCGACGCCCGGCCCGTCGAGTTCGACGATCAGCAGCGCCTCGACATCAAGGGGATAGCCGGCGTGGACGAAATCTTCCGCGGCATGGATCGCCGGCCGGTCCATCATCTCCATGCCGCCAGGGATAATGCCGGCGCCGATGATGTCGGCGACGCATTGGCCGCCCTGCTCGCTGGTCGGAAAGCCGATCAGCAGAGCGCGGGCCGTCTCTGGCTTTTTCAGGATGCGCACGGTGACCTCGGTGACGACGCCGAGCAGGCCTTCGGACCCCGTCATGACGCCGAGGAGATCATAGCCTTCCGAGTCCAGATGATTGCCGCCAAGCCGCACCACCTCGCCATTCATCAGCACCATTTCGATGCCGAGCACATTGTTGGCGGTCAGGCCGTATTTCAGGCAGTGCACGCCGCCGGAATTTTCCGCGACATTGCCACCGATCGAGCAGGCGATCTGGGAGGATGGATCGGGGGCGTAATAAAAGCCCTCCTGCTCGACGGCAGTAGTGATGCCGAGATTGGTGACGCCCGGCTGGGCGACGACGACGCGGTCGGGATAGTCGATGGCAAGGATGCGGTTGAAGCGGCTCATGACCAGCAGCACGGCATCTTCAAGCGGCAACGCGCCGCCGGAGAGCGAGGTCCCGGAGCCTCGCGGCACGACACGGATGTTGCGGTCGTTGCAGTATTTCAGCACCCGCGACACCTGCATCACCGTCTCGGGCAGTACCACGACCAGCGGCAATTGCCGGTAGGCGGTGAGGCCGTCGCTTTCGAAGGCGCGCATTTCATTGGTGGCGTCGACGACGCCCTCGCCCGGCACGATGATGCGCATGTCGGCGACGATCTCCGCCCGCCTTCGCATCGTGGCGTCGTCTGGCTTGGGCATGACAAGGCCGGACATCGGCAGCGTCCTCCGCTTGGCTGGTAAAAATCTTTTACCAGTTACATTCGGATGTTGCAAACACCGCGTCGGGCAAAGAGCGTACTGCCAGCCTTCCGCAGCGGCAATCTGCCGCTATTCACCCTCCCCCTTGTGGGGAGGGTCGCGAACGCAGTGAGCGGGGTGGGGGTCCGCGCGACGAAGCTTTACGAGCACCCCCACCCCGATCCGCTATGCGGATCGACCCTCCCCACAAGGGGGAGGGTAAAGTGCGCTCCTACTCCCCCGGATGTTTCGCCGGCTCGGAATGCATCCGCCTGACTCGCCGCACGCCCCACCAGACCAGCACGATGGCGACCGGCACCGCCGCGGCAGTGACGATTTCGGGTGCAAAGGCATGGCCGAAGATCGAGGCGCCCTTGGCGAGATAGGAGATCAGGCCGACGACATAGTAGGACACTGCTGCCACCGACAGGCCTTCCACCGTCTGTTGCAGCCGCAGTTGCAGCCGGGCGCGGTTGTTCATCGACGCCAGCAGATCGCGGTTCTGCTTCTCGACCTCGACATCGACCCAGGTGCGCAGCAGCGTGGTGGCGCGGGTTAGTTTGCGCGACAGGTTGGCCTGGCGCTCCTCGACCGAACGGCAGGTGCGCATGGCAGGCGCCACCCGCCGCTGCAGGAAGCCGCCCCAAGTGTCGTAGCCGGGCACGGCTTCTTCCTCCAGCGCTTCCAGCCGCTCGACAACGATACCGTCATAGGCGCGGCTGGCGCCGAAGCGATAGAGGCTGGAGGCGGCATCAGCCTCGAGTTCAGCGGCAAGCTCGGTCAGGTCGGCGAGCAGCGTCTGGCTGTCGCGGGTTTCAGCGACCTTCATTTCCAGCGTGGTCTGCGCCAGCCGGTCCTCGATGCGGCGGGCGCGGCCCGACAGCGTCAGCGCCAGCGGCAGGCCGAGCATGGCAAGCGTGCGATACGTCTCGACGTCGATCAGCCGCTGCGACAGCGCGCCGGTCCGCGCCGGCGTCAGGCCGCGATCAAGCACCAGGATGCGGGTCAGGCCGTCGCCGTCCTGGCGGAAATCGGTGACGATGGCCGCATTGCCGCGCTCGACCAGCGAATAGCAGAGGCTCGTCGGGTCGAAGGCCGCAATCAGCTTCTCGCTTGCCGGCGTCCATTTGCGGATCTCCAGCCTTATGCCTGAGATCACCGTTCCCGGCGGCGAGAAGCCGTTGCCGAAAGGAGAATCCTCCTGCGCCCTGCTGCTTTCGGCCAGCGGCCCTTCCCACAGATAGGTCGAAAATTCCGTATGCCGCTCCCAGCGCAGCGTGCCCTTGCCCCACTTCATGGCGTGGTGGCGGGCATGACGGTCGGGCGCGGCAATGCCGAGGCGCCGCGACAGTTCGGAGAGCACGGCCATGTCGACGCCGGAGCCGCCCTCGGTCATGAAGGCGAGTTGCACGAGCACGCGCGGCTTCTCGATCAGCGGATGCGGCCGGGCATGGACCTCGCCGATCGCGCCGGGCCGTCCCTCATGCGCGGGAAAGCCCATCACGCTGCCCTGGGCGCGCGGCTGGAATTCGAGGTTGGACGTCTCGTCCGACACGGTGGTCCCCCTGTTCTCGACCCTTCGTGTGATGGCGTCCTCTAAAGGCAATCCATGAGGCGCGTAAACACCAAAGTCTAGCATCGTAGGTCCTGCCGGCGCGACGCGCAGACCGGCCCGATTGGGCGAATTGGATAAATAATTTGACCAGTTGGCGACGCTGGCTTTATCTTGCGCGACACAGGTTCAATTTCCCAGGCCCCCGTTGAGCGATATTTTCTCCAGGATCGAGCATTCGCGCACCGCCGACGAGGTGGTGCAGCAGATCGAAAGCCTGATCCTTGAAGGCGTGCTGCGCACCGGCGACCGGCTGCCGGGCGAGCGCGAGCTGGCGCGCCAGTTCGACGTGTCGCGGCCGATCCTGCGCGACGCGCTGAAGGCGCTGGAAGGGCGCGGGCTGCTGATCACCAAGGCCGGCGGGGGCACCCATGTCGCCGACGTCATCGGCCAGCTGTTCACCAAGCCGGTGACCGACCTCATCTCGATGCACCGCAAGGCGGTGACCGACTATCTGGAATACCGCCGCGAGATCGAAGGCGTGGCGGCCGAATATGCGGCGCGGCGCGCGACAGCGGACGACATTGCGCTGCTCGACCGCATCATGGCGCGCATGGACGAGGCGCACCGCACCGGCGATTTCGACGACGAGGCGGAAATCGACGTCGAGTTCCACCATGCTGTGTGCGAATGCGCGCACAACATCATCCTCTTGCACACGCTGCGCTCCTGCTACCGGCTGCTGTCTGAAGGCGTGTTCCAGAACCGGCTTCTGGTGTTCAGCGTGCCCGGAGCGCGGGAGGCGCTGCTGGACCAGCACCGCGCGATCTACAAAGCCGTGAAGGCCGGCGATCCCTCAGCTGCCCGCCAAGCGGCGATGGACCATATCTCCTATGTCGAGCGCTCGATGCTCGAGGCCGAACGCAGCGGCGACTGGCAGCGCGTGTCGCGGCTCAGGCTTAAGCAGCGCTCCGACGCCGACGACGGCTTCAAGACGACTGGCTAACGAGGAACCACCATGAGCGACATCCTCACCATTGCCGATCTCAAGGACCTGGCGCGCCGGCGGGTGCCGAAGATGTTCTACGACTATGCCGATTCCGGCGCCTGGACCGAAAGCACCTACCGCGCCAACGAGGAGGACTTCCAGAAGATAAAATTCCGTCAGCGCGTGCTGGTCGACATGAGCAACCGCTCGCTGGAATCGACCATGATCGGCGAGAAAGTGGCGATGCCGGTGGCGCTTGCCCCAACTGGAATGACCGGCATGCAGCATGCCGATGGCGAGATGCTGGCGGCGCAGGCGGCAGAGGAATTCGGCGTGCCGTTCACGCTGTCGACGATGAGCATCTGCTCGATCGAGGATGTCGCGTCGGTGACGAAGAAGCCGTTCTGGTTCCAGCTCTACGTGCTTCGCGACAAGGATTTCGTGCTCGACCTGATCGACAGGGCGAAGGCTGCAAAATGCTCGGCGCTGGTGTTGACGCTCGACCTGCAGATCCTGGGGCAGCGCCACAAGGATGTCCGCAACGGGCTGTCGGCGCCGCCCAAGATGACGCTGGCCAACATTGCCAACATCGCCATGCGGCCGCGCTGGCTGATGGGCATTGCCGGCACCAAGCGCCGCACCTTCCGCAACATTGTCGGCCATGCCAAGGGCGTCGGCGACGTCGCTTCGCTGGCATCGTGGACGACGGAGCAGTTCGACCCGCACCTGTCGTGGAAGGACGTCGCCTGGATCAAGGAGCGCTGGGGCGGCAAGCTGATCCTGAAAGGTATTCTCGACAAAGAGGACGCGCTGATGGCGGTCGAGACCGGCGCCGACGCCATCATCGTTTCCAACCATGGCGGGCGCCAGCTCGACGGCGCATCGTCGTCAATCATGGCGCTGGAGGAGATCGCCGATGCCGTCGGCGACAGGATCGAGGTGCATATGGACGGCGGCATCCGCTCGGGCCAGGACGTGCTGAAGGCGCTTTGCCTCGGCGCCAAGGGCACCTATATCGGCCGCCCGTTCCTGTACGGGTTGGGCGCCATGGGCAAGCAAGGCGTGACCCTGGCGCTGGACATCATCCGCAAGGAGATGGACATCACGCTGGCACTGTGCGGCAAACGGCTGGTGACCGAGATGGGCAAGGACCAGTTGCGGCGATAGGGTCTTGTTCACCGATTAGACCCTAGCCTCGCTGGATCACGGAGACGAAGCCGCCTTGATCGAGACCGGCATCCACTACCTCGACGCGCGCGCGCCCGATGGCATGCGCCTCTATGCGATCGGCGACGTGCATGGCCGGCTCGATCTGCTCGCCGCCATGCATCGCCGCATCGAGAGCGAACTCGAATACAAGCCGACCAGCGATTGGCGCGTCATCCACCTCGGCGACTATGTCGACCGCGGACCAGAGTCCAAGGGCGTCATAGACTTCCTGATCGAGGCACAGAAACGCGATCCACGGCATCTGATGCTCGCCGGCAACCACGATATCGGCTTCCTCGATTTTCTCGACGAGCCTGACCCGGAAGGGCTGTTCATCCGCTATGGCGGCGTGAAGACGGCACAATCCTATGGCGTCGACCTAGCGGGACACGCAAGCTGGTTCGGCAAGGCCGAGGCGTTACGGCGGGGACACCAGGCACTGGTCAATGCTGTACCGCAAGCCCATGTCGACTTCCTGCGGTCGCTGCAATTGTCACTGATATCAGGTGATTTCTTCTTCTGCCATGCTGGCGTCAGGCCTGACGTGCCGCTGGAGAGCCAGAGCCCGCAGGATCTGGTCTGGATACGCGACGTCTTCCACAACCATCCAGGGCTTTACCCGAAGGTGATCGTGCACGGCCACACACCGGTGCCGGAGGCGGAGGTGATGCCGAACCGCGTCAATGTCGACACGCTCGCCTGGCAGTCAGGCATGCTCAGCGCGCTCGCCGTGGACGGCGCGGACAAGCGTATCCTGACTGTGCAGGGAAAAGCGTTTTAGCGAAGCGCGGCGGTGACGCCGTAGCCGTCGACGGCCTGATGGTTGTTGGCTGCATCGGCGGAATAAATGCCGAGACCGCACAAAACGATGGCAGACAGCATGACAAAGGACAGAAGCGCTGCTTTCACGGACATCATCTCTAGTTGAGCTTCCTGCATCTGGGCACGAGGCGGTTACCAATGGGTTGAAACCGAGAATTCGTCTGAAAGTTTCGACGATTTCGCGCTTGTAGGTCGATTCTGTATCGGCGGTGTGTCGCGCGGATCACACAGAAGGTTCATCGCGGTTGCATTGCCGATGCAAAGCGCGCGCCTTGTAGGATAGCGTTCGGCCACAAACCAAGAACGAAAGAAGTTGTCCCCGGCAGATTCCCCGCCGCGTGCCAATTATGCAACGGCCGCGCGTTGGCTGGGCTCAGATTGTCGCCACCCAGGCGCGGGCAATGGCCAAGCCCGCGGCGTCGGCCTCGGGGCCGTTGCGTGCCATTTCGCTGTCGAGGCGATCCTGCCAGTCGGGATGGCGATCGGCAATCAGCGGCGCGAAGGATGCGCTCCAGTCCCTCACAATCGGCTGGTCGGCCTCGAAATGGAACTGGAAGCCGTAGACGGCGCGGCCGATACGGAACGCCTGGTTCTCAGCAATTTCGCTGCCGGCAAGCCGCACCGCATTTGATGGCAGCGCGAAAGTGTCGTCGTGCCATTCGAAGATGGGGAAATCCTGGGGAAGTGCGCCAAGCACCGGATCGGTTCTGGCGTCCGGCGTCAGCGATACCTTGTGCCAGCCGAATTCCGAGGCGCCGCCGATCTGGTTCTCACCGCCGAAAGTGCGGGCAACCAACTGGCTGCCCAGGCAGATACCGAGAACCGAGCGATCCTTGGCGGCGAAATCGCGGGTCAGTTCGAGCAGCGCCGGGAAATACGGGTAGTCATCGTCGGCCAGCGCATTCTGACCGCCGCCCAGCATCACCATGGCATCGTGTCCGGTCGCGTCGTCCGGCAGCGCATCGCCCTTGTAGGGCCGGCGCAGGTCGAGATCGGCGCCGGCTTCGGCGAGCGCGGCACCAACCTGGCCAAGGCCGGTGTTGTCGTAGTTCTGGACCACCAGCACCCGCATCGCAAAACCCTGCTGACATGAAATGACGCGACGAGCGATATCATGTCGCCCGTATTGCAGCCAAGATGCGTATTCGGGAGAGAGCTATGCCACTGCAGAACCGGGTCGATCCGTTCGGCGCCATCCATGCCATATCGGAGCGCGGCCTGTTCACCGGCAATCGCGGCATCATCCACGATCCTGAGACCAAGACGCTGCTGAAAAAGCGTTGGGCCTTGCCGGCCTGGATCATCTGCGTCTGCCAATTCCGCAATGTGCGGCGCGAGCCGATGGGCAGGAACAGGCCGGGCGGCAGGGCCGGCTGGACCGAGTTGTTCTTCTTCGACGAGGTGACGGCGCTGGCCGCCGGGCACCGTCCCTGTTTCTATTGCCGGCGTGAGCGAGCCACGGATTTTGTCGGGCGTTTCGGCAAAGTCTTCGGTGTAAACGAACCGCGCGCGCCAATGGTGGACAAGCGGCTGCACAAGGAGCGGCTGGCTTCCGGCGGCAAGCCACCTGATGTCACCATGGGAGAGCTTGCCGAATTGCCGGACGGAGCGATGATCGCGGATGGCGGCTCGGCCTATGCGCTGCGCGGCGGCAACGCGCTGCCCTGGTCGTTCGCAGGCTATGGCGATGCGGCGGCCTTCGACAGCCTTGCCGGCCGGTCGCTGCGCCTGCTCACACCGACCACGACCGTTTCGGTGCTGCGGCACGGTTTTGAACCGGTGTGGCATCGTTCCGCCGAGACTTGACGCCAGGCACCGCCTCGCCCATTCCTCGGCGATGCGCGCCAATTACAAGATGCAGCGGCTGTTCGTGCCGGACGACCTCGCGGCAGGCATCGAATTCGATGCCGGCCAGCAGCAGAGCCATTATCTCACGCATGTGCTGCGGCTCGGCGAAGGCGCCGAGATCCTGGTCTTCAACGGCCGCGACGGCGAGTGGTCGGCGGCGATTGCCACCAGGTCGAAAAGGGCGGTGCGGCTGAAGGTGCTGGCCTCGCAGAGACCGCAACCGCCCCTGCCTGACCTGATCTATTGCTTCGCGCCGCTGAAACAGGGCCGGCTCGACTATCTCGTGCAGAAGGCGGTCGAGATGGGCGCCGGCATCCTGCAGCCGGTGATCACCCAGCACACGCAAGTGGCAAAACCCTCCATCGACCGGCTGCGCGCCAATGTCGTCGAGGCGGCCGAGCAATGCGGCATACTGGCGGTGCCGGAAGTGCGCGAGGCCGAGAAATTCGAGCGCCTGCTCTCCGGCTGGGACAAGGAACGCCGGCTTATCTTCTGCGACGAGGATGCCTCGACCAACAACCCGCTGCCGGCATTGCAGGCGGTGCCGGAGAGGAAGCTGGCGCTGCTGGTCGGGCCGGAAGGCGGCTTTTCCGACGACGAACGCAAGATGCTGCGGGCGCTCCCCTTCGTCACTGCCATCCCGCTCGGACCGCGCATCCTGCGCGCTGACACAGCAGCTGTAGCGGCGCTTGCGGTGATGCAGGCGACGGTCGGAGACTGGTAAGAAGCGTAAAGATCAATTCCTGTTGACCTGTGGCTCAGGATTTTTCGCTTGATCGGCTGCTGACATTTCGTCCATTTAGCGCCGGCGGGCTCCGAGAGCCGCAGAGGGGGCCCCATGGCGCGCGACACAACCGATTTCCGGCCAATCGAAGGCATCGACGAACTGGTCGAGCATCTGGCCGAAGGCAACAAGCCGCGCGACAAGTGGCGCATCGGGACCGAGCACGAGAAGTTCCCCTTCTATGTCGACGGCAACGCGCCGGTGCCTTATGGCGGCGAGCGCGGCATCCGCGCCATCCTCGAAGGCATGCAGCAAAAGCTCGGCTGGGACCCGATCATCGATGACGGCCGCATCATCGGCCTGGTCGAGCCGACCGGACAGGGCGCGATCTCGCTGGAGCCTGGCGGCCAGTTCGAGCTGTCGGGCGCGCCGCTGGAAACGATCCACCAGACCTGCCGGGAGGGCAATGCGCATCTGGCGCAGGTCCGCGAGATCGCCGAGCCGATGGGCATCCGCTTTCTCGGCCTCGGCGGCAGCCCGAAATGGTCGCTGGCCGAGACGCCGAAAATGCCGAAATCGCGCTACGAAATCATGACCCGCTACATGCCCAAGGTCGGCACCAAGGGTCTCGACATGATGTATCGCACCTGCACCATCCAGGTGAACCTCGACTTCGAAAGCGAAGCCGACATGCGCCGCAAGATGCAGGTGTCGCTGAAGCTGCAGCCACTGTCGACGGCGCTGTTTGCCAACTCGCCCTTCACCGACAGCCGGCCGAACGGGCTGCAGAGCTGGCGCGGCGACATCTGGCGCGACACCGACAACCAGCGCTCGGGCCTGCTCGAATTCTGCTTCTCGCCCGAGTTCGGCTTTGCCGACTATGTCGAATGGGCGCTCGACGTGCCGATGTATTTCGTCATCCGCGACGGCCACTATCACGACATGACGCACATCACCTTCCGCCAGTTCATGGCCGGCGTTGCCCGCAATGAAGTACCGGACGGACTGCCCACCATGGGCGACTGGGCGAACCATCTGTCGACCCTGTTCCCTGACGTCAGGCTGAAGCGCTTCCTCGAAATGCGCGGCGCCGATGGCGGGCCGTGGCGCCGCATCTGCGCGCTGCCGGCCTTCTGGGTCGGGCTGCTCTATGACGAGGCCGCGCTCGACGCCGCCGAGGCGCTGACTTCGAGCTGGACCTATGAAGAAACGCTGGCGATGCGCAATGCGGTGCCGGAACAAGGCATTTCCGCGCCGTTCCGCAACACGACGCTGCGTGAGATCGGCCGCGATGTAATGACCATTTCGCGCCTTGGGCTGAAAAATCGCGGCAGGAAGAACCGCGACGGCTATGACGAGACCTCGTTCCTCAACACGCTGGACGAAGTCGTGGCGCGCGGTACCACCAGTGCCGAGGAAATGCTGTCGGCCTACCACACGCGCTGGGGCGGCTCGATCGAGCCGGTGTTCATGGAATATGCGTATTAGCGTCGCGCCTTGAGCAGCGGCAAAAGCCGCTTCAATCGAACATCGAAACGAACTAGGTTCTCCCTCGAGGATTTCCGGGAGGAGAAACCGATGCCTACCTTGTTCGACATATTGGCGCAGGCGCAGAACGGCAACGGCATGCAGGCGCTTGCCCAGCAGTACGGGCTTTCCATGCAGCAGACGCAGGCGGCTGTCGCCGCTCTGCTGCCGGCCTTCTCGCAACACCGCCGATCCCTATGGGCTAGGCGCCTTCATGACGGCGATGGCGAGCGGCCAGCACGCCAAATACTTCGAGGACGCGACCAGGGCTTTCTCACCGCAAGGCGTCAATGAGGGCAATGGCATTCTGGGTCATCTGTTCGGCTCGAAGGAGCTGTCGCGCGCGGTGGCCAGCCAGGCCGCGCAGGCGACCGGCGTCAGCCAGCAGATCCTGCAGCAGATGCTGCCGGCCATCGCTTCGATGGTGATGGGCGGATTGTTCAAGCAGACGACAAACCAGTTGACCGGGGGTCAGATGCAGGCCGCCGGTGGCTTCGGCGCCGGCAGCAATCCGCTCGGCGAGATCATCGAACAGATGATGCGGCAGGCGGGCGGCGGGGCACAGCCTGCGCCGCAGCCAGCACCCAATCCTTACGGTGAGAACCCGCTGGGCAAAGTGCTGCAGGACATGTTCGGCGGCGGCGCCCAACAGCCGCAAAGCCAGCCGCAACAGGCGCCCAACCCCTATGGCGACAATCCGCTGGGCAAGGTGCTGCAGGATATGTTCGGCGGTGGCGCGGCACAGCAACCGCAGGGCCGGCCGCAGCAGCCAACACAGCCGCAACAGACGCAGAGCCCTTACGGCGACAACCCGCTGGGCAAGATTTTTGAAGAGATGATGCGGCAAGGCGGTGGTGGCGGCTTCGGCCTGCCCGGTGGGCAGCCGGCGCCGCAGCAGCCGCAAGCACCCCAGCCGCGACAGGCACCGCAGGAGCGCCAGGCGCCGCAACCGCAGGCCAATCCGAGCGGCAGGCCACGCAATCCGTTCGACGATATTTTCGGCAAGATGTTCGAGACCGGCGCCAAGCAGCGCGACGACTATCAGAAGGGCGTGGAAACGATCTTCGACCAGTTCAAGCGGGACATGGACCGGCGGTAGTTGGCGGTAGTTGGGCGCTGACCTTCGCGGCTTCGGAGCAAGGAACGAAGCGACGCGGCGCAGACCGCACGATGACGACGGAGCTTTAAAAGAAAAGCCCGGTCCTGGAGGAGGACCGGGCCAGTGTGCAGGCTGGCCGGCGGGGAACCGGTAGGGAGTGGGGAGCCTGCTATACTCGTTGGTCGCAGCGAGCCTGAGAAAGGTTCACGGCAACCGAAACAATGCGCCCGATATCACGCTATCTGGCGGGCGAGATCTTCGATCGTATCGGCACGATCGCTCGCAATCGCACGCAGCTTCACGGTCGGATCGGCGCCGAACGGCACATCGATGGCGACATGGAGATCCGCGCGCGTCAGGCCGATATCGGCGAGTTCGGCGTCCGACATCTCGCCGAGGCGATAGAAGGCCCGGCGATTTTTCCAGGCCTGGTAGGCATTGAGAAGGGTGTTGGCCACGCGCGTCGCAACGGCCGGACGCGAGGTTATGCGCGAGGTCTCGGTGGCGAAATCAAACGTGGTCATGTCGGTCTCCTTCAGACTCGAACTGGACAAGACCAGGCGATCGGCGCTGGGGACAGCGGCCGTTCCGGTCTCGATTCACATGCCTTCATGTGGACAATGTGAATTTGCCACGCACCGATTGATTAATCCAACGAATGTTTCTAATCTTTAGCATCAACGCTACTGATGGATTGGACCGATGAAAGCGCCACTCGATCTCGACCAGTTGCAGACCTTCATCTCGATTGCCGATACCGGCAGCTTTACCCGCGCGGCCGAGGAAGTGCTGCGCACGCAATCGGCGGTGTCGATGCAGATGCGCCGGCTGGAAGAGCGGATCGGCAAGCCGCTGTTCGAAAAGGACGGCCGCACCAACAGGCTGACCGAGGAAGGCGACAAGCTGCTCTCCTACGCGCGCCGCCTGCTCTATCTCAACCGCGAAACGCTGGCCGCCTTCGATGACCAGCGGCTCGAAGGCACCATCCGCATCGGCACCCCCGACGACTATGCCGACCGGTTCCTGCCCGAAATCATGGCACGCTTCACACGGTCAAACCCGCGCGTCGAACTGACCGTCATCTGCGAGCCTACGCCAGGCTTGGTCGAGCATATCAAGCGCGGCAATCTCGATCTTGCGCTGGTGACGCACAACGATACGCGCGGCCAGTCGGAAGTGGTGCGGCGCGAGCCGCTGCTATGGGTGACCTCGGCCAACCATGCCACGCACGAACAGGAAGTGCTGCCGATGGCCTTCGGCCGGCCGAACTGCATCTGGCGGCGCGCCGCCGTCGATGTGCTCGACCGGCAAAACCGCGACTATCGAATCCTGTTCACCAGCTTCTCGGCCACCGTCATCACCGCCGCGGTGCTGTCGGGGCTGGCGATCTCGGTGCTGCCGGAATGCGCGCTGCGGCCCGGCATGCGAGTGCTGGGCGAAGCCGACGGTTTTGGCGCCCTGCCCGACTGCCGCATCGGCATCATGCGCGGCCAGACCTCGCGTCCCGAAATCGTCGACGCGCTGGCCCGGCACATCTCGGAAAGCCTCGACAATATTTCCGTGCCGCTCGGCGAAGAAACGGGAAGCTTCGATTTCGCCTCGCTCGCCTTCGCCAAGATGAAGCGGAGCAAGCCGAACCAGATCCTGCCTGGCTGGTAGGAACGATCAGGCCGACGCTGCCGCCTCCGTCGTTGCGTTGGCCGACGACAGGCCGGGCAGCGCCACCAATTGCGCCGGCTCCAGCGGCGGCGACAAGAGGTAGCCCTGCAGCTGCTGGCAGCCCATGGCGACCAGCAGCGCCTTTTGCACCTCGGTCTCTACGCCCTCGGCGGTGACCTCGACCTTGAGCGCGCCGGCGAGATCGATCAGCGCCTTGACGATGGCGCCCGAATTGCCGTCGCCGTCGAGAAGCCGCACGAAGGAGCGGTCGATCTTGAGCTTGTCGATGGCATGGCGGCGCAGATAGCTCAGCGACGAATAGCCGGTGCCGAAATCGTCGAGCACAATGCCGACGCCCGACTGGCGCAAGGCTGCCAGAGCCGCTCTGGTGGTGTCGTTGTTTTCCAGGAGAACGTTTTCGGTGATCTCGAGCTGCAGGCGCTTCGGCGCCAGTCCCGTTTCGGCGAGGATCGAGGCAACCTCTTCGGCAAAGCCGGCGTCGCGCAATTGCAGCGGCGAGACATTGACGGCGAGCCACGGCAGTTTGGTCTTCACGGCGAAGTGGCAGGCTTCCAGCAGGGCCCATGCGCCGAGCTGCCCGATCATGCCGCGTTCCTCGGCGATGGCGATGAACTGCGCCGCCGGCAGTGCGCCATGGACCTCATGCGCCCAGCGGATCAGCGCCTCGGCGCCGACAATGGTCTTGCCGTCGCTGGCAAAGACCGGCTGGTAGGCGAGCTTGATACCGGTGCCGCCATTTAGCGCGCTGCGCAGCTCGCTCTCGACCTTGCGCTTGCGCAGCAAAAGGTCGTCCATGTCGCCGGCGAAGACCTGGTAGCGGCCACGGCCGTTCTTCTTGGCTTCGTAGAGCGCGATGTCGGCCTTGCGCAGCAGATCGTCTGCATCGGCATCAGGGCCTGTCGACAAGGCTATGCCGATGCTGGCGCTGACAAAGACCTGATCGTCCATCAGTTTGAACGGCTCCTGCAGTTTCTGCAGCACCCTCTCGGAAATATCCTCTGCGTTCCTGACGTCGCGGACATCGATCAGGATTACCGCGAATTCGTCGCCACCCAACCTTGCCACCGTGTCGACGTCGCGAACCGTATGCTGAAGCCTGGCCGCCGTCTGGCGCACGAGTTCGTCGCCTGCCGGGTGACCAAGCGTGTCGTTGACATGCTTGAAGCGATCTAGATCGAGATAAAGCAGCGCGACCTTGCTTTCATTGCCGGAGGTAAGCAAGGCACGCCGCAGCCTGTCCTCGAACAGTGCCCGGTTGGGCAGGCCGGTGAGCGTGTCGTGAAAGGCGAGATATTGCGCCTGGGCCTGGCTGGTCTGCAGCGCCGATGACGCACGGCGCAGACGCCGGAGCAGAAAGGCGAGCACGCTCGCCGCAACCAGCGCGGCCAGAGCCAGGGCCGGGCTGGCCTTGCCCACCAGCGTCAGGCCGGGCCGTTCCTGGTCCCAGGCAATATAGCCGAGGATGACACCCTGTTTGTCGATAAGCGGAATGGCAGCCGAGCCAAGCGGCTGAGCCATCGGCAGGAGATGCGCCCCCGCCAGAAGATATTTCTGCGCGATCTTGCCGATCACCGCGTCGTTGATGAACTCTATGGAGACATGCAGATATTCGCTGCCGGATGCCTGGGTGACGCGATCCGAACTCGGCACCAGAGGCATGACGCTGAGTATGGCAGGCTGACCGCCAAGCGAGACCAGATCGTCGGCAACGAATTTTGCGCCGGCCTGGCTTGCGTCCTTGCTCATCATCTGGCGCAACCTGGCGATTGTCGGCCGCAAAGCGGGTTCGTCCTCGCCAAAGACGGCAGGCGAGACGACCTTCCCTTCGCGCATGGCGTGGACCGGCCGGTTGGCGTCGTCCAGCACATAGACCCGGTTGTGGCCGTAATACGAGGACATCCAGACGCTGAGATTCTCTGCCATCCAGGTCTGGTTGCCGGCCTTGGCGTTGATAACGGAATCATCCCAGACGGCGACGCTTTCCTGCTCGCGCTTTACCGCGGCGACCTGGTCCTGCAGGCCGTTGGCCAGGAAAACCTTCTGCCGCTCGAGCGAGACCCGGTCGGCCTGCATGGTGGCGTAAAGGCCGAAGCCGACAACGATGGCCAGTGCAAAAACGGCAAGCGTCAGCACCGTCAGGGTGACCTGGAACGTCAACGGGCTGCGTTGTCTGCGGGCGCTCATGCGTCCTCCTTGGCCCAGAGTCAATCAGGACAGGCTTAAGATCAAGTTATGGAATCTTGACGCGGAGCGACAACAGCCGCTCAATCGGCCGATGAGCGACGCAGAATCCGAATCACGAACCAATGCCACCGAATACACGGTGAGCGAGATTTCCGGCGCGCTGAAGCGCACGGTCGAGGATGTCTTCGGCCATGTGCGGGTGCGCGGCGAAATTTCCGGCTATCGCGGGCCGCACTCTTCCGGCCATGCCTATTTCACCCTGAAGGACGACCGCGCGCGGCTCGATGCCGTGGTCTGGAAAGGCACGATGAGCCGGCTGAAATTCCGTCCCGAAGAGGGGATGGAGGTGATCGCCACCGGCAAACTCACCACCTATCCCGGCAAATCCAACTACCAGATCGTCATCGACAATCTAGAACCCGCCGGCGCCGGGGCGCTGATGGCGCTTTTGGAAGAGCGCAAGCGGCGACTGCAGGCCGAAGGACTTTTCGATGCCGGCCGCAAGCGGCGGCTGCCGTTCATGCCGCGCACCATCGGCGTCGTCACCTCGCCGACCGGATCGGTGATCCGTGACATCATCCATCGCATCAAGGACCGCTTTCCGCTGCATGTGCTGGTCTGGCCGGTAAGAGTGCAGGGCGAGACGGCGGGGGCGGAAGTGACGGCGGCCGTCAACGGCTTCAACGCGCTGGCCTGGGATGGAGCGATCGTGCCGCCCGACCTTCTGATCGTGGCGCGCGGCGGCGGCAGCCTCGAGGACCTCTGGGGGTTCAACGATGAAGGGCTGGCGCGCGCCGTCGCCGCCTCGCGCATCCCGGTGATTTCGGCCGTCGGGCACGAGACCGACTGGACCTTGATCGATCTCGTCGCCGACATGCGGGCACCGACGCCGACAGGTGCGGCGGAGATCGCGGTGCCGGTGAAAGCGGACCTCGAAGCGACACTAGCCAGTCTTGGCGCACGGCTCAAAGCAGCCACCTTGCGCAATTTCGAACGCAAGCGGCAGGCCTCGCGTGCGGCCGCCCGCGCGCTGCCCTCGCCCGACCAGTTGCTGGCGCTGCCGCGACGGCGGCTGGACGAGGCGGCCAGCCGGCTTAGCCGGGGGCTGATGGTCTCCACCGAAAGAAAGCAAGCTCGGTTCTTCGCCGTGAAGCTCACTCCGGCAACGCTGTCCCGGCGGATTGCCGAGGCGCGACGCACCAACGACCGCAACCTTTTGCGCGCCCAAGGGGCGCTGCGAGCATTGGCGAGAGCTCGGCGCGCGGAGTTGAATCGTGCGGCGGATCAGTTGCCAAAATGTGCGAAAGCATCCCTGCAACGGCACAGGCAGCAACTGGCTTTGCTGCAAGGCCGCATTACGATCGAGCCAACGGCACGGCGGCAAACCGTGCAGAGGCATCTTCTGACGGCTTTGACGAGACGCGGCACGCAAGCGGTACTGCTCAGGCTGGAGCGACTGCGCGGCCGCATCGTCCAATCCGAGAGGCTGATGGCAACGCTGTCGCACAAGGCTGTGCTGGCGCGCGGCTTCGCGCTGGTCAAGGATGCCGACGGCGCGGTGATCAAACTGGCAGTTGATGTGGCGCCGGGCGCTGGCCTGCAGCTGGAGTTCGCCGACGGCACCGTAAATGCAGTCGCGACCGGCGACGCCGAGCGGGTGCAGGCCGTTGCCAAACCAGCGGCCACGCCGCCCGCCAGCAAACCCGCCGCAAAGCCGACGGCCAGCAAACCGAAAGAACCGGGCAATCAGGGCTCGCTTTTTTAGAGGACCGCATGACCGGACATGACCCGCATCTTCAAACGCCGGCGGGCAAGCCGCGCGCCCGTGCTTTCGGCATTGCCTTCGAGGGCACGCCGGGCGGCTTCAACACCATCACCGATGTGCCCGGCGTATCGGTCGGCTATGCGACGCTGATTTCCGGCGAGGGTCTGCTCGAGGTTGGCACGGGGCCGGTGCGCACCGGCGTCACCGCCATCCTGCCGCGGCCGTTGGCTGAGCTCGCCACGCCGGTGTTTGCCGGTGTCTTCAGCCAGAACGGCAATGGCGAGTTGACGGGGTCGCACATTATCGAGGAAGTCGGCGCCTTCAACCTGCCCGTCACGATCACCAACACGCATTCCTGCGGCGTCACCCGCGACGGCACGCTGCGCTGGATGCAACGCGTGCTGCCGGCGGCGCTCGACAGCGGCTGGGGCCTGCCGGTTGCGGCGGAGACCTATGATGGTTTCCTCAACGACATCAACGGTCATCACGTCGGCTTCGAAGATGTCGAAGCCGCGCTCGACGGTGCCGCCGGTGGAGCGATCGAGGAAGGCAGTGTCGGCGGCGGCACCGGCATGATTGCCTTTGGCTTCAAGGCCGGCTCGGGCACGGCATCGCGCATCGTCGAGTGGCAGGGCATCAGGCATACGGTCGGCGTATTCGTGCAGGCGAATTTCGGCAAGCGGCGCAATTTCACACTGCGCGGCGCCCGCGTCGGGCCCGATCTGGTAGAGCCGGCGATGCGCGAAGGCACGCCGCGTGCCGAAAAGGGCTCGATCATCGCCATCGTCGCCACCGATGCGCCATTTCTGCCGCACCAGATGAAGCGGCTGGCAAAGCGCGTGCCGCTCGGCATCGCCATGACAGGCGGCTTCGGCTACCACAGTTCGGGCGACATTTTTCTGGCCTTCACCACCGCCAATCCGCAAGCAGCACTTGCACCGTCGGGACGAACCGCAAACGCCGCTTACATCCCGGACGTCGAATATCGATCCGTTCTTCGATGCGGTGGCGCAAGGCGTAGAGGAGGCGATCCTCAATGCAATGGTCGCCAATGAGGATATGAGCGGACGCGACGGCAATTTCGTGCCGGCGCTGCCGAAGGCCTGGCTGAAAGATCGATTTGGATAGAGGACAAGGCCTGGCGGCGCCAGGCCTGTTGGGTCACGGCTTGGCCGCGTTGCTCTGGTCGGCCTCGGCCGCCTCTTCGAGCCGCGATGCGATCAGTTCCTGGATGTCGCCGACTTCTTCCTGGATATCTTCCAGCGGAATGCCGACCTCAGCGGCCTTGGCCGCGCACTCCTTGGCGAGGGTCTCGGCCTGCTTCTCGATCTTTACCGGCGAGTGCTGGCAGTGGACCTTTTCACCGATCCATCCGCGCAAGAACTCGATCGCATGTTCACTCATACTGCTTTTCCCTGGCGGCTATGCCGGTTGGTAACCGTAAACGTCCGCACCCGGTAAAGGATGCATGCTGCCATTCGAACCGAGTCGGCATCGCCCGGCAAGTTGATCTTGTCGGAGGTCCGAAGAGCCGAATGAAGGGAAGGGTTCAATGAGCACGTTCTGATTGTTTGATAGAGTGGTACGTTGGCCGGGATCGGCTTCGGCTCTATGCTATTGTTCTTACGATCTTTTCCTGCTGTCAACGGCCGATTTGTATCACAATAGGGATCACAACGCGTAACACATTTTCTGCTGCTTCGTGGTACACCGCCACAGCTACACGGTCGAAGCCGCCGCTATATAGTGACATCATTATGCGATGTCGACTCTATCAGCCATCCTGCTTCTTTCCGCCGCGCTGTGTCAAACGTCATCCCCGTCCAGTATGGAGATTGGATGACCCCGGAGGGCGTATGAAGATGTTGATTTTATTGCGTTTCGTGAGCCAAAAACAGAAAGCTCTCGTCAGCGTCACCCCGCTCGACTGCCTCCGCCACACTCAGCGCCTCCGACGTCGATTCCTTGCACGTAAGGCGCGGGCCGGATGAACGACAACATTGGCGCTTTGGCAGCGCGCTCCTGCTAAGGACGATGTCTCGATGCAACAAGGTCTGCCTTTCGCTGCGCCGTCTCCAGACCGATTGAGATGAAGGCGCGCGCATGCCGGGCCAATTCCATATTGTCGGACCACAGATTGCGCCAGATCGCGGTCTTCCGTGACAGGTTCTCGTCGACGATCTTCGACGAGAAGGATTCAAAGCTGAGGTCGTCCCTATAGCCGATCGCGGTCAGCGCATCGAAGATGGCGGCAAAGTCGATATTGCCGGTGCCGAGGAAACCGCGATGGCTCTCGCCGATATGGACATAACCGATCTTGTCAGCGGCATGGCGGATAGCCAGTCCGACATCGGCCTCCTCGATGTTCATGTGGAAGGTATCGAGGTGCAGGAAGATGTTGTCGGAGCCGGTGTCCGCGATGAAGGCCAGGCCTTGTGAAGCGGTGTTGAGCAGATTGCTTTCGAAGCGGTTGACGATCTCCAGATTGAGCGTGACGCCGGCGGCCTTGGCCGTCTCCGCAACCTTCGCAAGTGTACCCGCGCTGCGGTTCCACTGATCGCGCGTCGGCGCCTGCGTCTGCAAGCCGTGGCTGGTACTGAGGATGCCGCCAATCTTCTGGCCGCCGAGATCGCGGGTGAGCGCGATCGTCTCGTTGAGGATCTCGACGCCGCGCGCGGCAACCGCCTTGTCGGCACTCGAAATGTCGCCGTCGGCCGGCAGGCCGATGCTGATCGCGACGCCGAGCTTGAGGTCGGCGATGCGCCTGGCCAACCCGCCAACGTCGACATTGGCGGGGTCAAGATAGGAGAACTCGATCAGGTCGAAACCGGCCTCCTTGGTGTTGGCCAGCGTCCGTTCGAGGTCGCCTTGCGCCGAACTCGCCGACCAGACGAAGGAATGAATACCGATGCGCGACATGATCGTCTCCCGTTTCTGAATTGAGATGCGGCCGGGTTGCCCCGGCCGCATCGGCCTTGGGAGGCTTAGCGGGCTGCGGTCCAGCCCTTGTAGTCTTTCAGGTTCTCGGCCGTGATCAGCTTCGGGTCGAGCAGCACGGTCGGCTCCGCCGGCTTCTTGCCGGCAAGCAGCTCAGCCGCCATCGTCAGCGACTGGCCAGCCATCACGTAGGGATCCTGCGAAGCCGAGGCCTTGATCATCGAGGTGCCGGAAGCGAGTTCCTTCTCGATATCGGGAGCGCCATCCACTGCGGTGAAGATGAACTCCGAGCGATTGAGCTGCTTGGCCGCAAGCTGGGCGCCGATCGCCGTCGGATCGTTGATGGCAAACACCGCATCGATCTTGTCGAAGCGGGTCAGCAGCGACTGAAAGACCTTCAGGCCGCCGTCGCGCGAGCCTTCGGCATTCTGGTCGTCGGAGAGGATCTTGATGTCGGGGTGTTTTGCAAGGACGTCCTTGCAGCCCTTGACCCGCTCCAGGATCGACGACGACGCCGGGCCGTTGAGGATGACGTAGTCGCCCTTGCCGCCGGTGTGGTCGACCAGATACTGGCAGGCCTCTTCGCCGGCCTTGACGTTGTTGGTCATGACGGTGACGTCGGCGCCTGGCGCCGAAACGTCGAAGGCGGCAACGACGATGCCCGCTGCTTGCGCCTTCTTCACCGCCGGGCCGATCGCCTTGGCATCGACCGCATTGAGCATGATGACGTCGACGCCGGCGGCGATGAAGGAATCGACCTGAGAGACCTGCTTATTGAGGTCGTAGTCGGCCGACACTGACGTCACCTCGACCTTCGGGTTGATCTTCTTGGCCGCGTCCTCGATGCCCTTGATGGTGGCGACGAAGAAGGGGTTGCCGAGCAGGCCGACCGAGATGCCGACCTTGTTGAGGTCCTTGGCCGATGCGGGCGCGATGGCGGCAGCCGCGAGTGCGACGCCGCAGAGCAGTTTAGCGATGGTCTTCATTGCTTTCCTCCAATTGCCCCGCGCCTCTCACGGTGCGTTACACAAACCGGTCGTTTACGCCGGCGACCAAGGTCAATCACGTTCTCGCTCCTGCCTGGAGCCTGTAGCGGTCGAGGGCGACTGCCACGATGATGACCAATCCCTTGATGATGTACTGCCAGATGTCCGAGACACCGGCCAAGATAAGCCCGTTGGAGAGCACCGCTATGATCAGGCCACCGATCAGCGTACCCCAGATCGAGCCGACGCCGCCGACGAAGCTGGTGCCGCCGAGAATGACCGCGGCAATGGCGTCGAGTTCGTAAGACTGCCCAAGCTGCAGCCCGTTGGCCGCATAGAGCCGGGCCGCTGACATGGCGCCGCCAAGGCCGGCCAGCAGGCCGGAAACGCCATAGACAAAGAGCAGCACCAGCGGCACCTTGATGCCGGTCAGCCGCGCCGCTTCGGCATTGCCGCCGACGGCATAGATCCAGGTGCCGAGCACGGTGCGCTTGAGCACCAGCCAGGACAGCACCACGACCGACAAGGCGATGATGACCAGCCAGGGAATGCCGAACAGCGTACCGTTGCCGATGAAGTCGAACGGCAGGTCCGAGTTGAACACCGTGGTGTCCTGGCCGAGCAGGCGGGCGACGCCGCGCACAGCGGTCAGCGACCCCAGCGTGACGATGAAGGGCGGCAGTCTGATATAGGCGATCAGCAGCCCGTTGATGACGCCGAAGCCGAGGCCGACGAGAATGGCCGCCGGCACGCCCAGCAGTCCCCAATCAGGCACCAGCGACACCATCACCGCCACCATCGCCGAGGCGGCAAGTATCGAGCCAACGGACAGGTCGATCCCGCCGGTCAGGATGACGAAGGTCATGCCCGCTGCCAGCACAATGTTGATCGACGATTGCTGCATGACGATCAGCAAATTGGTCTGGGTGAAGAAGCGCGCGTTCATCAACTGAAAGCCGACCGCCAGCAGGATCAGGATCGGCAGCATGCCAAGGGCGGCGAAGGCGGTGCGCAACCGCCGGCTCCTGCCGACAGCCTGGCCACTGATCTCGGTCGCCTTGTCGGTCATCCCTTGGCCGCTCCCGTTGCAAGTTCCATGATTGCTTCCTGGCGCAGCGGCTGGTCTTTGGACGCCGTCACCTCGCCGGCGATCGTGCCGTCGCGCATTACCAGCACGCGGTCGGCGACGCCGATCACCTCCGGCAGTTCGCTGGAGATCATCAGGATGGCGATGCCCTTTTTGGCGAGATTGTCGATCAGCCGGTAGATTTCCGACTTCGCTCCGACATCGACGCCGCGCGTCGGTTCATCCAGGATGACCACTTGCGGCTCGGTCTCGAGCAGGCGGGCAAGCAACACTTTCTGCTGGTTGCCGCCCGACAGCGAACCGGCATTGGCCTGTACCGACCTGGTGCGGATGGAGAGATCCGAAACGGCCGTGGCAGCACGTCTCTCGGCGGCTTTGAAATCGCGCAAGCCGCCGGGCCGCGCATCCCTAGCCAGCACGCCCATGCTGATGTTGTCGGATATCGACATGTCGAGGAACAGGCCGAGCTCCTTACGGTCCTCGGTGAGATAGGCGATGCCGGCATTCAGTGCCTCGCTTGGCGAGCCGATGGTTACGGGCTTGCCGTCGAGTTCCAGCGTGCCGGCGATGGGTCTGTCGGCACCGAAGATCAGTCGCGCGAGTTCGGTGCGGCCCGAGCCGACAAGGCCAGCCAAAGCCAGCACCTCGCCCTTATACAGTTCGAAGGAGCAGTTCTTCAGGAGATTGCCGTCAGCCATGCCGCGCACCGACAAGGCGACCGCGCGCTTGCTGTCCGGCGGGCGATGATCCTTCCTGTAAAAAGCCGACAGGTCGCGGCCAACCATCATCGAGACGAGGCGCGAGGCGTTCAGCTCGGCGCGCTCGAGTGTGCCGACATAGCCGCTGTCGCGCAGCACGCTGACACGGTCGGCCAACTGGTAGACCTCTTCCATGCGGTGGCTGATGTAGATGATCGCGATGCCTTGCGACTTCAGCGTCGCGATGACCTCGAACAGACGGTCGGTCTCGCGCGAGGTCAGCGAGGTGGTTGGCTCGTCCATGACGATGATGCGCGCGCTGGTCGAAAGCGCGCGGGCGATTTCGACCAGCTGACGCTCGCCGAGCGACAGGCTGGAAGCCTGGGCCCGTGCGGAGAAGGACACGCCGAGACGCTTGATGATCTCATTGCTGCGCCGGTAGCATTGGTCGCGGTCGACGATGCCGAAACGCCTCGGCTCATTGCCGAGGAAGATGTTCTGCGCGACCGTCAGGTTGGGCGCCAGCGACAGTTCCTGATAGATAACCGCAATGCCATGAGCCCGCGCCTTGATCGGGTCGCCGGTGGCGACCGGCACGCCGTCAATCAGTATCTCGCCGCCGGCATCAGGCCGATAGGCGCCGGACAGCACCTTCATCAAAGTCGACTTGCCGGCACCGTTTTCACCCATCAGCGCATGGACTTCGCCGGCATGGACGGTCAGCGACACGTCCTGCAAGGCGCGGACTGGCCCGAACGTCTTCGAGATGTGCCGCATTTCCAGCACTGGCTGGCGCGTGACTTCGGCCTGAGCAGCGACGATCACCGTGCGCCTCCCGCTGCGGCGCGGGGGATGCCCTGCTCGCCGATGAGGCCACGCCATGTGTCGCGATATCGGGCAAGTCCGGTGAAGCTTGCGGCACGCACGGGCTCCGGCACTTCCGCGGCAAATTCGCGGCCGACGGTCTCGAAGGCCAGCGCCGCCGCCCCGGTGGCGCTGCCCTCCAGTGTGGCCCCTTGCAGGAAGGCCTGGCTGGGACGCAGTTGCGCCACTAGCCCGGCGAGCAGGCCGCCAGCGTTCAGTCCGCCATCGACGATCACGGTGTTGTCCGAATGGATCTGGTCGAGGCAGAGGTCGACCATCAGCGCGACGTAGAGCAGCGCCACGGCTGCGCGTTCCTCGGCGCTTGGCATGCGGCCGACCAATTTGCCGGCGCGGCCGGGCATTGGTCCGCCCGGCGCGAAGCTCGGCAGCGCCATGCTGCCGGCGTTGATCACCCGCTGCACTGCCGCCGGCGCGATCGCGCCTTGCCAGCCGTCGCTGATCGTGGCGAATTCGCGCCCGCCCATGAAGCGGATGGTCGGCACAGGGCCGCCGTCGATATCGACATTGACCAGCATGTCGCGCTGGCCATCGAGCGCGTCGAGCAGGCAATCCGGATTAAGCACGACGACCCAGGTGCCGGTCGAGACGACGGTGACCGGGCCAAGCTCCTGCCGGCGATAGGCATGGAGCGCGGCATTGCTGTCATGGACACCATTGTGGATGGCGATCCGCCGCTTCGTGTCGCCGAGGCGTTGCTCGCCGACAACCGAGCCCGCCCGCTCGAAAGCGGGCATCCGGTCGCGCCAGCCCTCAATATCGACCAGCGAACTGAAGTCGCGCTTGCGCGGCGCCCATAAATGCGAGTGGCAGCCGAGATAGGACACTTCCGAGACCGCCCGGCCGCCAAACCGCCAGCTCCAGTATTGTGGATAGCCGAGGATCGATTTCGCGGCCGTGAATGCACCGGGTTGCACCGCCTGTAGCCACAGCATGTGGCGACCGTAGTTGAAGCCGAGCGGCAATCGCGGCGAGAAGGTCTCGGTGAAATCCGGAACGAGGCGATCTATTTGCGCGGCAATATCAGCCGGCGGCTCTTGCTCGTAGTCGAGTATCGGATGCGTCAGCGCCGCCTCGTCGACCAGGGCAAAGGTGCAGCCATGGCCCGACACCATCACGCCCTCTACGCCATGGACGTCGGTGGCCTCGCTTACGGCGCGAACCGCCCAATTGTGAAGTGCTGCCTCATCAAGCACGCTGAAGCCATCTTTGCGCATCCAGTTCGGCCGGGTCCGGCGCTCGTCGACGATGCGCCCGTCCTGAGCGAAGACGAACAGCTTCGAATTGGTCTTGCCGAAATCGAGGACGGCCATCTTCACTGGATGGCTCCCGAAGCCGAAGCGATGCGCACCATGACGCCCGCGTCTTCCAGCATGCGCGCGTCAACGTCGGACAGGCCGTCATCGGTCACCAGCGTGCCGATGCGCGACAAGGGCAGCGCGATGTTACGGGCGTGGATCGACAGTTTGCGGCTGTCGGCCAGCACCACGATCTGGTCGGCACACAGGCTGAGATCGGCGATGGAGCGGACCAGCAGCGGGTGCGATTCCAGCACGCCCTCCTGGCCAAGGCCTTGCGCGCCGAGAAAGAACTTCGATGCGTAGAACGGCTCCGCCTGGGTCGGTGAATGGATGATGCCCGGCTCACGATGCAGATCGCCGCCGGCAACGGCCAGGCTGCAATGGCCGTGGTCGCTCAGATAGGCCGCGAGCGGCATCGAATTGGTATAGAGACGGATGCTGCGCTCAGCCAGCTTGACCCCAAGGTGGAAGCAGGTCGAACCGCCATGCACGATGACCGCATCGCCGTCGCGCACCATCGTGGCCGCGAGAGCGGCGATCTGCCGCTTGGCCTCGACCGCGAGGTCGCGGTTCTCGTCATAGGGCCTGGCATAGGCAACACCCGCCTGTGAAGCGCCGTCGAGCGCCGAGATGCCGCCATAGACCTTCCGTGCTTCACCGGCCTCGTCGATCTTGTCGATGTCGCGCCGCACCGTCGCCGCCGACACGCCGAGCTGCTCCTGCAGTTCGCGCACCGACGCGAAGGGGCGATCCCGCAGCAACTCGACGATCTGACGCTGGCGGCCGGAGTCGCTCAATCGGTTTTCCTCCCAGGAGCCGTTTTTGCCACGGCATTTGACGTAACTTACTCAACATCTTTCCGATTGCAAGAACCTTTGATGACATTAGATCACTATTGACGTAAGTCGCTCGCATCTGCGATACACATCAACATCCCACGACGGGTATCCGAAGCTGCGAGGCTGACGGAGCTGATAGAGGAAATGCGCCATGGCGACCTATGCGGATGCGCAGGAAATGGCTGCTTTGCGGGCGCTTTCGGCCAGCATTGGGCGCAATCCAAACCTGACCCAGGCCGCCGGCGGCAACACCTCGCTGAAAGCCGGCGACACGCTGTGGATCAAGGCTTCCGGCACATGGCTGAAGGATGCGCTCTCCGAAGATATCATGGTGCCGGTGGCGATGGCGCCGCTGCTCAGGGCTGTCGAACAGCGCGACAGCGCCGCCGACCAGCCGCAGATCTTCGCCATCGAGACGCTCAACGCCCGGCGCCTGCGCCCTTCGATTGAAACCACCGTTCACGCGCTGATGCCGCAGCGCGTCGTCCTGCATGTCCATTGCGTCGAAACCATTTCGCTGGCGGTACAGGCCAATTGCGAGGTGGAAGCCGCCAGACGCCTTGATGGTCTCAAATGGGCGTATGTTCCTTATTTCCGGCCAGGCCTGCCGCTTGCCCAGGGTATTGCCGAGCGGCTTCAGGCTGGGGTCGACGTGCTGATCCTTGCCAATCACGGGCTGGTCGTCGCGGCCGATACCGTCGCCGAGGCCGAAGTGCTGCTGCGCCGCGTCACGCTGCTTCTGGCGCGGCCGGCGCGCCAAGTGGCGGAACCGGATGTTGCGGGATTGGCGGCGCTGGCCGGGAAAACCGGTTACAGGCTGCCGGCGGAAATCGAGGCGCACGCGGTAGCCATCGATCCCGAAAGCCGCCGCATGGCGTCGGGGGGCAGCCTCTACCCCGATCACGTCATCTTTCTGGGTCGGGGGTCGGTGGTGGCAAAGCCCGGTGAGGATGTGCCGCGCGTCATCGAGCGGTGCGGTGCAAAGCCCGTGGCGATCCTGTTTCCCGGGCTGGGCGTGCTGATGCGCGGCGACGCCAGTGCCGGCGCCGACGCCATGCAACGCTGCCTTGCCGACGTGACGGCACGCATCGACATTGCAGCGCGGCTGAACTACCTCACCGCCGCCGAGAACGATGAACTGGTCAACTGGGACGCCGAGAAGTATCGACAGAAACTCAATGCCGCCAGCCGCTGACACGCCGCTTGCCATAGGCATCGACATCGGCACCTCCGGCGCGCGCGCGGTCGCCATGCGTCCAGATTTTTCCATTGCCGCGCGTTCCGCCGTTTCGCTCGAGTTGTTTGGCCGGAATGCCCGCGACCCTGCAGTGTGGTGGTCAGCGGTCGGCGCAGCGCTGGCGGAACTGCTTTCGGGCATCGACCGAACAGCGGTCCGGTCGATCGCTGTTGACGGCACTTCAGGTACGTTGCTGCCGGTCGACGGCGCCGGGCGGCCGCTGGCCGAGCCGCTGATGTACAACGATACGGTCGCCGACAACGCCATTCTGGTCGCGATCGCTCGCGAAGCCCCAGCGACCAGTGCCGCACTTGGGGCGACGTCCGGTCTCGCCAAGGCGCTCTGGTT
Organism: Mesorhizobium sp. M0676; assembly: GCF_040320535.1. Classification (NCBI taxonomy): domain Bacteria; kingdom Pseudomonadati; phylum Pseudomonadota; class Alphaproteobacteria; order Hyphomicrobiales; family Phyllobacteriaceae; genus Mesorhizobium; species Mesorhizobium sp. M0676. The sequence goes on from NZ_JAMYPU010000006.1 coordinate 43,547, forward strand.
CCAGCGCACGCCCGGTGTTGCCGCGGTGCTGCATCAGGCGGACTGGATCGCGGGACAATTCTCCGGTCGCTTCGATGTCAGCGACGAGAACAATGCCTTGAAAACCGGTTACGACATCACGGCCCGCTGCTGGCCGGACTGGATTGCGGCCACCGAAATGCGCATGGAGTTGCTGCCCGGCGTCGTCAGGCCGGGCGATGTCGTCGGCAAGCTAACCGCGGATGCCGCGGATATGTTCGGCTTACCGCGCGAAATCGCCGTCGTCGCCGGAACGACCGATGGCTGCGCCTCGTTCCTGGCGACAGGTGCCGCGGCAATAGGCGACGGCGTCACCGTGCTGGGGTCGTCGTTGACCGTCAAGATCCTGTCCGACCGGCCTATCTCGGCGCCACGCTTCGGCATCTACAGCCATCGGCTTGGAGATGTCTGGCTGGCGGGCGGCGCATCGAACTCCGGCGGCAAGGTGCTGACACAGCATTTCCCTCTGGCGCGCATCGTCGAGCTGAGCATGGCGATCGACCCGATGACCGAGACCGGCCTCGACTACTATCCTCTTGCCACTGCAGGTGAACGCTTTCCGATCGCCGATCCGGCACTGCCGCCGCGTCTTGTGCCGCGACCGGTCGAGGACGCCGACTATCTGAAAGCCATGTTGGAGGGTATCGCCGCGATCGAGGCGCTCGGTTATGACAGGCTCGCCGAGCTCGGCGCGCCGCAGCTGACGTCGGTCAGAAGCGTCGGCGGCGGTGCGGCGAATGCCGCCTGGACGGCGATCCGGCAGCGCAGACTTGGTGTTGATTTCCTGCCGGCACTTTCGGACGAAGCCGCCGCCGGCACAGCGCGGCTGGCGCTGACGGGCGCAAGCGCGGCGGGGCTTCTATGAGCGCGAAAACAGTCGAACACCTCAACGGCGTCAACCAGCTGGCCGAGCGCTATGATGTTTTCCTGCTCGATCAGTTCGGCGTGCTGCATGACGGCACCAGCCCCTATCCAGGGGCGGTGGAAGCACTGTCGGCGCTGAAGCGCGCCGGCAAGACCATTGTGCTGATCTCGAACTCCGGCAAGCGGGCGGGGCCCAACGAGAGCCGGCTGCTAAAGCTCGGCTTCGTACCGGGAAGCTGGGACCATTTTGTTTCTTCCGGCGAGGTCGCGTGGGAGTTCTTCCACGACATGGCCGTATCCGGAAAGCTACTGCCAAACACGAAATGCCTGTTGATAAGCCGCGACGATGACCGCTCGGCGATCGAAGGTCTGCCCTTCGCATTGACCAAGGACGGTGACGATGCCGGGCTGGTGCTGATTTCGGCCAGCGAGGGCGACCGCTACGATCTTGAGCACTATCGCCGGCTTCTTGCGCCGGCTGCGGTGCGGCAGGTGCCATGCTTCTGCACCAACCCTGACAAGATCATGCTGACGGCAGTGGGGCCGCGCTTCGGCGCCGGCCGGCTGGCGGATCTCTACGAGGACCTCGGTGGTAGCGTCACGCGTATCGGCAAGCCTTACCCCACTATATTCGGCGCTGCGCTAGCGGTGGCAGGCAATCCAGACCGCAGCACTGTGGTCTGCGTCGGCGACAGCGTCGAACACGACATCGCCGGCGGACTTGCTGCCGGCGTGGCCACGGTGCTGGTTCTGTCAGGAATATTGGCGGACACACCTGACCTGTTCGACCTATTCGACACGATGGACGCCTACCCGGATTACACCATGGATGGCTTCAGGTTTCGCTGATTTGATTAACCTGGCAGCGCTCGCGCCCGAATCCGGCCTCAACGCCTCGTGGCCACGAGCATTGGCCGGCTGGCTCAAGACTGCCGAACAGCGCGGATCCAGTCGAGCCGCGCGGCTGGAATGAGGCCGTAATTGTAGAAATTGACGCCGTCCACACCGGGCGCCAGCGCCGGCTTCACCTTGGCCGCGAGGATGTCGGGGCGGGCCATTTCCGGATAGAACAGCCGGTAGCCGGCGCCGAGGAATTTGTCCGCACCCAGTGCCGCACGGCCGGCCGCCATCAGGCTGGCGACATCGCCGGCCTGCATGTCGTAGGCGCACAGGATCGCCCCGTCGCAGACCTTGCCCAGCGCTGCCAGATCGCAACCGCCAAGCCAGCCGTCTTTCAGATCGATAATGACGACCCGCGTCGTGGGATCGGCTACCTCGCGCAGTTCGGCGACCAGGCTGGTCACTGGCTCGAATCGCCACAAGAGAAAGGCATGGAACTCCGGCCACGGCGCAAAGGCGTCGAGGCCGCAGGCGGGGAAATCGGGAAAGCGCCGCTCAGGCACCGCACGCTCGCAGGTCTCGACGATCCACTGCCTGGTGAGCTTGCGCGCCGCCTCGGCATCGATGCCGGCTTTTGCCGCACGGGCGACGCAGGACGGACAGAAGCACAGAGACAAAAGAAAATCGTCTTCCGGCGTCAGCCCGACACCGTCCTTCTCGTGATGGTATTCATGGGCAAAGCCCATGAAGGACGGGCTTTCAAGTTCTATCCGGTCCGGCCGATAGCTGTGCGAGATGTCGGCGATCAGCGCGCGGACATAGGCGCGCGCATCGGGATGGGACGGGCAGAGATTGTAGTAGTTGGCATCGCCGAAGGCGTTGCGGGTGACGGCCTGCGGATGCAGCATGCCCAGGCGGGTGTTGTGCAGGCAGACCGTCCAGCACGAAACGCCTAGCCCGCCCGCGTCGCGACGGCGGATGAGCTGACCGAGCACGTCGCCGCCCTCGGTGATCACGTCAGCCACCTTCGGCTGGATGGCGAGACTTCCCCAGCGCGCAGCGGTCGGCTTGAAATAGATGGTGCCGTCCTCAGGGAAATAGGCCTTGCGGCGCGGGCTGCGCGGCTGCAGGAAGCGCCCGGCATGATAGGATGTCGCCAGGCTGATCATGTTGAGCCCGGCGCGCTCGACAAGATCACGTTCGACCGTCTCCAGGCCGAGATCCTGGATGTCCCAGGGATAGGTCCACATGGACAGTTGCTGCATGGAATATCCTCTGCCTGATCCTGGTTTGGCTCAGCCGTCGACCGGCTCTGCGACCTGCATGAGGCAGTCGCCCGCCTCGCACATCGTGTGCAGCCGGCGCGACAGCACCAAGCCGCTTTCGGCGAAATGCTGGGCCTCCTCGGCAACATCGAGCCGTTCGAGATCGTGGTACCAGCCGGCCAATTGTCCTGAAGTGACACTGTCGCCGAGCCTGGCGGCGGGCTCGAACCAGCCGCGGCGGGTGGCATAGAGGCCCTGGCTGTGCCTGGACAGGGACAGCAGCCTTGTCGGCGCCGAAGACTTTTCGCCTGCGCCAAGGACCGGCGCGTCGACCACACCCATTGCTATCATCAGACGGTCGAGCGCGCGGGCCGTGATCGCCATCGAATCGACCGTTGCGGTGCCGCCGCCGCCGAACTCGCCGCTGACGCCGATGGCGCCGGCGCGGCGCGCTGCGCCCATCGAGGTTGGCGAGGCCTGGCCGTTGTCAGCGATAAAGCCGTAGGGCATGCCGAGCATGCGCATCAGCTCGACGCCACGCCGGTGGCGCTCGGGATCGGCGTTGCGTTCGACCAGCGCGGTCGGCAGATGCTCCATCGACGTGCCGCCCGAATGGATATCGAAGACGACGTCGTGACGGGGGAACAGCTCCGTCTCAAGGAAATTGGCGAGCCGGCTTGTCGGCGTTCCCGAGGGATCGCCGGGAAAGGCCCGGTTGAGATTGCCGCCGTCGAGCGGCGAGCAGCGCTTGGCGGCCATCACCGCAGGGGCGTTGGCCATCGGCATGATGGTGATGCGGCCCTTGATCCGCCTCGGATCGAGCCGGCGCGCCAGTTTTGCCAGCGACAGCTCGCCCTCATATTCGTCGCCGTGATTGCCGGCCATCAAAAGCAGTGACGGGCCGTCGCCATTGCGGATGAGGCAGATCGGCACCTTGACCTGAAAGTAGGGCGAGCGATCGATCGAGAACGGAATGCTTAGATGGCTGAGCGTCTTGCCGTCGCGGTCGAAATCGAGCGTGTGGGCGAGGCCGGTGTGCATGGTCAGACCGCCGCGACCGCGGTGATTTCGATGCGTAAATCAGGGTCGGCAAGCCGCGCCTCGACGCAGGCCCGCGCCGGCAGCCGGGCAGGATCGATCCAGGCGTCGTAGATGCTGTTCATGGCCTCGAAATCACCGATCTGCGGCAGGAAGATGTTGACCGCCACCAGCTTCGACTTGCTGCTGCCGGCCTCGACCAGCAGCGCCTCGACTTTGGCCAGCACGTCGCTGGTCTGGCCTTCGATGCCGGCCTTGCGATCGTTGGCCACCTGGCCGGCTATGTGAACGAGGCCGCCATAGACGACTGCCTGCGACATGCGCGAGCCGGACTGAAAATACTTGATCATATCGGATCCTTTCGAGGTTCTCTTTTTGGGGATCTGGTCAGCCGAACCAGGTGGGAAAAGCGTGGCGGACGTGGCCGGTCGCGTCGACGCCGAAGATCACGCGATAACGGTCGAGGCAGGTGCAGGGATGCGAGATGCCGAATTCGACGACGTCGCCGACGGCGATGTCGTCGCTCGGCGCAATCGACAGGAAGGCATGCTGGTCGTTGAGCTTGACCACCTCGGCGCGCGCCGCCGGCATCGGCAGCGGCTTGCGGGCACGAAAGACGGTGAGCGGCGTTGGAAAGCCCTGGTCGAACGACACGTCGCGCATGCCCATGCCGCAGATGGCAAGGCCCGGCTCCGGCCGCGACAGCACTTCGGCCCACAGGCGTAGCGCAGGGCGAAAGGAATGCCGCGCCGAAGCGCTGATGCCGCCTATGGCAAAACCCTTGCGGGCATCGAGGGCGCCGAGCGAACGGTCATAGGTGCCGTGGTCGTGGAAGAAGATGGCGCCGCTGCGCAGCACCAGCGTTGCGTTGCCGTCGCTGGAAACGAGGGGTGCAAGCGCCGCGACCGCCTGGTCGAAGAAGGCGGAGCCGCCGGCCGTGACGATCAGGGGTGCGTCGCCGCCGACGCGGGCACGCAGCCGCAGGAACATGTCGGCGGTCATCGCCAGCAGGCCGGATATCACCTCATCGGTGCGACCGGGCTCGGGTTGCGCCGCCGCCCCTTCATAGGTCGCAACGCCGGCTATCAGCAGCCGCCCGCCGGCAGCCGTGATCGCATCGGCGATGGCCTCGGCTTGCGCGGTGGTGCGGGCGCCCGCCCTGCCCGCACCAAGTTCGACCAGCACATGCAAAGGCGGCAGTGCCGCATTGGCGCGCCAAGCCTCGGAAAGCGCGTTCACGGCATCGACCGAGTCGGCAAAGACATAGAGCTCGGCATCCGGCCAGGCACCAGCAAGCACGGCCAGCCGGTTGGCGCCGCCGGCTCCGCCAACCTCATTGGCGATGATCAGCCGTGTCAAGCCGGCCTTCAGCATCACTGTCGCTTGCCTGATGTCGGCGACCGTCGTGCCCCATGCGCCGGCCTCGACCAGCGACCGGGCAAGGTCGGGCGCCATCGGCGTCTTGGCATGCGGAGCGATCGCAACATTGTGTTCGCGCGCATAGCGCAGGAACAGGTCGCGATTGGCGGAGAAGGCCGCCTCGTCGAGGGTCAGCACCGGAAGCGCCATGCGTCCATCGGCCGGATGCCAGTCCTCGGCCGCGACAAGGCTGCTGTCAAGCCCGGTTGTGCCGGGAGGCACGCCGCGGATGCGGTCGTCGAGCTGAAAATTTTCGTGCACCGAAAGGGCTGGAACCGGTGAGTTTTCAGTCATCCGATGCTAACCCTTTCACCGCCGCAGAACGAAGCCAGAATCGATCGCCGGTCACAGCCTGAGAGAGATACGTGCCAGAACCTTACGCCGGACCGATCATCGACGCCCATCATCATCTTTGGGATCTCAGCCTGGGACGGCATCCCTGGCTCGCCGCCACGGCCGGCGAGCGCGGCGGCCTGGGCGAGCTTGGCCCCTTGCGGCGGAACTATCTGCCCGGGGATTATGCGCGCGATGCCATAGGGCATAATGTCGTCGCCACCGTCCATGTCGAAGCCGGCTGGGCGAGTGGCGACTGCATCGGAGAAACGCGCTGGCTTGAAGCACTCGACAAATCGCGCGGCGTCGCCGCCCGCTATGTCGTTCACGTGCCGCTCGCCGATCGCCAGGCGCCTGCGCTGATCGAAGCGCAAGCCGCGTTCGAGCGTGTCGCCGGCGTGCGCGACATATTGAGCTGGGATCCCGACCCTGCCCGCCGTTTTGCGGCCCGTGACAGCATCATGGACGATCCGGCCTGGCGCGCCGGGCTTGCCTTGCTTGGCCAGCATCGGCTGGCCTTCGACCTGATGGTGTTTCCGCGCCAGCTCGCCGACGCGGGGCGGCTTGCCAGGGCCCTCCCCAACCAGCAATTCGTGCTCAACCATTGCGGTAGCCCGATCGACCGCGACGCCGATGGCATGCAGGTGTGGCGCGACGGGCTGCGGCTTCTGTCGCAATGCGACAACGTCGCCATCAAAATATCGGATCTGGTCGCCTACGATCATGACTGGACGCTCGACAGTCTGGAGCCCGTCGTCCTGCATTGCATCGATTGTTTCGGCACCGGTCGCGCTATGTTCGGCAGCGACTTTCCGGTCGCCGGCCTGCATGCCTCGTTCGATGACATATATGACGGCTTCAAAACCATCACAGCGGACTTTTCCGCCGACGAGCAGACGGCGCTGTTCTTCGGCAACGCAAAGCGCATCTATCGGCTCGACGATGTGTCATCGGCGCGCCTGCTCCCGGCCTGAGAGCAGCAGCAGGCCGAGGATCAGCGAGCCGAACAGGATGCTGCGCCAGCCGGGCGATGCGTTGACGACGGTGATCAGCGCGGTGATGGTGACCAGCAGGATGGCGCCGGGGATGGTGCCGGCATAGGTGCCGAGCCCGCCGAGGATCGAGGTGCCACCGAGGACCACGGCGGCAATCGAGGCGAGCAGATAGGGATCGCCGATGCCGACATAGCCCTGTCCGTTCATGCCCAACACGAGCACGCCGGCAAGTCCCGAGCAGAAGCCGCTGATGCCGTAGACCGCAAGCGTCGTGGACGTGACCGGAACACCGGACAATGCCGCGGCAAGTGGGTTGGCGCCCATGGCGAAAATCCGGGCGCCGAGCGATGTCGCATGCATCGTGGTCAGCACGATCACCGAGACGACCACCCACAACAATACGCCAGCGGGAATGCCGGCCGGCCGGCCATTGCCGAGCCAGTGGACCAGCGGGTTCTCGGCGGTCACGGCGCTGCCGCCGGCGATGATGATCAACAGACCCTGCAAGAATGTCGCCATGGCCAATGTCATGATCATCGGGTGGACGCGCAGCAAAGCGACGCCGAGCCCGTTGACCAGGCCGATTGCCGTGGTCAGCACCAGAACGGCAAGAATGGCGGTGATGCCGGTCGGATCCACCTGCCACGACAGCAGCGGCAGGCTGACGGCGCTGACCGTGACGATGGCCGCGACGGAAAGGTCGATGCCGCCGGCGATCACCACAAAAGTCTGGCCCGCGGCAACCAGGCCGATGACGGCGCCGAGCTCCACCAGATAGCGCAGATGGCCATAAGCGCCGAAGCCGCGCGAAACGAAGCTCGCCACGATCCAGACCGCGGCAACGATGGCAACGGTGAGAAACGGCCGGCTGCGCAGGACCGTCAGGGCGCGTTTGCCGCCCGCGCTGTCATTCCATGCTGTCATTGCTGTGCCTTGCGGAATTGCGGGATGGCGACCGCGCCGATGATGATCAGGCCCTGGGCCACATATTGTGCGACCGGCGTGAAGCCGAGGAAGAACATGACGCTGATCATCAGGCTGAGCAGCAGGCTGCCGGCAAGCGCGCCGCGCATCGTGCCCTGGCCGCCGAGGAAGCCGATGCCGCCGAGCACCGCAGCGGCAATCGAGTTCAGGGTAAAGGCGGCGCCGATGACCGGGTCGCCCGAACCGGTCTGTGCGGCGACGAACAAGCCGGCGCCAGTGGAGAGCAGACCGCTGATCGCATAGGCCGCAATGCGCGCGCCGTCGACCGGCACGCCGGAGCGATAGGCGCCGACCGGATTCTCGCCGGCGGCATAGAGGCTCAAGCCAAGCGGCGTGGCGAGATAGAGCTTCCACAGGAGAATGATGACCACCAGCAGCACGAATGCCGCCGGTGTGTTGCCGGCAAGCAGGTCGGACAGCCACGCCGGGATTGCGCCGCCGGGCCGCGGCAGGATCAGCAGTGCGGCGCCGCCGATGATGAACGACCCGGCAAGCGTCACCACGATCGCCGGCAGGCGAAGCCGTACCACGATGAAGCCGGTCGCCGCCCCGATGCCGAGGCCCGTCAGCGCCACTGCGGCAGTGCCCCCGGCGACGCCCAGCGGCCCGGCCATCGTCGTCGCGGCGATGACCGCGCCCAAGCTGACCGTCGCGCCGATGGCTAGGCTGATGCCGCCGGTGAGCATCAGGATCGCCTGCGCCATCGCGACCAGCGCCAATGGAAACCAGCTCTGCGTGAATTTGGCGAAGCCGGACGCCGTGAACAGGCCCGGAAAGAGGACGCCATAGGCGATGAGAAACACCAGGACGACGGCAAACAGGCTGCGCACGCCGACATTGCGACGCATCTGCACCGGCCAGTAGAGCGCATCGGTCTGCCGGGCGGAGGAAGATCCGTTCATGCCGCAACCTTCCGCTGTTCGGCGCCCATCGCCGCGGAGACGATGGCTTCCTCGCTCAGCGCTCCACGCGCCAGCATGGCGACGATGCGGCCTTCGCGGACGATGGCTACACGGTCGCAAAGGTGCACGAGTTCGGGCGTGTCGGAACTGAGCAGCACGACCGCCTTGCCGGCGGCGGCGAAATTGCGAAGCATCATGTAGATCTCACGTTTTGTTTCGACGTCGACGCCGCGCGTCGGATCGTTGAGCAGAAGCACCAGCGGGTCGTGCGGCATCCATTTCGCCAGCGCCACCTTCTGCTGGTTGCCGCCCGATAGAGCCTGCGCCGCCCGCCCGAGGTGACCCTTGATGCCGAGTTGGGCGGCAAGGCTTTTGGCCGTCTCGCGCTCTGCGCGGCGGCTGCGCAGCTTCAGCGCCGGCAGCCTGGCAAAGGCGGGCAGCATCATGTTGGTGATGATGGGATGGATCAGGTGCAGGCCCTCGCGCTTGCGATCCGCGGGCACATAGGCCAACCCCAGCGCGTTGGCTTTCGGCACGCCGCCGGGCAGGCCGGAGGCGCCGTTGACGGTCGCCGACGCCGTCCGTGCCGGAATGGCGCCGTAGAGACCGAGCAGCAGATCTTCCTGCCCTTGCCCGACCAGACCGCCAATGCCAAGCACTTCGCCCGTTTTGATATCCAGATCGACGTCGCGCATCAGGCCGGCCGAAAGATTTCGGACGGAGATAGCGTCGGCAGGCAAACTGGAAGGCTGCCATTGCGGAAAAAGATCACCGGGATCGCGGCCGACCATCAGCCGAACCAACCCGGCGGCGTCGGTGCCTTCCAGGGTGCGGTCGGCCGTGCAGTTGCCGTCCTTCAGAACGGTGACGTGCTGGCACAGCGCCATGACTTCGTTCAGTCGGTGCGAGATGTAGAGAATGGCGATGCCTTCGCCGCGCAACCGCTGCAGCAGATCGGTGAGGATTTTGGTTTCGGTTGCCGATAGCGACGATGTCGGTTCGTCGAGAATGAGCACGCGCGGCCGGCGGTAGAGCGCCTTGGCGATCTCCACCATTTGGCGGCGGCCGAGCGACAGATGCCCGACCGGCGTCGACAGCGGCTCGTGCAGCCCGACAAGTTCGCATGCGGCCCTCGCCCGCGCAGCGAGTTCGCGGTAGTCGATCAGGCCGAACCGTTTGGGATAGGCGCCGAGACCAACATTTTCGGCGATGGAAAGACTGGCCGTCAGGCTGAGTTCCTGCTGGACGACGGCGATGCCGGCCTGCCGCGCAACAGCTGGCGTCATGCGTGAGACCGCGCTTCCATCGACCTCGATGGTCCCGCCATCCGGTCTCAAGGCGCCGGACAAAAGGTTGATCAAGGTCGACTTTCCGGCGCCGTTCTCGCCGAGCAGCGCATGCACGCGGCCCGGCTGGAGAGCGATTGAAACGTCGCGCAGGACGGGGTTGCCGAAGAAAGACTTCGACACCCCGCGCGCCGCGAGCAGCGGAGCCATGGTTGTCAACGCTACAACCCTTCAGGCTTATTTCTGAGCCAGCAGCTTCTTGAACAGCTCCTCATCGTAAGGAGAAAAGATGTAGCCGTCAGCCGGGAAGTCCTTGGCCCGGGCGAGGTATTCGTCGATGTTGGAATTGTCGATCACCGGCAGCGGAATCTTGACGAAAGCCGGCACATCCTTGCCTTCCAGCGCCTGAACGGCGGTGTAGGTGGCGAAGGCGCCGAGCCAGTTCGGCTGCATCGTCGCCCAGCTCTTCAAGCCCTTTTCTTTCCAGAGTTCCAAAAACTGCCGGGCGTTCTCACCGGTGATCGGCACCTGTTCACGGCCCTGCTTGTCGAGGGCCAGCACGGCGCCTGCCGACAGAGCGCCGCCGAGCGACAGGATGCCGTCGATCTCGGGGTTGGCGAAGAGCAGGCTGGTGACGGCTTCCTGTGCCGGCGCGACGTTGTAGGGCGTGTTGGTCTCGGCAAGCACCGTCACGTCGGGATGGGCCTTGAGCTCAGCGTCGGCGCCTTTGCGCCTGTCATCGCTGACCGAAACCCCGGCGGGGCCATTGAGGATCAGGATCTTGCCCCTGCCGCCGATGGCGTCGATCAGGAACTTGGCGGCCTGGCCGCCCCATTGCGAAGAATCGGTGTTGACCTTGGCGGTGACCTTGTCGGTGTCGACGAGGCTGTCGAAGTTGATGATGGCGATGCCCTTGGCGCAGGCATCGGCCAGAACGCGTGCAGGTGCGGTCGACGAACCGGCGATCAGGATGATGGCGTCGACATCGGAATCGATCATCGACTGGATCTGCTGGATCTGGACGTTGGCATCGCCCTGAGCGTCGGTGACGACGAGCTTGTCGACCAGTCCCTGCTTCTTCAGGGTCTCGACTTCGGCTTCGATCGTGCCTTGGGTCTGCTTCATCCAGGTCGGCACGGAATAGATGTTGGCCCAGCCGATCGTGTACGGCGCCTTGCGGTCGCCCTTGATGCAGTTGGCGGCGGCATTGGCTTCCGAGCCGGCGCCAAAGCTCAGCACGAGACCGAGGCAAAGCGCGCTGGCGGATGCGAAAAACGGTGATTTCATCATGACTGTTCCCTTCAGAGGTTGTGGCCTCGACGTGCAGAACAAGGGCGAGGAAACCCGTCGGTCGCCGGATCTTGGAAACCGTGTGTCCTCTCGGGATTTGTCTGCGTCAGGCTCGTTAGTTTGTCTGGTATTTCAGACAATGTGTCTGTATATCGGACAAATTGGATGCTAGACCGAGCCTTGACATCTTTCAAGCGCCTTGAGACGAGAACCGAAATGATTTTGGCGGATGGTCCATGAGCGACGGCACTAACGATGCGATCGGGAAGGAAGCCGGCGCGGAGCCGCGCAATGGCGAACGACGACGCGGCATTGACCGCGTCATCATGCTGCTCGAGGCTTTGCTGCGGCACCGCGCGCCAATGCGCGTCGGCGACATCGCCAAGATGATCGGCGCGCCGCGTTCGACCACCTACGAGATCGTCAACAGCCTGCTCGACGCCGAAATGCTCGAAAACGTCGGCGGTGAAGGTTACGTCTATTTCGGACGCGCCATGCATCTGTTCGGCTGGGCCTACTCACATCACAACGCCCATTACCGTCGCATCATCGAGACCTTGGATAAGTTGGCCGCCGAGACAGGCGAGACGGTCCAGCTATGCGGCCTGCGTGGCAACAAATACGTCGTTCTTGACTGCCGAGATTCGCCGGGCCCGTTCCGGATTTCAAGCGATGTCGGGGTTGAGGTGCCGATCCCATGGACGGCATCCGGACGGCTGCTCCTCGGCCATATGAACGAGCAAGAGTTGAGGGATTTCATCCCATCTGGCGACTACAAGCTTCCCGACGGCCGCATCATTGCACCAGCCGAATTCTTTGCCGATGTTGCCTTGGCCCACCGGCAGGGTTTCAGCGAGACCACAGCCCTGGCCGACCGTTTCACCTGGTGCATGGCGGCCCCGATCCGTGACGGCCACGGCGTCATCAAAAGGACCTTGTGTTTGGTGTTACCCGTCGACACGCCGGAGCCACGGCGCGACGAACTGCTTGCGTTGCTGCGCGAGCGCGCCCGTGGACTGTCTCTGGCGGGAGGCTGACGATCAGCCGTCGTGCCCTCTGGCTGAAGCCTCTTAAAGGCACATGGATTCCGCTCTTCCCCATTGGTTCCATTTAGGTTCGGGACCTTAGTCCCATAGTCGGTGGATAAGGTCCGAACCAGGGAACACGCAACCGGAAGCCACATTAGGAGAAGACCGTCGATCAACGTCCCTTCATCGCCGGTTGAGGATCCCGCCGCTCTTACTGTCGAGAGCGCGGCGGGATCCTTATGCGCGGAGCGAGCACATGAGATTTGTCGAAATTTTCACAGATGTGCTTACGGCCCTGCTTCTCGCTTTATTCGTGTGCGGGATATTCGCTGTTTTCGGAGTGGAGGAACCAGATGGCCTCTACGCAAAGATGGTGTTGCTGCCGGACCTCGATAAGATGACGACTGCGTCATCTACACCCAGCTTGCCCGATTCCATCGACTTGCAAGTTCAAAAGCGCCCAGAGGTGCAAAGGTCTGCCGGCGTGACACAGCGCGCAGTCGGTCTGGAGCCGCCAGTGCCATCCAGCAAGCGGTAAGAATCAGCGGAGGTTTTCGTGGCTCCCCAGCTATCAGAGAGCGCCGGCGATTATTGACAGACCCGGCTCTTGAAATTGGCTGAAATCGCCGCTCCACATTTCCGCATCTGTTTGAATTGTGTTTATCAACTAGTGCGAACGCTATGGCGAAGCAGGTTGAGTTGGCGGCGTTCCTGGCTGATCCCCGCCAGTGCTTGATCGCGGCGTGGGATCCTTGTCGAGCTTGGGATTTCGGTCCACCGGTTCGCCATTCACATCGTCGGCCTTGGAGTTTGCAGGGTCCGTTTGGCCAGGATTTGGGCTGTAAGTATCTGGCGATGGAACCCGGCTGTTTTGTTGTGTCGCCGGTGTCTTAGCCTGCTCGCCATAGATTTCAGCGATCCCCCAGGCAACGAGCGCCAAGACAAGGCCTGCCAAGAGCACGCCAAGGACCGGTCGCCCCAAGCCACCCTGCCTGGCCCGCTTTTCCGGAATGTTTCTGCTCATGATCGCAACCTTGGGCTAAGAGGAGTGGCCCGCGCTCCAGGAGCGAAGACGCGGGCAGTCAAGAGCTCCGGCAGTCGGCCATGCGGCGAACAGGGAACTCGCTGCACATACCGAACTCGCTGGCGCTGTTGATGTTCCCACCGAATCCAAACAGCGCGCCGCCGGGAGCCGGACTGGCAATTTGGGTTGGAGTGGCTGGAACGAGCCAGCTCAAGGTCAACGAGCGGCGGTGTGCGTAAGCGGGCATTGCGAGCCAGACTGGAACTTTGCCGAATCTGCCGCGTTGCCGACCATGGCCGACTACAACGAAACCACCATCCGGTGCTGACCGGTTGCAAGGCCGCGTTGCCACCAGGGACATCTGTTTGAAGGCTATCTGAAATTTGCTCCTCGTTGTCGGCGATTCCGCCCAATGGAACATCCTGATCCGCTCGCGGTTGGGGAAGCCCGGGCCAGCTCAGGAGCATCATCATGAACGTCGAACGTAACCCGGCCGAAGACAGAGGCGATATTCAGTCTGGGGTGACAGAGGACAAGACGCCGGGATTCGACCCGGCGGCGGCGCCTATGGAAACCGATGCCGAAGCGGCAGACACCGGCGCCGTGCCGGTTCCCACAGCGACGGGCACGCCGGCTTTCGCTAATCAAGCAAGCTCCGCCAATGCGATGCGGCGGCCGGACGACGAGAGCGCCCCGGCCCCGAGTAAAAACGGCCCGGTGCTGGCCATTGTCGCGCTCGTCGTCGTTGCCGCCGTCGTGTTCGTTGTCGCCGCGATGCTGGCGCGATAGCAGATCCTGCGCTTGCGCCAAACCTCTGCCCTTGGACGCGTTCAAGGATGTGGCCGTGGGCAGCAGGCGATCAGCGGCTGGAAAAGCAGGTTGCAGCCGCGCATGCCACGCCGGCCGGCACCCCGACCGAGCAGCATTGCGGCATGGCCGAACCCCGTTCGGTCGCCAAGGGCTGAGGCCAGATGCTCGTTGGAAGCGGGAACATTTCACATCAAGCCAAGTTCGGGCTCGTAGAGCTTGTCGTCAAGGAACAGCACATGAAGGCCCTCACATGGCACGGCAAAGGCGACATACGTTGCGAACAGGTGGCCGATCCGACGATCCAGATCCGACGATCCAGGATGAACGCGACATCGCTGCAGAAAGTTCAGAACGGCGATATCCACCCGTCATTCGTGATCACCCATCCGGCTGGCCTCGAGGCCGGGCCTGAACTTCACAAAACCTTCCGCGACAAGGAGGACGGCTGCATCAAAGTCGTGATGCGCCCGCACGGCTGACCGTTCTGTCCAATGGCCCGACTTTGTTGTCCGGCCGTCTGCATGCTGAAAAGGCGAGAGTTGAAAATGGCCAAGGACAAACCCGTGTCGACAAATCCGGCCGCCACACCTTCGGTCAGATCGCCTGAGGCCGCCGGCCTGCCACATCCCCGTCGCGATGCTGAAGACAGCGATTCCGGCGCCAAGCCGACGGCGCCCAAGACCGCTGGCGCCCAGGAAGCGTCCAGATCGCCGCTCGACAGCCGCGTTGCAAATCGCAATGCCGGCCGTCCTCGTCAGGCAGGCACGACGCCTCGGCCGACCGACGAACCGCTGGAGTAAGATGAAACCTAAGCTGCGGCGCGTGTATCCGCACCGCGGTGTGTGTGCAGTCAGGGTCTTCCTGCCCTGCCGACAGCGCATACAGGTCTTGATCTCTGGTGGATCGTCGGGATCGGCAATCAATACTTTAGCGGGAATTCGATGGTACCGTTGGCTGGGATCGAACCAGCGACCTCCGGATCCACAATCCGGCGCTCTAACCATCTGAGCTACAACGGCACGTTCGCCTGAGCCAGATCGTGGTGAAAATTCTTTCTCCGAGATCCGCTCTGTCGTTCGGCGATGCGTCCAATACGGTCTATCAGAGACTAATTCAAGGCCTTTGATAAGGCAAAGCCGGTCTGCCAACAGACGCCCGTTTCTTCGGCAAAAGAAAAAGGCCGGCGGGAGGAGGTGCCGGCCTTTTCCTGTTGCGAGCCAGCGGGAGGAGGTGCTGGCTGGTCACCCCGGAGAGCAGAGGGAGGAGGTTCCACTCGCCGGGTATTCATTTGGACAACTCTATCGCACACCTATTTGTCTGACGAAATGCGACGTTTTGATGCATCGCAGAGTTGTGCGCAATTATTAGGCGGCTTTGATGTCCTTCAGGGCCTTCTCGAAAGCGGTCTTGACCGGCTTGGAGACGTCTTCGGCAGCCTTCGAAGCAACAGCCTGGAAGTCCTTGGCCTGCTCGACCGTGGTCTCGACGCGCTTGCGCAGGAAGGCGGTCTGCAGTTCGACCACTTCCGACAGCGACTTGGCGCCGATGAGGGCCTCGAGATGCGAGAAGCCGGCTTCGGCATTGGCGCGCAGAGCGGCGATGGTCTTGAGCGACAGGTCGCTGGAAACGGTCTTGGCAGTCTCGAAGGTCGATTCCAGGACTTTCTGGGTCTCTTCGGCGCCGGTCTTCAGCTTGGAGTAGGCTTCCTTCGACTGCTCGACGCCCTTTTCGGCGAAAGCGCGGATCTGATCGGTTGCCTTGGAAGCGTCGAAGCTCGGGAATTCGACGTTTTCGATGGTCTCAGCGGTCTTGGCCTTGGTCATTTTCCATCCTTTCGGGGTAGCGGCTTTGACAAAAAACCGTCTCGTTCATGTATGATGGCAATATAGCGGTTTTTTTGTGCGATGCAATATCTTTGTTGCAGTGCACCATAAATTTCTTCCCATGCGTCACCCAAGAGGTTATCCAGGGACATTCCGAGAGGCTGTTAACCAAGTGGCCAGAGATTCCACCTGCTTCCCGCCATGGCTTGTGGACCTTCGCCGCGCGGGCTTTTATTAACAAAGCGTTAACTGCAAATTGCCCGCCTTGTAGGTTCGCCAAGAGGGGTTCGCCAAGAGGTTTCACCGAAAGGGTCCGCCAAGCGCATGCCTTCCGAGAACTACTCTTTCCTCGATGTCGCCGTGCTTGATGCGGTTCGCCAGCGCTTCGCCGCCGGCGACGCGATCGCGATTCTGTCGGCCGACCTCGAACAGGTGATCTGGGCCAACGGCCCGGGCGCTGCGGTGTTCGGCTATCCCGACATCGAGGCCATCATCGGCGCCTCGGCACAGCTGCCGCTGATCGCCAGGCGTCAGATCATGGCGACCGCGGGCTTCCCGCAGATCGGCAGCGACCGCGCCATTACGGTACGGCTGGCGACCGGCATCACCAGCCGCGCCGTCGGCTTCCTGGCCAGTGCGGTGACTATGCCGGACGGCGAAAGCGCCATCATGCTGGTGGTGCCGGCAGCGCAGGCCGGCTCGCGCAGTGCTGCCGACATTGCGGCCCGCGCGATCAGCGGCTTTACCGAAGACGGCCATTTCATCGCCTTTGTCGACGCCGCCGGCACTGTCGAGGCGGCTTCGGATGGCTTTGGCGCGCTCGCCATCCGGCCTGAGACGCTGGCCGCGCTTGTCGCCGACGTGGCGAGCCAGGACGACCGCATCGTCAAGCGGCTGGTCCCCGGCGGCGCCACGTCCTATCCGGCCGGCTTCGCGCGCCTGACCGAGTCCAGGCATCTGCTGGTGGTCATCGACGAGGATCAGCTCGGTGAGGAAAATCCTGTCGGCGAGCTGGATGCCGAACCTGCTGCAGCGCAGGTCGACGATGGCCCGGCGCAAGCCGCCGCGGAGAACGCGGTAACGGTGGATGCGGTGGCTGACCACCCCACCGCAAGCGGGAATCAGGGCGCCCCACTCGCGGCCGCACCTGATGTCGGGGAGACAGGTCCGGCTGCCACCAAGCATGATGCTTCGGCGTCAACCGATACAAAGGCGGACCATCGCGAGCAGACGACCTGCCGCGAGCAGGCGGCGAATGACAGCGCGCCGGCGCAACATGATCATTGGTACTTCCATGCCGGCGAAGAGCCGCAGGCGGGCGAGCCGGACAGTCCGGCGCAGGCCGAGCCGGACTCTGTTTCCCCGGCCGAGAGTGCGCAGTTGGACAGCAGTGCCGCTGCGCCCGCCCTGCCGTCTGACGCAGCCCCACCGGCTGCGCCTCCCGCCAAACGTGAGATCGACCGCTCGGCGCCGCCGCTGCGCTTCGTCTGGCGCACCGACGCCGAGGGCAAGTTCAGCGCGCTGTCGCCGGAATTCGGCGACATTGTCGGCAAAGCCGCCGCCGACGTGATCGGCCGCCGCTTCAAGGACGTCGCGACAATTTTCGGCCTCGACGCCTCGGGCGAGATCGCGGGCCTGCTTGAACGGCGCGACACCTGGTCGGGCCGCTCGGTACTGTGGCCGGTTGCCGGCTCCGACCTGAAGATACCGGTCGATCTGGCAGCACTGCCTGTCTATGGCCGCAGCCGCGCCTTCGAAGGTTTTCGTGGTTTCGGCGTCGCCCGCGCCGGCGATGCGGTGGTCGATCCGGAAGCAATCGGCATGGCGCTGGTCCCCAATGGCGCGCCAGCGGCAGCAGCCGAGCCGGCCCCGGAACAGCCCGTGGCGGAAGCTCCCAAGGCGGCCGATCCGTTCGAGGGCGAAGTGCCGGCACTGACCATCGTGCCGAAGCAGGAACGTCGTTTTGCCGACAAGGTCATCCGGCTGGCCGAGCATCGGCAGCCCGCCAACGACAAGCAGCCGACAAGCGAGAGGGGCCTGTCGACGCTGGAGCGCAGCGCTTTCCGCGAAATCGGCGAGCGGCTGAAGAAGGACAATCCCCCGCCGGAGCAGCCGGAGACTGCCAAGCAGGCCGAACCGGCCAATCCGGATCAGGTAACGCCAGACCAGGCCAAGGCAGATGAGCCCAAGCCGGATCATGTCGAGGCGAACCAGGCTGAAACAGCCGCGCCAGCCCGGCGGCCCGCCGAGGTCTCGAGTCCGGGCGAAGCCCGCCCGGCTGCCGTGGCTGAACCATCGGCAACCGCACCCGAAAGCGAAACGGCTGAGGCCGAACCGCCGGAAAGCGATGCCGAGGACGAAAAGGACCTGACGCGGCTTGACGGCGAGCAGCCGGACGACGGCCTTGCGGACAGCGAAGCAGGCGAGGCGAAGGCGCCGACAGTGTCGCGCTCCCTGCTCGACTATGCCGATCCCGAACCAGGCTCCGTCACCGAAGACAGTACGGAAGCAACGTCGTCCAACGACGAACTTGCGCCGGCTTCCGAACCGGATGATACGCAAGCCCAAGAGATCGTCGAGGCCGCAGAGCCACAGCCGGTTGTTGCCGAGACGCCGGCCAATGCCGGTGAAGACGACAGCATGACGTCGGCCGACTTCCGCGATGCCGAGGACAATGAGGATTGGGCGCCGTCCGACGAGGCGACCGATTCCGCCGTGGAAGACGGGGACAAGGCCGGCGATGCGGACACAGTGCCGGCAGAACCACAGCGCCTGAAAGTGCCGCCGCTCAAGCTTGAGGGGTTCATGCCTTCGGCATTCTCGGCCGGAGATGAACACAAGGCCCCTGACACGTCGATCCTCGGCAAGCTGCCGGTGCCGCTGCTCATCCATTCGGGCGACGAGCTTCATTACGCCAATGAGGAATTCCTCGGCCTGACCGGCTATGACACGCTTGAGGACCTGAGCGACGCCGGCGGGCTCGACGCGCTGTTTGCCGATCCCTATTCAGAAATGGCCGGCGAAAGCGACCACACACTCAAACTGAAGACGCGCGAGGGCCAGGAATTTCCGATCGAAGCCATTTTGCGTTCGGTGCCGTGGCGCGCCGGCAAGGCGCTGATGCTGGTGGTGCGACGTACCGGCGATAACGAGCCGCCGATGGTTGCGCATCTCGCAGCCGAGGAGCAGACGCAGCCCGATGTCTCCGAACTCAAAGCGCGCATTGCCGAGATGCGCACCATCATCGACACCGCGACCGATGGTGTGGTGTTGATCGGCCGCGACGGCGACATCCGCTCGATCAGCCGGCCGGCCGAGGCGCTGTTCGGCTTCGACAGCGACGACGTCACCGGTAAACCGTTCGCCTCGCTGTTTGCCATCGAAAGCCAGCGCGCGGCGCGCGACTATCTGAACGGCCTGTCCGAGCCCGGCGTGGCGAGTGTGATGAACGATGGCCGCGAGGTGATCGGGCGCGAGGCGCAAGGGCGCTTCATCCCGCTGTTCATGACCATCGGCAGGCTGCCCAATGACAGCGGCTTCTGCGCCGTGGTGCGCGACATCACGCAGTGGAAGCGGGCCGAAGAGGATCTGACCCAGGCGCGCGCGGTGGCCGAGCGCGCCTCCTCGCAGAAGACCGATTTCCTCGCCCGCATCAGCCACGAGATCCGCACGCCGCTCAACGCCATTATCGGCTTTTCCGAGCTGATGGTGGACGAGAAGTTCGGCCCGGTAGCCAATGACCGCTACCGCGACTATCTCAGAGACATCAACCGCTCGGGCAACCATGTGCTCGATCTCGTCAATGACCTCCTCGACATTTCGAAGATCGAGGCCGGCCAGCAGGAAATGGACTACGAGGCGGTGTCGCTCAACGATACGCTGGCCGAGACGGTGGCGATGATGCAGCCGCAGGCCAACCGCGAGCGTGTCATCATTCGCTCCAGCTTCGCCTCGCGACTGCCCGAAGTGGTCGCCGACCTCAGAAGCGTGCGCCAGATCGCGCTCAACATCCTGTCCAATGCCATTCGCTATACGCAAGCCGGCGGACAGGTGATCGTGTCGACCGCCTATGAAACCTCCGGCGACGTTGTCATGCGGGTGCGCGATACCGGCATTGGCATGAGCCATGCCGAGATCGAGCAGGCGCTGAAGCCGTTCAAGCAGATCAATGCGCTGAAGCGCGGGCGTGGCGACGGCACCGGTCTCGGCCTGCCGCTGACCAAGGCGATGGTGGAAGCCAACCGCGCCCGCTTCACCATCACCTCGACGCCGGGCGAAGGGACGCTGGTCGAGGTCGCCTTCCCGTCGACGCGGGTGCTGGCCGAATAGGGCCGGCCATTCCCGGGCGAGAATCCCGGACAAAGAAAAGGCGTCCAACAGGACGCCTTAAATGGGATTTGCTGTCACAACGGGGGCTTGAGCGAATCTGATCCTCAGGGGACGAGGAACGGGATTTCTCCCTCAAGTTACGTGCGACTATCGACGCCGGGCCTTAACAACTCCTTACCGGCCGTCCAAAAAATTTACGAATGTGTACCACTCATGAAATCTAGGTAAATTCGACCGACATATCTGGTTAACCATCCCGGCCGCGTCACTCAGCCAGCTGCGGCAGGTTCCTGAACAGCTCCAGCGCCTCTGGATTGGCCAACGCTTCCTTGTTCTTGATGGCGCGGCCATGCACCACGTCGCGCACTGCAAGCTCGGTGATCTTGCCCGATTTGGTGCGCGGAATGTCGCTGACGGCGACGATCCTTGCCGGCACGTGGCGCGGGCTGGCGCCGCTGCGGATCTTGGAACGAATGCGCTTTTCCAGATCCTCGTCCAGCGTCACGCCGGCGGCCAGCCGCACGAACAGCACGACGCGGACGTCATTGTCGAAATCCTGACCGATGCACAGCGCCTCAAGGATCTCCGGCATCTGTTCGACCTGATTGTAGATCTCCGCCGTGCCGATGCGCACACCGCCCGGATTGAGCGTCGCGTCGGAACGGCCGTGGATGATCATGCCGCCATGCGCGGTCCATTCGGCGAAGTCGCCGTGGCACCAAACATTGTCGAAGCGCTCGAAATAGGCGGCCTGGTATTTCTTGCCCTCAGGATCGTTCCAGAAGCCGATCGGCATCGACGGGAACGCTTTTGTGCAGACCAGCTCACCCTTTTGCTCGCGGATCGGCTTGCCGTCATCGTCCCATACATCGACGGCAAGGCCGAGGCCGGGACCCTGGATCTCGCCGGTCCAGACCGGTTGCGTCGGTACGCCGAGCACGAAACAGGAGACGATGTCGGTGCCGCCGGAAACCGAGGCGAGATGTACGTCCTTCTTGATGCCGTCATAGACGAAGCGGAAATCCTCCGGCGACAACGGTGAGCCGGTGGAGGAAATAGCCCGCACACTCGACAGATCATGGCTGCGGATCGGCTTGAGCCCGGCCTTGCGTACGGAATCGATGAATTTGGCCGAGGTGCCGAAAAAGGTCATCTTCTCGGCATCTGCGAAGCTGAACAGCACATTGCCGTCGGTGTGGAAGGGCGAGCCGTCATAGAGCAGCAGCGTGGCGCCCGAGGCCAGGCCCGACACCAGCCAGTTCCACATCATCCAGCCGCAGGTGGTGAAGTAGAAGAAGCGGTCGCCTTCGATGAGTCCGGCATGCAGCCGGTGTTCCTTGACATGCTGGACCAGCGTGCCGCCGGCCGAATGGACGATGCATTTGGGAATGCCGGTGGTACCTGACGAGAACAGGATGTAGAGCGGATGCGCGAACGGCAGCCGCTCGAACGTGACCGCTTTGGCGGTAAAGGGTAACAGCGCCTCTTCGAGCGCCACGGCCTTGTCGATGATCGCTGCGATATCGCGCGAGGTACCGAGATAGTCGACGATCAGGACCTTGCGGACGGTTTCGAGCTTCGCCGCAACGGCAGCGATCTTGTCGGCTACCTCGATTGCCTTGCCATTGTACCAATAGCCGTCCGGCGCAATGAATATGACCGGCTCGATCTGGCCGAAACGGTCGAGCACGCCCTGCTCGCCGAAATCGGGGGAACAGGACGACCAGACCGCGCCGATGGAGGCGGCCGCCAGCATGGCGGCGACGGTTTCCGGCATGTTGGGCATCATCGCCGCGATGCGGTCGCCCTTTTTCACCTTGAGCGACAGGAAAAGCTGCTGAAAGCGCGAGGTCAGCTGGTGCAGTTCGCTCCACGACAGCCGCCGCTCGATCTTGTCCTCGCCGCGAAAGACGATCGCGTCACCGGAACCGGTCTTCTTCAGCAGGTTCTCGGCGAAGTTCAGTGTCGCTTCGGGAAAGAACGATGCGCCGGGCATCTTGTCGCCATCGACGAGCACGGGCTCGCCCGCATCGGTCCCTTTGTCGCCGACAATGCCGCAAAAGTCCCACAGCAGGCTCCAGAAGCCCTCGCGATCCTCGACCGACCAGCGGTGCAGTTCGGCGTAGGAGGCGAAGGATGTGCCGCTTTTGGCCGCTGCTGCCTTCATGAACGCGGTCAGTGGTGCTGCGTCGATCTGGTCTTGCGTCGGGGTCCAGAGCGGTGCTTCGGCAGCCATTATCGATCCTCCTTGAAGCCCGTCGCGTCGCAAGATAGATATGCTTTTGTTTTGATGCACGTCGTTGTCCCGGAACCGCTGCACTCTTCCGGGCGACATGCACTAGCCTCAGCTTTACAGGCGCGCTGTCCCAAAAACGCCGCGCCTCGTAGCAGGCTGAAGCTGCATCGCTTATGCCTACCACCGTGCGGCAGAGCAAGATTTTGTTCCGCTAAACTCGGCCATGTGTGCGCAATTGCCATCGCCGGGCCATAAAGACTTGAAATGCCTCAGCCCTAAGTCGTAGTGACGACTGGAAGGCGTGGTGACAACTGGCGGTTACACCCGTCAGGCGATTTTTATCGGAATGAAAGCAACCGGGGCAATATGCCATCACCTTTGATCCGGCGCGGAATATGGGCGATCGGCGTTGCCGTGCTCGTCATCGCGCTGGTCGTCGCCGCTCTGCCGCTGATTGCCTCGACCCGGATCGTGCGCGATCGCATTGCCTGGGAGATGAGCGCGTGGAGCGGATTCAGGGTCACCATCGCCGGTTCGCCGCGCATCGAGGTGTGGCCGAAGTTCCGCGCCATATTGAGCGACGTCACGCTGTCGCAGTGGACCGAGACCGACGCGCCGCCGGTGATCGAGGCCGAACGGGTCGAGGTCGACCTTTCGGCCATGGCGGCGCTGCAGGGCGATGTGGTGTTTTCGACGGCGCGGCTGGTGCGGCCGACGATCCGGGTCCAGCGCGCCGCAAACGGCATATTCCTGCCCGCCATACCAACGGGCGGACGCATCACCCGCTCCATCGACACGGCGCGCGGCGTGGTCAACGCCGATCCGACGAAGCCGGATCTGAGCAAGCTGCCCGCCGATCCGTTCGGCACCGTGGAATTCAGGGACGGCCGTATGGTCGCCTCCGTCGGCGGCAAGGACGTCGAATTGCTGACCAGCCTGTCCGGCCAGGCGAGCTGGGCAGCGATGAACAGCAACGCGACCTTGTCGGCGACCGGAATCTGGCGCGGCGAGAGCGTCACCGTCGATGCCGCCTCGCCCAAGCCGCTGGTGCTGTTTGCCGGCGGCGCCGCACCGGTCACGTTTTCGTTCAAGGCAGCGCCGGCCAGCTTCTCGTTCGACGGCACGGCCAGCATGTCGCAAAACGCCTATTTCGATGGCCAGGCGAAATTCGCCGCGCCCTCGCTGCGGCGCGTGCTGGAATGGTCGCAGGCCGGCATTGCTCCTGGTACGGCGATCGGTTCGGTCTCGGTTTCGAGCAAGATCACGGCGACCGCCGGCCGCGTCAAATTCGAAAACACCGCGGTGACGCTCGACAACAACCCGGGAATGGGGGCGCTGGATTTTTCGTTCGGCGACGCCTTGCCGGTGATATCAGGCACACTCGCCTTCGATACGCTCGACCTCAGGTCGCTGTTTTCGGCCTTCACGCCGCTGGCGCCGACCGGCGAGACCGGTCCCGGCGAAATCGACACCAGCTTCGCCGACCGGATCAATCTCGATCTGAGGCTGTCAGCGGCACATGCCTCGGCCGGCGCAATCCAGCTTGCCGACGTCGCCGCTACGGCGCAGGTGAAGAACGGGCTTGCCGTCTTCGATATCTCCGATGCGTCGGCCTTTGGCGGCAACGTGCAAAGTAGCCTGCGTTTCGACCGCAAACCGGAGGGCTCGCAGGTCGAGATCCGGCTGCTCGCCTCCGACATTGACGGCGCCGCTTTCGGCACCGCGGCCGGAATGACGCGGCTGGTGCCGGCCAGCACCGGCACTGTCTCGGTCATTCTCAAAGGGCCGGGCAAATCCTGGGACTCGATCTTCGAGAACGCGGACGGCTCGGTCTCTGCGACGTTCGGGCCGGGCGCGCTGAGCGGGCTCAATTTGCCGGCATTTCTGAAGCACACGGAACAGGGCGGCTTCTTCGCGCTCGACGACGTCTCGGACGGGACACTGCCGATGGACGGCGCCGAGCTCAAGGCCACCATCTCGAAGGGTGTGGCAAGGCTGGACAAGGCCGAGGCCAATTCGGCGAAATACAAGGTCTGGCTGTCCGGCATCGCCTCTTACGGCGGACGCGGATTGGCGCTTTCGGGGGGTGTCACTCAGGCCGACCCGGCAGCGGCACCGGTCAATGGCCAGCAGGGATCCAACCAGTCGTCATTCTTCGTCGGCGGCACCTGGAGCACGCCGTTCATCTCGCCGATCAGCCGCGGCGTCTCAGGCGAATAGGCGGACCCTTACCGGGATCGCCCTATCCCTCGTTTGACGCAATCAACCGCGCTGCGCGGCCTGTTCGTCGAGCTGGCGTTGCACCTCACGCCGCTTGTTGGCGACCGAAGCGATGATGACGCCTACCGCCACGACGGCGATCAGGATGGTGCAGGCGGCGTTGATTTCCGGCGTCACGCCGAGCCGCACCTGGCTGTAGATCTTCATCGGCAGCGTGGTGGCGCCAGGCCCGGAGGTGAAGGAGGCGATGACCAGGTCGTCAAGCGACAGGGTGAAGGCCAGCATCCAGCCGGAGACGATGGCCGGCATGATGACCGGCAGCGTGATCTGAAAGAAGGTCTTTACCGGCGTTGCGCCGAGGTCCAAGGCAGCTTCTTCCAGCGAACGATCGAACGACACCAGGCGCGACTGCACGACGACGGCCACGAAGCACATGGTCAAGGTGATGTGAGCAAGCGTCACGGTCAGGAAGCCACGGTCGAGACCGACGGCAACGAACAGCAGCAGCAGCGACAGGCCGGTGATGACTTCCGGCATGACCAGCGGCGCAAACACCATGCCGGAAAACAGGATGCGGCCGCGGAAGCGGGTGTAGCGGGTCAAGGTCAGTGCCGCCAGCGTGCCGAGCACGGTTGCCACAGTGGCGGAGATGACACCCACACGCGCGGTCACCCAGGTGGCGTCCATCAGCCCCTGATTGTGGAACAGCGAGGCATACCATTTGGTCGAGAAGCCGCCCCAGACGGTGACCAGCTTCGACTCGTTGAAGGAGAAGACGATGAGCAGCACGATCGGCAGATAGAGAAAGGCAAAGCCCAGCACGACCGAGGTGACGTTGAAGCGGCTCCAGGTGGCGTTCATTTGTCCTGCTCCTGGGCGCGTGCCTGGGCCTGCTGGAAGAGCATGATCGGCACGATCAGGAGCAGCAGCAGGATGACGGCGACGGCCGACGACACCGGCCAGTCACGGTTGGCGAAGAATTCATTCCACAAGGTCTTGCCGATCATCAGCGTCTGCGAGCCGCCGAGCAGATCGGGAATGACGAACTCGCCAACCGCTGGAATGAACACCAGCAGGCAGCCGGCGATGACCCCGGGCAGCGACAGCGGGAAGGTGATCTTCCAGAAGGCTGATGTCGGCGGGCAGCCGAGATCCTTTGCCGCCTCGATCAGCGAATAATCCATCTTTTCCAGCGAGGAATAGAGCGGCAGCACCATGAATGGCAGGTAGGAATAGACGATGCCGATGAAGATCGCCGTGTAAGTGTTGAGGATGATCAGTGGCTGATTGATGATGTGCAGCGACAACAGCAGCTGATTGAGCAGACCCTCGGGCTTGAGGATGCCGATCCAGGCATAGACGCGGATCAGGAACGACGTCCAGAACGGCAGGATTACCAGCATCAGCAAGGTCGGACGGATCGTCGCCGGCGCGCGGGCCATGCCGTAGGCGATCGGGAAGCCGACGAGCAAGGTCAGGATCGTCGAGACTGCAGCGATGATAACGCTGGTCACGTAGGCTTTGAAGTAAAGCGCGTCCTGCGTTAGCCAGACATAATTGTCGAAGCTGAGTTCGCGGAAGCGGACAAAGAACCCGGACATGCCGTCCCTGAAATCGAGCGCCGGCGTGTAGGGCGGCATGGCGATCGCCGACTGCGACAGCGAAATCTTGAAGACGATGATGAACGGGATGAAGAAGAAGAACAGCAGCCAGAGATAAGGCACGATGATGACGAGCCGGCTGACGAAGCCGGCGCCGAGCCGTGTCAGAAACGGTTTGGCCGCTGTCGATGGGCCGGTGCCGGTGATGGCGATGTTGGACATGGCCTCCCCCTACCGTGTCAGCACGACGCCGGCATCCGGCCGGAAGGAGACCCAGGCGCGGTCGTTCCAGGTCAGCGGATCATCGGTGACGCGTGCAGCGTTGAGCGCGCTTGCCCTGATGATCTGCCCGTCATCCAGCCTGATGTGGTAGACGGTCATGTCGCCGAGATAGGCAACGTCGTAGACCTCGCCCTCAAGCGCATTGACGGCGTCGGCCGGTTTCGTCGACGACACCTTGATCTTCTCCGGCCTGATGGCGAAGACGATGTCGGAACCGGCCTTTGTATCGGTGCTGTTTTCGACGACGATCTGGGCCCCTGTCGCGCCGGTGATGCGCGTGGTGTTTGCCGCACGCTCGGCGACCTTGCCCTCGAACATGTTCACATTGCCGACGAAGTGGGCAACGAAGCGCGAACTGGGGGCTTCATAGACTTCCGCCGGCGTCGCCACCTGCATCACCTCGCCCTTGTCGATGATGGCGATGCGGTCGGCCATGGTCATCGCCTCTTCCTGGTCGTGGGTAACGACGACGAAGGTAAGGCCGAGATTTTGCTGCAGGTCCATCAGCTCGAACTGCGTTTCCTCGCGCAGCTTCTTGTCAAGCGCGCCGAGCGGCTCATCGAGCAGCAAGACTTTTGGCCGCTTGGCAACCGAGCGGGCGAGCGCGACGCGCTGGCGCTGGCCGCCCGACAATTGGTGCGGCTTGCGCTTGGCGAACTGCTCTAGCTTCACCAGCTTCAGCATCTCGGCGACGCGCTTTTCGATATCCGGTCCCGGCATGCCTTCCTGCTTGAGGCCGAAGGCAATGTTCTTTTCCACGCTCATATGCGGGAACAGCGCATAGGACTGGAACATCATGTTGACCGGGCGGCGGTAGGGCGGGATGCCGCGCAAGTCCTGGCCGTCGAGAAGGATACGGCCGGCGGTCGGCTCCTCGAAGCCGGCAAGCATCCGCAGCAACGTCGACTTTCCGCAGCCCGACGCGCCGAGCAGGGCGAAGAACTCGCGCTCGAAAATGGTCAGCGACAGATTGTTGACGGCGGTGAAGTCACCGAACTTCTTGGTGACGTTCTCGAATTGGATATATGGCTTGGCGTTCGGGTCGTTCCATGGCGCGAAATCCCTGCGGATGCTGCCAAGCGATTTCATGTCCCACTCCGTCCTATTTTTTTGCTTCTTGCCCAGAGAAGAATGGTCCCGGCAGGTGGCTGCCGGGACCATGTCGCATTGCTTACTGGCCGGTGACGATCTTGGTCCAGCTGCGCGTGATCAGGCGCTGGGTCTTGGGATCGTAGGGCTGGACCGTATAGAGCTTTTTCAAGGTCTCGGCGTCCGGATAGACCGCCGGATCATCCAGCAGCGCCTTGTCGACGAACTGCTGCGAAGCCTTGTTGCCGTTGGCGTACAGCACATAGTTGGACGACTTGGCGATCACTTCCGGCTTCATCATGTAGTTGAGAAATTCGAGTGCCTCGGCGGCATGCGGCGCATCGGCGGGAATCGCCATCTGGTCGAACCACATCTGGGCGCCTTCCTTGGGAACGGAATAGCCGATCTCGACGCCTTGCTTGGCCTCGACCGCGCGGTTGCGCGCCTGGAAGACGTCACCCGACCAGCCGACCGCCAGGCAAATATCGCCGTTGGCGAGCGCGTTGATGTATTCGGACGAATGGAATTTGCGGATATACGGCCGCACCTTCAGCAACGTCTCCTCGGCCTTGGCGATGTCGTCAGGTGAGGTGCTGTTCGGATCGAGGCCGAGATATTTGAGCGCCGCCGGGATGATGTCGGCCGGCGAGTCCAGCACATAGACGCCGCAGTCCTTCAGCTTGGCCAGGCTGTCGGGATTGAAGAACACATCCCAGCTGTCGATCTTGTCGGTGCCGAGTGCTGCCTTCACCTTCTTGATGTTGTAGCCGATGCCGACCGTGCCCCACATGTAGTTGATCGAATATTCGTTGCCCGGATCGTATTTGGCGGTGCGCTCCGAAACCGTGTCCCACATGTTGGAAATGTTGGGCAGCTTCGACTTGTCGAGCTTCTGGAACACGCCGGCCTGGATCTGGCGGGCCAGGAAGTTGCCGCTGGGCACGACGACGTCATAGCCGCTGCCGCCGGCAAGCAGCTTGGTTTCGAGGATTTCATTGGAATCGAAGGTGTCGTAGACGACCTTGATGCCGGTCTCCTTGGTGAAGTCGTCAATGATCGAACTGTCGATGTAATCCGACCAGTTGAAGACGTTGACGACGCGATCCTCGGCATGGCCGCCGACGGCGAAAAGCGTCAGAAATGCCGAGGTTGCCGAAAGCCAGAGCGCTTTGCGGATCATGCTGTTCTCCTTTGATGAGTGTTCCTTCGCCAAGTCGTCGCTGTTCGAGCGCGATTGGGCATTTGCTTCAGAGTATTGAGCTTTCCGGGCAGCCATAAGCGTGAACTGCCGGCGCCATCCGGGCGGTTCGACAAGCGGCAGATCATGGCTCTGTGTGCCCGCATGGCGGGCGCGCTGACGCAGTCAGAGGCTTTCGCCGCGGCGCGGGCAGGGATACGACGCTGTGGTCCGGTCTTGGTCCGACCGGCGGGGACACTTGGCAAGATAAGCCTGTCTTGTTGTTGCCGTGCCCCCAGCCTGCCCGTGCCGCAGCAAGGTTGTCAATGGCCCGCGCGGGGAAGCTCGGTCAATAGGGCGTGCGGCTTCGCTAATTGGGGAAAGACGGGCGTAATTAGGGAAGACGGGCTCAACCAAGGGAAAGGCGGGTCAATTAGGGGATGGCAGGCCGGTGGTCCCCGGCCGTGCAGGCCTCGCCTGGCGCTTGAATTCAAGCGCGATATGGACGAGCAGCGCGGCGACCACCACCGCGCCGCCGATGATGGTGCGCACCGAGGGCACCTCGCCATGAACGAGCCAGACCCAGATCGGTCCGAGGATCGGCTCGAACGTGCCGAGGAGTGCTGCGATCGCCGCCGGAACCAGCCTCGCGCCGGTGGCGAAGAAGGCAAGGCCCAGCCCGAGATTGATGACGCCGAAGGCAAACAGGAAAGCCATGTCGTGGGCCGACGTGGCAAACTGCGTGGCTTGCGATGCGGCGAAAGCCGCTGCCAGCATCGTGCCGAGGCACGTCGCCGGCGTCATGCGCACATGGGCGAAGCGCCGGGTGATGACAGTGGCGATCGAGAACATGACGGCGATCAGCAGCGACAGCCCGTCGCCGATGGGCGATACGGCGCCGTCGAGCGATTCCGACACCATGATGGCGACGCCGGCGATGACGGCGGCGATCGCCACCCAGGTCGCGATGGCGACGCGTTCGCGAAACAGCACCCAGGCAAGCAATGCCGCCAGCAGCGGCACACCGGCCTGCATCAACAGGATATTGGCAACGGTGGTGTAGGCGAGCGCGACAACGAAGCACGTCGACGCCGTGGCGAAACAGACGGCCACGGCAAGGCCGGGCAGGCCCATGTCGCGAAACAGCCGCAACATGCCGCGCCAGCCGTCGCGCCAGGCCATGAAGCAAATCAGGAACACAGCCGCCCACAGCGATCGCCAGAACACCACGGTCCAACTGTCAGCGGTGTCGATGAAGCGGGCGATGGTGCCGCCAAAGCTCCACATCAGCGCCGACAGGAACACCAGCAGCAAGCCGACCCGCTCTTCGCGAGGCGAGACGATCGGCGGTGCGGCGATTGGAGAAGATGCGGTATCGGTCATGGGGTGCCACTGTCGGCTATCTCGGGGCGGCATGATGCACAATGGACGACAGAAACGTGCCGTATTCGCCTAGCGCATAGGCTACCGCCGGACGTGATCCAGCCCGGCATTCCCTTTGGCGCACCGCCAACCGGCAGCCATACGGGCAAACACCGCCGTTTCTAGGACGTGCCCTTGTTGCCGCGGATAAAGCGCCAAAGACCGGCCAACGGTACCAGCAGCAGAATGCCGAACTTTTTCAGGGCGATGACCGCGACCGCAATCAGGCCGGCCTTTGCCGCGAGTTTTCCGGCGATGAGGCCGCCAATGCCAACCGCGGCGACCGTGTCGGTGCCGGGCAGAAAATCGGTGTATTTCTTGCCGGTGCTGAAGTCCGCCACGCCCAGCACTTCGTCCAGGCTCTGCTTGATCTCCGGCAATTGTTCAACCGTAGCGATGTAGCTCATCACGAAGACGCCTTCCCGGCCGAGGAAACGGACGTCGTAATTGAGCGTGTGGACGGTATCGTCTCCGAACTGCAGTTCCTTGGCCCAGTGCAGCCGCTTGTGGACGAAATCATAGACCGGCGGCGAGGCCCAGCCGATCAGCTTGATCGGGGGAAAGCCGTCCTTTACCCGCTGATCGTTGGCCGACAATGTGTCCGCCTGCATGCTGCTCAGCAGTTCGGTGTAGTCGATGGATGCCGCGTCGGCGTCATCGACATGGCCGATCTTTTCATAGCGCAATTCGATGCCCCAACCGTTGCCGGCGATGGGCTCGTACTTGGCCGGGAAGATCATGCCGATTGCTTCGGACGCGGTATCAGGCGGATTGCCCCAGGCCTCGGTCAGGACGGACGTCGCGTCCTTCTTGCCCAGAAAATAGAACTTGTCCTTGAGATCGAGATGGATGCCTTCGGGAAGGTCGACCGCGCCGGTCTTTGGATCGATCTTGTCCAGGAATGCCTTGCCGTCGTCACTATACTGTTGATAGTCCTTGAAGAATTCCGAGGATTTTTCTGCCAGAACAGGCCCCGCCAAAAGGGCAAGCGCCACGCCAAGCCACAAAGCTTTCCTGTTCATAAGCCGTCCCCCCTTGGCTGCCCTGCAGCTCACCTTCGATAGCGCAGCGCCGATGCTTAATCAATATTTGGTTCGGCGATGGTTCGGGCCGCGCTCTATTGCTTAGCAAACAGCTGCAGTCTTCCGCGACCTCCAGCCCGAGAAGCATCACTGGAAATCGAAGGCGCTCAGGCCCGTCACCATCTCGTCCAGGCCCAGCGGACGGGTCACCGGCGGCTCGGCGCGGGCGAGGCAGCCGATGCGTTCGCACAGCCGGCAAGCGGGACCGACCGGCGTGGCGGCGCCCTGTCCGGCCTTTGCCGGCAGCCCGGCGCCATAGACGGTCTCGTCGCGAAAGCCGATATCACAGCCCAACAGCAGCGCGGTGCGGCGCGGACGCTCGGAGAACGAACCCTGCGGCCCCTCGAGCGTGCGTGCGATGCAGAGGAACTCGGCGCCGTCGGGCATTTCCACCGCCTCGACCAGGATCTGGCCAGGCGAAGCGAAAGCGGCATGGACCGGCAGTTTCGGGCAGCCGCCGCCAAAGCGGCTTTGCGGAAAGCCCTGGCCGCCGGCCTTGCGGAAGCGGTTGCCGGCATTGTCGACCTCGAGCATGAAGAACGGCACTCCGGACAAGCCAGGACGCTGCAGCATGGTCAGGCGGTTCGCCGCCTGTTCGAAGGAGACGCCGAAACGCGAGCGCAGCACATCGATGTCGTAACGAGCCCGCACGGCGGCGGCATGAAATGCCTGATAGGGCATCATCAAGGCATTGGCGGCGTAGCGGCCGAACTCGAAGCGGGCGAGCCGACGGGCTTCGTCCGTACCGAGCTTCAGCGTCTGAATTTCGCCGGCGACAGCGACCGTCATGCGGATCAGGCAGGCCTCCATGGCGACTTCGCGCAACTGGTCGAACGGCGACAGCCGCTCCGATAGAAAAAGACGCTGCGAATGACGGTCATAACGGCGGCGCCAGTTCGGCATGGTGGCGACCGGCAGCACCTTGACGACGATGCCATACTCGCGCTTCAGCCACGCCTTCAGCGCGCCGAACAGATCGTCGCCGGGGTCGAGCATCGAGGTGAAGGCCTCGGCCTCCTCCTCCAGTGCTGCAAAATGGTTCGGCCGGCGCTCGAAAATCTCGTGCACTTCGTCGATCGGCAGCCGCGCACCGGACAGCGCCGTGGCGCGGCCCTCGCGCGCCAGAAGCTCGTTGAGATCGGACAGCCGCTCGGCCTGCTCGCGGTAAGCGCGAAACAGTTTTATCATCGCAGCCGATGCATTGGGGGCGGCCTCGGCCAGTTCGATCAGTTCCTGGTCGCCCGGCAGCTCACCGGCAAGCAGCGGGTCGCCGAACACTTCCTTCAAGGCCGAGATCGACCCTCTCGCCTCACCCTGCAATTCATGCGGGTCGACCTTGTAGACAGAGGCCAGCTTCAGGATCAGCTGCACCGTCAGCGGCCGCTGGTTGCGCTCGATCAGGTTGAGATAGGACGGCGAGATGCCGAGCCCCTCGGCCATCGCCGTCTGGGTCAGGCCTTTGGCGATGCGGATGCGGCGGATGCGCGGCCCGGCGAATATCTTCTGGTCGGCCATCGGCTTTCCTTGACAGGAATTTACACGACTTGCGAGCGATGAACGGCGCACCATCTTTTTACAATCATGACAGATTTACAGCGGCAAGCAGTCAAACACAACACAGGTTTTCTCTTATTTTCTACCGAAAATGGCGGTTTTCCTCGCTCTCGTCGCGGCGCAATGTAAATGATGTCACACACAGACGACGCACACCATCCCAGGGCGCGGCGTTTCAAGACACTGGCATCGATTGATCTGGAGTGACCAATGACTGATTTTTACAATCTTGTCCCATCCGCGCCCGAAGGCCGCTTCGACGGCATCGAACGAGCCTATTCGCCGGACGATGTGAAGCGGCTGCGCGGGTCGGTCCAGATACGCCAGAGTCTTGCCGAAATGGGCGCCAACCGGCTGTGGAAGCTCATCCACGAGGAAGACTTCGTCAATGCACTCGGCGCCATGTCGGGCAACCAGGCGATGCAGCAGGTGCGTGCCGGGCTGAAGGCAATCTATCTCTCGGGCTGGCAGGTCGCCGCCGACGCCAACACCGCGTCGGCCATGTATCCGGACCAGTCGCTCTATCCCGCCAATGCGGCGCCCGAACTGGTCAAGCGCATCAACCGCACGCTGCAGCGCGCCGATCAGATCGAGACCTCGGAAGGCAACGGCCTGTCGGTCGACA
The DNA here is from genome assembly GCF_040320535.1 of Mesorhizobium sp. M0676. Classification (NCBI taxonomy): domain Bacteria; kingdom Pseudomonadati; phylum Pseudomonadota; class Alphaproteobacteria; order Hyphomicrobiales; family Phyllobacteriaceae; genus Mesorhizobium; species Mesorhizobium sp. M0676. Next base: position 77,083 of record NZ_JAMYPU010000006.1, read on the forward strand.
CCTGGTTCGCGCCGATCGTCGCCGATGCCGAGGCCGGCTTCGGCGGACCGCTCAACGCCTTCGAGATCATGAAGGCGTTCATCGAGGCGGGCGCTGCCGGCGTCCACTATGAGGACCAGCTGGCCTCTGAGAAGAAGTGCGGCCATCTCGGCGGCAAAGTGCTGATCCCGACCGCCGCGCATATCCGCAACCTCAACGCGGCGCGTCTGGCGGCCGACGTGATGGGCACGCCGACGCTAGTCGTGGCACGCACCGATGCGGAAGCGGCAAAGCTTCTGACCTCCGACATTGACGAGCGCGACCAGCCTTTCGTCGACTACGATGCCGGCCGCACGGTTGAAGGCTTCTACCAGGTCAGGAACGGCATCGAACCGTGCATAGCGCGCGCCGTTGCCTATGCGCCGCATGCCGACCTGGTCTGGTGCGAGACCTCCAAGCCCGATCTGGCGCAGGCCAAGAAGTTCGCCGAAGGCGTGCGCAGGCATCATCCGGGCAAGCTGCTCGCCTATAATTGCTCGCCGTCGTTCAACTGGAAGAAGAACCTCGACGACGCGACGATCGCCAAGTTCCAGCGCGAGCTCGGCGCCATGGGCTACAAGTTCCAGTTCATCACGTTGGCCGGGTTCCACCAGCTCAACTTCGGCATGTTCGAGCTGGCCCGCGGCTACAAGGCGCGGCAGATGGCCGCCTATTCCGAGCTGCAGGAAGCCGAGTTCGCGGCCGAAGTCCACGGCTACACCGCGACCAAGCACCAGCGCGAGGTCGGCACCGGCTATTTCGACGCCGTCTCAATGGCGATCAGCGGCGGCCAGTCCTCGACCGCCGCCATGCATGAATCGACTGAGCACGCCCAGTTCAAGCCGGCAGCGGAATGAACCGATCGACATAACCAACAGAGGAAACGCCCGAAGGGCAAGGGAGAAGAAAATGGCATCGATAAGCCGCGTCAAGGAACGTGCAGAAGAGCAGTCCACCACGATGAGTGTCGACCAACAGGCGACCATCCGCATGCTGGCCAACGACCTGCACCGGCTCAATCAATCGGTGATGAAGGCAGTGGAGGCCGGCGTCTCGGTGGAACTGGTGCGCTCGGCCCGGCATCATGGCGGCGACGGCAATTGGGGCGACCTGCTGATCCCGGTGATCGTCACGCAGAAGAGTCACGGCTGATCTTCCCTTACGGAAGCTTTGTGCTTGTGGAACCTATGGGCCCCGCCGCTCACTGGCCGATTTCAACGTCACCCGCGGGTTTTCAGCGCGGGTGACTTTCGCTTTTGAGCGTAAACTTAACTACAGTTCCAAAACAGACCTTGTCTCCGGGGTTTAATATTTCCGGCTATATTTCGCAGGTCCGTCATTTCAGCTTGACATGGCGGGCGATCTCACGCCAATTGGCTCTCGGATTTCAACCCTGCATTGAAGCAGCGCCGAGTGCCCGCCCCGCCCATGTGCCCTGTGAACCGCGAGACTGACACCGCCAAACATCTGAATTCGTCAAGCAGGGACGCGAACTCCGAGATATCAACGGATTTCTCCCACGTGCTGGTCGTTGGAAAATCGCCGATCAACCGGGTGGTGGTGTCGAAGATCGTCGAGAAGTCCGGACTGAAGCCGATCTCCGAGTCGCCCGAAATGGCGGCCAAGACATTGCGAACCCTCATTCCGGGCGCCGTCGTTCTCGATGGCGGCCCCGACAACGAGGACTGCCGCGCGCTGATGGCGGCCATCGACGCCTTGCGGCGGACATATGGGCGGTCGCTCCCCAAGGTGATCCTGCTTTCAACCAAGACCGGCACGCCCGACAGCCTGGGTCTGTCGAGCGTGGTCGATGTGGTGGTAACCAAGCCGATCACCACCGAAAGGCTGCAGCCGGTGGTCGACCGGCTGATCAGTCTCGGGCGCGGCTGATCGCAATCCGCCCGAACGCGTGCGGGGCGGTCAGCCTTCCTTGCCGATGCTCTCGATCAAAGCCGGCAGTTCGCCAAGATCGACAATCTGGCGAAATCGCGGTGCCTCGACCGGCGGCTCGACGTGTTCGAGCACCCAGGTCAGCTCGTGCGGCACATACACACCCCAACTCCCGGCCTCGATGGCCGGCACCACGTCCGACTTGAGCGAATTGCCGACCATCATGCTGTCCTGCGGGCTGCCGTGGCGGCCAAAGATCCTGGCATAGGTGGCGGCGCTCTTGTCGCTGACGATCTCGACGGCATCGAACAGGTCGCCAAGGCCGGACGCCGCCAGCTTGCGCTCCTGGTCGAACAGATCGCCCTTGGTGATCAGCACCAGATGGTAGGCGCCGGCGAGCCTTTCCACGGTCTCACGCGCATGCGGCAAAGCCTCGACCGGATGTCCCAGCATGTCGCGGCCGGCGGCAAGGATTTCGGCAATGGTCGACCCCGGCACACGGCCCTCGGTCACTTCTATTGCCGTCTCGATCATCGACAAGGTAAAGCCCTTGATGCCGAAGCCGTAGACGGCAAGGTTGCGCTTCTCGGCCTCCAGCAGCCGTGCCGAAATGTGCTCGGCATCGCCATGGTCGGCGAGTAGGGTTGCAAAATGCTTCTCGGTCAGGCGGAAGAACTGTTCGTTCTGCCATAGGGTATCGTCGGCGTCGAAGCCGATCGTGGTCAATTTGCCTGGCATACGGTGTCTTCTGCTGCTCGATCTGCGGGAGGTTGACCCTAATCTGCGTGGCGCGATTTTCAACCAGGAAGGCGAAGACAGGCAGCTCCCCTTCCCTTCCATCACCGGCAACAGCTATACTGTGATAATTGCAACCCAAACTGGTGAATGATGCCGCCTGCGAAAAAGGAAGTCCGTCCGTCGACCCGCGGAGGACGCGTCCGAACGCCTGCCTTCGTGAAAAATCAACGCGGCGTGAAGAACTGGAAGGAAGTCAGCGCCTGGCTGGAATGGCGCGGCATCGAAGACATAGAATGCATCACGCCTGATCAGGCTGGCGTCGCGCGCGGCAAGATGATGCCGTCGAAGAAATTCACTTCCAACACCTCGCTGGCGCTGCCATCGGCAGTGTTCATGACGACGATTTCGGGCGGCTATCCCGAGGACGGCAACGGTTTCCACTATCCGGAAGATGATGGCGACCTGAAGCTGATGCCGGATCTGTCGACGTTGACCGTGGTGCCGTGGGAAGAAGACCCGACGGCCGCCGTCATCTGCGACCTCGTCCATCAGGATGGCCGTTCGGTCGAGTTCACGCCGCGCAACGTCCTGAAGCGCGTGGTAGCAGCCTATGACAAGCGCGGGCTGAAGCCGGTGGTGGCGCCCGAGATCGAATTCTACCTGGTGCGCAAGAACCCCGACCCGGATTACCCATTGACGCCACCAGTCGGGCGTTCCGGGCGGCCAATCGGCGGCGGAGCCGGCTATTCGATCGCCGGCGTCAACGAGTTCGACGAACTGATCGACGACATCTACCATTTCTCCGAAAGCCAGGGCCTGGAGATCGACACGCTGATCCACGAGGAAGGCGCCGGCCAGCTCGAGATCAATCTGCGTCACGGCGATCCGGTCGAGCTCGCCGACCAGGTGTTCATGTTCAAACGCACCATTCGCGAGGCAGCGCTGAAGCATGAGATCTATGCCACCTTCATGGCCAAGCCGATCCAGGGCCAGCCAGGTTCTGCCATGCACATCCACCAGTCGATCATCGACAAGAAGATCGGGCTGAACATCTTTTCGGCGAAGGACGGCTCGGAAACCGACGACTTCTTCCATTTCATCGGCGGCATGCAGAAGCATGTGCCGAACGCACTGGTGATGTTTGCTCCCTACGTCAATTCCTACCGCCGGCTGACGCAGTCGGCCTCGGCGCCGGTCAACAACAAATGGGGCTATGACAATCGCACCACGGCGTTCCGCGTGCCGCGCTCGGATCCGGCGGCGCGGCGTGTCGAAAACCGCATCCCGTCTTCCGACGCCAACCCCTATCTGGCGCTGGCGGCCTCACTTGCCTGCGGGCTGATCGGCATCACCAACAAGATCAAGGCCGAGCCTCCGGTGCTGACCACCGCAAACGCCGATGAGATCGACCTGCCGCGCGGCCTGCTCGAAGCCGTCGACCTGTTTGAGGGCGACGAGGAGCTGTGCGCCCTTTTGGGCAAGTCCTTTGCCGCAACCTATGCAGCGATCAAGCGGGCGGAGTTCGAGACCTTCATGGAAGTGATCAGCCCGTGGGAGCGGGAGTATCTGTTGCTCAACGTGTGAGCGGCGACTTCGTCGTGTGAATGGTGAATAGTGAATGCTGAGTAGTTTCATATTGGATGGATGAGAGCAGACGACGTGCGTCTCGCAGCCATTCACCATTCACCATTGGCTGGTGTCCCCATGCCTTACCAATCACCTATCTCCCCCGGTCGCTCCTGGTACGAAGACACAGCCGGACCACGCCCTGAGTACCCTCCCCTGGACGGCGACCGCAGCTGCGACGTCGTCGTCGTCGGCGGTGGCTTCACCGGGCTGTCGGCGGCCGCTCATTTGGCCAAGGCGGGAGCCGACGTCGTTCTGATCGAGGCGCATCGCTTCGGCGACGGCGCTTCAGGGCGCAATGGCGGCCAGCTCGGCACGGGCCAGCGCGCCTGGGCCGAAGAGATGGAGGCCGAATACGGCTTCTCCCGCGCCAAGGCGCTGTTCGACCTTGCCGAGGAGGCGAAAGCGCACCTGCTCGAATTCGCCGCCGTTAACCAGATCGACATCGACTATATGCCCGGCCAGTTGTCCGTGGCGCACAAGCCGCGTTATCTCGACGACTACAAGGCGCATGCCGAGATCATGGCGGGCCGCTTCAATTATCCGCACACCGCCTTCATGGATGCCAGGGAAACGGCCGAACGGCTGGGCTCCACACGCTACTTCGGCGGCACCCGCGACACCGGCACCGGACACATCCACCCGATGAAGCTGGTGATCGGCACGGCAAAGGTCGCGGCAGCGGCCGGCGCGCACCTGTTCGAGCAGACACTATCGACCGGTGTTACCTCCAGCGGCGGCAAGGTCAGGGTGACGACTTCGAGAGGCACCATCACCGCCCAGAAATGCCTGATCGGTGTAAATGCCTATGGCGGCACGCTCGAGCCGGTGAGTGCCGCGCACATCATGCCCATCGGTTCCTTCATCGGCGCGACGGTGCCGCTGGGCGTCGATTCGAAAGTGCTGCCGGGCGGCGAGGCGGTCGACGATTCGCGTTTCGTCGTGCGTTATTTCCGCAAATCCAGGGATGGAAGGCTGCTGTTCGGCGGGCGCGAGGTCTATGGCGTCAACAATCCGAAGGACATCCATGTCCATATCCGCCGGCAGATAGCCGAGCTTTATCCGGAGCTGAGCGATGTCAAGATCACCCATGGCTGGGGCGGCTATGTCGGCATCACCATGCCCAGGAAACCGTTCGTGCGCGAGGTGATGCCCAATGTGATCTCGGCCGGAGGCTATTCCGGCCACGGCGTGATGCTGTCGAACTTCTTCGGCAAGCTCTATGCCCAGGCCGTCGCCGGCAACCGCGACAGACTGAAGCTGATCGAGGACCTGAACATCCCGGCTTTTCCAGGTGGCCGGCGCTTTAGAACGCCATTATTGTTCCTCGCACTGAACTGGTTTGCCCTGAGGGACCGAATATAGGGAAAGTATCTCATATCAGCCGGGGCTGGTACTGAGCTGATTCTATTGAGCTGTTGGTTGCCGCAGCGAGACGTTGCAGAATCCTTAACAAGAGCGCACAATTCCCCTGAAGGCGCACTGATGCCACAATCAAGGGCAAAGGATGCCGGTTCTGGGCGATTGAACGGGGATTTCTGCGGGCCTGCCCGCTTTGTTGTTGGGACCGATGCCGATCGAATGCCGGGCTGCCGGCGCCGATCGAAAGAACACCGGCCCATCTTTTGGAGGTGGCAAGAGTGAACGAGCCCTTCAGTTTCGGCGCGCCGGAACGTCGGCGCTTCGCCATGCAATTCGGTTATGACATGCGGCCCTCCTTCTGGCAGGGGGTGCGCACGAATTCGCATCTGGTGATCGCCGCGGTCGGCACCGCAGCGCTGCTTGGCGTGGCAGGCATAGCGCTTTGGCTGGCATTGCCGGCCAACGACCGGCAAGCGATCGCCAGCACACAGCAGAACGTTCCGACTTTTCCGGTCAAGACGACCAAGATTGCCCCGGTCGCAGCGACGGCTGCAGCGGTAGCGGCGCCACAAGCCGCGCGCAAGGGCGACGCGGTTTCATCGACGGTCGCTGTGGGTGGGGCTGCGATGCCGCCGCTGTCGGCCAACGATCCGCGCTGGACTGCGGCGCAATCCAACAGCGACCCTGCCGCGACGCCATCCGATCAGGCGCCTACCGAGCAGGCTGCCGCCAAACCGTCCGATGCCGCGGCATTCGAAGAACCGGCGGCCCAGGGCGACGCCACGACGCAGTTGTCAAAGGTCGCTGCTCCCGCCAATGACGACGACGCGGAAACCGCCGCCATACCGACGCCAAAACCGCAACTTCCAGACGAGCAATCTTCCGCCGCAACGAACGATACCCAGGCCAAGGCCAAGCCACAGAAGGTGGCTGCTGCCGCCGGCACCGGACGCATCCTCAGGACGGTGACAATGCGCAGCGGTCCGCAGAAAAACGCCGCCGCCATGGGCACCGTGCCCGCCAAGTCGTCGGTGCAGGTGGTGAGTTGCAAGAAATGGTGCCAGATCGTCTACAACGGCAAGCGCGGCTGGATCTACAAGAGCTACATCAAGACCGGGGCTTGAGACACAAGCCGCCAGATCTGGTCAGCCGCCGAGCAACCACCTGAAACGGTGTCTCCTGCGAGCAAGTTTGCGCTTCGCCAGGAAATCCCGGTGTTCCTCGAACGGCACCTCATAGAGGCCGCACATTTGGCAGCTTTCTGACCTGCCGCATAGCGGGGTCCAGCATTTCACATCGTGCGTCCAGGCGAGCGCGATCCTTTCCAGATGAAGGTTGGACGAACTTTTCAGCAGAATCAGTTCTCCTGGGACTGCCGTCTGTTTGATGTGATCCGAAACTTCCTTGGGACTGCGAAGCTCAATGAACCGGCCGCTGTCGCGGTCGGCCTGGCTGGCGCGCGAGCGATGCGCATTGCCGCCCGTGTAGATGACCTCATCGGCGATTTCGCGAGCGATCTTGTACGCACTGCCGTATTTCCTCGACGAGCCGGCGTAGTCGGATATCTGCCCAAGCACAATGCGCTTGCGAGCGGCCTTGGCCTTTGCAATCATCTCCAGAGCAATGTTGAGCGAATGCCAGGGCGCTTTGGCCGTATCGACCAGGAATTTCGGACCCGCGGATACCTCTTGCACCGTAGAGCGGTTGGGCAGTGGTGCAAACGATGCCGTTCTTGCTACGACTTGCTCTGGCGGGACGCCAAGTTCCAAGGCGGCGGCCATGGCCGCTGCAGTCGGCAGCCAGAATTGCTCGCCGGGAAAAGGCGCTTGAATATTCAGGCTGCCACCGCGCCAATGAAGGGTGAACCGCAGCAATTCCGGATACGCGGCATGCACGTCACTCACGCGGTAGTCTGCCTCGCCGGACTGGCCGAAGGTCGCAATCCGGCATTTCGCGCCAGACGCCATGCCGATCACCAGTGGGTCATCGCAATTGAGAACCGCAAGTCCATCGGGTTGGAGTGCCTCGACCAGCGCCCGCTTCTCTCCCGCCACAGCTTCCAGAGTCCTGAACTTGCCGAAATGCTCCAGACGGATCATCGTAACCACCGCCACACTCGGCTTCAGCATCTGCGCCATGGCGCTGATCGTGCCGAAGTCGGAAGCGCCGGCTTCGAAAACGACGTAATCGACTTTGCCGGCCTTCCTCAGGCGCTTGTAAAGCGTTCGGATGAGCGCAGGCATTGTATTGGCCTGGGCCTGTAGATGCACCTTGCCTTGGGCGCCCAGTATGTGTGCAAGCAGGCTGGTGGATGTGGATTTACCGGAGCTGCCGGTAATGCCGATGAACGTCGCCTTGTTACGCGCCCGCACCCAGCGCGCCTGCAGCCGTCGCAGCGCCCAGCCCAAGTCCTTGCGAATTTTCAGCGATTCCAGTTTCACACCCCGCCAGCTTTTAGCCCAGCCTAATATGCGTCGTGCCAAGTTCCAGAGTCAAACGGGCGCTGGCGTGCTTGAGCCAAAGAGTTCTAGCGACCGAGGAGCCGCAGCAGTCTGTGCTTGCGGCGCTTCGATTTTCTCTGCGCCACAAACTCACGGTGCTGCTCAAACGGCACTTCATAGAGGCCGCATTGCTCGCATCCCTCGGTTTTGCCGCATACCGAAACCCAGCACTGGACGTCGTGGGTCCAGGCAAGAGCGACACGCTCGAGGTGCAGATTGGACGAGCTCTTGAGCAGGATCAACTCGTCAGGCTGCGCGGTTTGGGCGATGTAGTCCGACACTTCCCTGGCCGTGCGCAATTCGATGAAGCGGCCGCTGTCGCGATCTGCCTGGTTCGCCTTGGAGCGATGGGCATGATCGCCGGCATAAATCACCTGGTCTGCAATCTCGCGCGCGCTGCTGTAGGCTTGGGCATATCTGTTATTCGAGCCGGAAAAATCCGATAGCTGGCCAAGAACGATACGTTTTCGCCCGAATGTCGATCCGGCTACCATGTCGAAGGCAAGGCTCAGCGAATGCCAGGGCGCCTTTGCGGCATCCACGATGAAGTGGGGGCCACCCGCGGGGACGAGCACCTGGCCGCGATTTTCCAGAGGCTGGAACGTCGCGATCCTGTGCTTGACCATCTGCGCAGGCACGCCCAGCTCAAGAGCGGTTGCCACCGCCGCTGAAGTCGGCAGCCAGAAATGCTCGCCGGGGAACGACGTCTCGATATCGAGCACACCGCCGCGCCAGTGGAGCGAGAACCGCAACGGCTTGGGATAGGAGGCCTCGATATCGCTGACGCGATAATCCGCCTGCTCCGATGTGCCGAATGTGACGGAACGGCAATCGCTCGCCGAGGCCATGCCCATCACAAGTGGGTCATCGGCATTGAGCATCGCGAAGCCGCCCGGCTCCAGCGCCGCGACCAGGGCGCTTTTTTCTCGTGCGACGTTTTCGACAGTCTTGAAACTGGCGCGATGCTCCAGCCGGACCATTGTGACAACAGCCACGTTGGGGCGAAGCAATTCGGCCATGGGCTTCATTGTATCCGGGCCGAATGCAGCAGCCTCGAAGACGACGTAGTCGGTTTTGCCGCCCTTTCCCATTCGCCTGGATAGCGTCGAGACCAACAGTTTCATCGTGTTGGCCAGAACCTGTGTATGGACCGAACCATGACCGGCCAGGATGTGTCCAAGCAGGCTTCCCGCCGTGGTCTTGCCGGAGCTTCCGGTAATGCCGATGAAAATTGCCTTGCTTCGCGCCCGCGCACGCGTGGCCAGGTAAAGCCGCAGCCGCCATCCCAGATCATAGCGACTTTTCTGCTGCCTGATCTTCATCACCCGCCAACACTATCCACGATCCCGTTATGCCTTTCGGGTGATCGAGAAGTCAAACTGGGGTCCGGCGTGACGACGTGAACTGTTCGTTCCTCGGCCGGCCGGCGCGCCGATGCGAACTTTTGCCGACGTTGCTCTGTCTGCCATGCATTGCGAACAGCGAGGTACTTCCCGAATTGCTCAAATGCAGCGGCCGCCGTCGACCTCCAGCGCCACACCGGTGATGAAGGCGGCTTCGTCCGACGCAAGCCAAAGCGCAGCGTTGGCGATATCGAGCGGCGTCGACAGACGGCCGAGCGGTATCGAGGCACGGAATTTCTCGCGGATCTCCGGCGTGTCAGTGCCCATGAATTTCTCCAGCATGCCGGTCTCGCCGGCGACCGGGCAAAGGCAGTTCACGCGGATGTTCTTGGGCGCGAGTTCGACCGCCATCGACTTGGTCGCGGTGATCGCCCAGCCCTTTGAGGCATTGTACCAGGTGAGCCCCGGCCGCGGCCGCAGACCGGCGGTCGAAGCCGTGGTCAGGATGACGCCGCCGCCCTGCCGCTCCATGATCGGCACCACGGCAAGTGCGGCGTGATAGATCGCCTTCATGTTGACTGAAGTGATCAGGTCGAAGGTCGCCTCGTCGACGTCGAGCATGTCGCCATTGCGATGGGTGTAGCCGGCATTGTTGACCATGATATCGATGCGGCCGAAGGCGCTTTTTGCGGCATAGACCATCTCGTCGAATTCGGAACGCTGCGAAACGTCGGTCTGGGTCCAGATCGCGGCCTGGCCGATCTCTGCTGCAACGCGCTCCGCGCCCTTGGCGTTGAGGTCGGCGACGACGACCTTGGCGCCCTCTTCGGCAAAGCGCCTGGCCATGCCTTCGCCGAAACCTGACGCAGCACCCGTGATGACGGCGACCTTGTTTTCCAGACGCATGCTTTTTCCGCTCATTGAAGACCCACCTCGCAAGCGCATTTTCCTTTTTGTTTGATGCGTGTCTGTCTCCCAGAACCGCTTCGCACTTCTGGGCGACACGCATTAGCTTTCGTCACATTCCCGCTTTATGTTGCAGGCGCGAAAGCCCCGGGACCATCGCTTGACGAAAAGCCTCCGGGTGGCAGCCAGTGTCAAGGCACATTTGGAGCGAATCAATATGCAGTGATTTGGCCTCGATGTGACACCATGGCACTGGATAGTTTAAATCGATTAGATTATATCCTGCCGCGTCACAGCGAGCGGCGTCAAAGCGGACAGACCATGACCAGCCAGATCATTCCCGTCGATCCTTTCGACTTCATCATTTTCGGCGGCACCGGCGACCTGTCGGAACGCAAGCTGCTTCCCTCGCTCTACCACCGCCAGCGCGACCACCAGTTTTCCGAGCCGACCCGCATCATCGGCACCTCGCGCTCGAAAATGAGCGACGAGGAATTCCAGGCTTTCGCCAAGCAGGCGATCTCCCAGCATGTGAAGCCGGCCGACATCGACGCCGAGGAACTCAAGACATTCCTTGCCCGGCTGTCCTACGTGTCGGCCGACGCGACGACGGGTGCCGGCTTCGACAAGCTGAAAAAGGCGATCGGCGAAAGCGACCGCATTCGCGCTTTCTATCTGGCGGTTGCGCCGGCGCTGTTCGGCGACATCTCGCACCAGCTGAAAGCCCACAATCTCATCACGCCGAATTCACGCATCGTGCTGGAGAAGCCGATCGGCCGCGACCTCGATTCGGCGCGCAAGCTCAACGACGTGGTTGGAGACGACTTCCACGAAAGCCAGATCTTCCGCATCGACCACTATCTCGGAAAGGAGACGGTGCAGAACCTGATGGCGCTGCGCTTTGCCAACGCGCTCTATGAGCCGCTTTGGAATTCTGCCCATATCGACCATGTGCAGATCACGGTGGCCGAGACCGTCGGTCTTGAAGACCGCGTCACCTACTACGACAAGGCCGGCGCGCTGCGCGACATGGTGCAGAACCACATGCTGCAGTTGCTCTGCCTGGTTGCCATGGAGGCGCCATCGTCGATGGATGCCGATGCCGTGCGCGACGAGAAGCTGAAGGTGCTGCGGGCGCTGAAGCGCATCAACGGCAATGAGGCACCCAAGCACACCGTGCGCGGGCAGTACCGCGCCGGCGCCTCTGCAGGCGGCGCGGTGAAAGGCTATGTCGAGGAACTCGGCAAAGACAGCTCCACCGAGACCTTCGTCGCCATCAAGGCCGAGATCGGCAATTGGCGCTGGGCCGGCGTGCCGTTCTATCTCCGGACCGGCAAAAGGCTGGCGACCCGCGTTTCGGAAATCGTCATCGAGTTCAAGCCGATCCCGCATTCGATCTTCGGCGACAGCGCCGGGCCGATCTCAGCCAACCAACTGGTGATCCGGCTGCAGCCCGACGAAGGCGTCAAGCAGTTCATCATGATCAAGGATCCAGGCCCGGGCGGCATGCGGCTGCGCCAGATTCCGCTCGACATGAGCTTTGCAACATCTTTCGACGGTCGCGCGCCGGACGCCTATGAACGGCTGATCATGGATGTTATCCGCGGCAACCAGACGCTGTTCATGCGCCGCGACGAAGTCGAGGCGGCATGGAAGTGGATCGACCCGATCCAGAACGCCTGGGAAAGCGCCAGGCAGGAGGCGCAAGGCTATACGGCCGGCACATGGGGTCCCTCGGCCTCGATTGCGCTGATCGAACGCGACGGGCGGACATGGCACGAAAGCAATTGAGCGAGCCCGTCTATAACTGGAACGGCTTTGCCGGGCGCCAGGATCTGGCGGCAGCCCTTGCCGGCAATGTCGCGGCGCGCCTGACCAAGGCCATCGACGAGCGCGGCACGGCCCTGCTTGCCGTTTCCGGCGGCACCACGCCGGCAAAGTTCTTTGCAGCACTTTCGGCCATTCCGATCGCCTGGAACAAGGTGACGGTGACGCTGGTCGACGAACGGTTCGTGCCGGCCTCCTCGCCGCGCTCGAATGCGGGGCTGGTCGCGGCCAACCTGCTGCAGAACAAGGCGGCTGCCGCGCACTTCGTGCCGCTCTACCATGAGGCGGCAAGCATCGAGACCGCCGCGGCGGCCGACGATGCGGCGCTGAAGGCTCTGCCCTGGCCCCTCGATGTCGTCGTGCTCGGCATGGGCGGCGACGGCCACACCGCCTCGTTCTTTCCCGACGCCGAGAATCTCGGCGATTTGCTCGACCCGGCCTCATCAAGGATCGTGCTGCCGGTTCACGCGGCAAGCGCCGGCGAACCCCGGTTGACGCTGCCGCTGGCGCGGATCGTCGACGCCGGCTTCATCGCGCTGCATATAGAAGGCGAGGACAAGCGCACCGCCTTCGACGGTGCGATGGGACCGGGTGCGAAAAAGCCCATCCGCAAAGTGCTGGAAGCGGCACCCACCCCGGTAGAGGTGTTCTGGGCACCCTGATTTCACGCAAAGTAGTCCCGGCAGACGGTGGAGGACGTTCTTCCGGGGCTCGAAAGGACCGACCATGACAGCCAGACGCGACATCGAAGCCATCACGGAACGCATCCGCCAACGCTCGAAAGCCGGCCGCGAGCGCTATCTCGGCCGCATCGCCGAGGCGTCCAGCCGCACCGCCAACCGGGGCGTCCTGTCTTGCGGCAACCTCGCGCATGGCTTTGCCGTCTGCAGCCCGTCTGAAAAGCTGGCGCTCGGCGCCGACAAGGTGCCGAACCTCGGCATCATCACCTCCTACAATGACATGCTGTCGGCGCATCAGCCGTTCGAGACGTTTCCGGCGCTGATCAAGGAAGCCGCGAAGGAAGTTGGCGGCATCGCGCAAGTGGCCGGCGGCGTGCCCGCCATGTGCGATGGCGTGACCCAGGGACAGCCCGGCATGGAGCTCTCGCTGTTTTCGCGCGACGTGATCGCCATGTCCGCGGCGATCGGCCTGTCGCACAACATGTTCGACGCCGCCGTCTATCTCGGCGTCTGCGACAAGATCGTACCGGGGCTTGTGATCGCGGCTCTCACCTTCGGCCATCTGCCGGCGGTGTTCGTGCCGGCCGGGCCGATGACGACGGGCCTGCCCAATGACGAGAAGGCCAAGGTTCGCCAGCTCTATGCCGAGGGCAAGGCCGGACGCGCAGAACTGCTCGAAGCGGAGTCCAAATCCTATCACGGGCCGGGCACCTGCACCTTCTATGGCACCGCCAATTCCAACCAGATGCTGATGGAGATCATGGGCCTGCATACGCCCGGCGCGTCCTTCGTCAATCCAGGCACGCCGCTGCGCGACGCGCTGACGCGCGAGGCGACCAGGCGAGCCCTGGAGATCACCGCGCTCGGCAACGCCTACACGCCGGTAGGCCGCATGATCGACGAGCGCTCTTTCGTCAATGGCGTCGTCGGCCTGCACGCCACCGGCGGCTCTACCAACCACACCATCCATCTCATCGCCATGGCCGCGGCGGCCGGCATCACGCTTACCTGGCAGGACATTTCCGACCTGTCGGAAGCGGTGCCGCTTCTCGCGCGCGTCTATCCGAACGGGCTTGCCGACGTGAACCATTTCCATGCCGCCGGCGGGCTCGGCTTCCTGATCCGCGAATTGCTCGACGAAGGCATCCTGCATGAGGATGTGCAGACGGTATGGGGCGAAGGCCTGAGGCCCTATGCGGTCGAGGCCCGGCTCGGCGAAGATGGCGGCGTCGTGCGTGAAGCCTCGCCGCTGCAGAGCGGCGACGAGAAGGTGCTGGCGCCGTTCAAGAAGGCCTTCCAGCCGACCGGCGGCCTGAAAGTGCTCGCCGGCAATCTCGGCCACGCCGTCATCAAGACGTCCGCCGTGAAGCCGGAACGCCGCGTCATCGAGGCGCCGGCCAAGGTGTTCGACAGCCAGCAGGGACTGAACGAAGCCTTCAAGGCCGGCACGCTGACCGGCGACTTCATCGCCGTCATCCGCTTCCAGGGCCCGAAGGCAAACGGCATGCCGGAACTGCACAAGCTGACCACCGTGCTCGGCATCCTGCAGGATCGTGGCCAGCGCGTCGCGCTGGTCACGGACGGGCGCATGTCTGGCGCTTCCGGCAAGGTGCCGGCGGCGATCCATGTAACGCCGGAAGCGGTCGAGGAAGGGCCGATCGCCAGGATCCATGACGGCGACATCATCCGGCTCGACGCCGATGCCGGCACGCTGGAAGTGCTGGTGCCGGGGCCCGAGCTCGCGCTGCGCCGCACGGCCGACATCGATCTCATCGGCAACGAGTTCGGTTTCGGCCGCGAGCTGTTCGCCGGTTTCCGCCAGCTGGTCGGCCGCGCCGACCACGGCGCCAGTGCTTTCGGCACGGCCTGAGGCATCATTGCCTATTTTGTAAAAAAGGCGGCTCGAGCTCGGTTTGAGGCCGCCCTTTGGTGAGGGATGGATGGCGATTACGGCTGAACCGTAATCTCGCTCCGTTCGCCGGCCTTGACCGTCACCGGCATTTCCTTGTCATGGCCTTGATCGGACATGTGGCGGAGGACGACATAGTCGCCGGCCGGGATAGTCTGCTGCCAGGTGTCGCCATAGTTCAGGCCGAGCGCCTTGCGGTTGCCCTGGATATCCTTCTTCGACGACAGCACCTCGATCGAATAGGCGCCCGGCGCCGACATCACCAGCACGCCGGCATCGAGCGTCACCTTGACGTCCTTGACGTCGCCAACCTTGACGCTGAAAGGCTGCTCGACGGTTGCGAGCTCAAGCGAGGTGACCGCGACATAATCGTCCGGCGGCAGCCAGAATTTGCTGTCGGGCCCATAGGAGTGGGCGACATCGTCACGCGAGCCGTCGATCTTTTTCTTGGCCTTGACGATCTGGACGCTGATGCCCGAGGAGTCGGCCTTGTCGCCACCTGCAGTGTAGTAGGCGTTGACGGCGGCATGGCCGACGCCGACGACTATGTCTTTTTCCACAGTCTGCCCGGCGGCGAGCTGGTTGTTCTCGGTCACCGAGCCGCTGCCGATCGCAACCGTCACCTTCTGCTCACCAGCCGGCACGATGATCCTGGTGTCGCCATAGTGGGTGGTGCTGCCGCCCGGGAAGGCGAAGTCGACATGGGCTTCGTCACTGATCTCGGCGCCCTGGCTTGGCTTCGGATGGATGAGCATGGTGCCGGCGTTCAAGGTGAAGAGCGGCTTGTAGACCTGGCCCGCCTCGATCTTGACCTTCTGTTCCGCCTGAGCTTCGTCGGCGCGCGCGACGACGACATAGTCGCCCGGCTCGAGATTGGCCTCGTAGTTGTTGTACTGGGTGGTGACGGCCTCGCCGCGCGTGCCATCGGCCTTGGCCTTGTAGACCTCCCAGGCATTGCCGTCGGTGATCGGATCGCCGCCTTCCGCCATGACCACGCTCGGGATGAAATTGAATTCGGGCTTTGCCGGTTCAGGGGCAGGCGCCGGAGCGGGTTCGGGTGCCGGCGCCGGAGCCGGCGCGGCGACGGTTTCGACCAGTGCTTCCTGCAGCGCCTTCTCGTCCGAGGCCTGGATATATTTGCCGCCGGTGTTGTCGGCAAGGCAGGCGATCTGCTTGCCCTCGTCAGCGGTCAGGCCGAAGCCGACGACGTCGACGGTGAAATCGACGCCTGAGGCCTCCAGTTCCTTGCCCAGCGCGCACGGGTCACCTTCGCAGGTTTCAAGCCCATCGGTGATGAGAACCACGGTCGCCTTGTCCTCGGTGTATTTCAGAGCTTCGGCCGCCTGCTTGACGGCTGCGGTCAGCGGCGTCTTGCCGAGGAATTTCAGGCTGTCGGCAGCGGCCGAAATGGCGCTAGCCGAGCCGGCTTGCGGCGGCACGATCAGCTCGATGTCGTCGCAGCTGCCCTTTTCGCGGTGGCCATAGGCCATTAAGCCGATCTCGTCGTCGCCCGGGACCGACTGCAGTACGGTCCTCAGCGATTCGCGCGCGATCTCGAGCTTCGGCTTGCCGTCGATCTGGGCCCACATCGAGCCTGAAGCGTCAAGAATGATGATAACCTTGTTGGCGGCAAAGCCGAGCGAAGTCATCGACAAAAGGAGCAGCGCCGCAGCTACGCTCCGCAAAAGTCCCGCCATCGAAATCTCCTTGAGGCCGCCCTCTTATATGGGGCGGCAAGCTATTTGACGCCGCGTCCGGGCACAAGCCCCGGAGCGGGTCACGAACGGTTGCCGTGTAACAGGATCGGCGCCGGCCGAGGCCTGTTCCGAGGCCGGCTCAGCACCGCGTCAGTACGTGGTGCGGCGCTCTTCGGAAGGCGGACGGCCGAACTGCAGCCGATAGCTCTGCGCGAAATAGGAGTGCGAGGTAAAGCCGGTGGCAATGGCCACGTCGAGGATCGGCATGTTGGTCTGGCGCAGCAGTTCGCGCGCCCGCTCAAGCCTGAGCCGCATGTAGTAACGACCGGGCGTGACGCTCAAATGGCGCAGGAACAAGCGCTCGACCTGGCGCACCGACAGGCCCGCCGATTTGGCAAGCTGCACGGCTGATAGCGGCTCGTCGAGATGGTCGGCCATCAGTTCGACGATGCGCCTTAGCTTCTCCGACTTGCCGGTCAGGTCGCGCTCCGGCCCGACGCGCTGGCGGTCGCCGGCGGAGCGGATGCGCTCATGCTGGAACTGGTTGGCAACGCCGTTGGCGAGGTTCGAGCCGAAGTCGCCACGCACGATCTCCAGCATCAGGTCGATCGAGGTCGTGCCACCGGCGCAGGTGTAGCGCTTGCGGTCGATCTCGAAGACGTTGCCGGTGCAGTTGATGTCGGGAAAGCGCTCGACGAAGCCGGCCCGGTTTTCCCAATGAATGGTGCAGCGATAGCCTTCGAGCTGGCCGGCTTCGGCCAGGAGGTAAGAGCCGACCGACAACGCGCCGAGCGCATTGCCGCGCCGGCCCCAGCTGCGCAGCGCCGCCAGCACCTTGCTCTTGCCGGGGAACTCGACCGACAGGCCCACCGACACGAACAGGATATCGACGGGCGGCAAATCGGCGACG
Organism: Mesorhizobium sp. M0676; assembly: GCF_040320535.1. Lineage (NCBI taxonomy): Bacteria > Pseudomonadati > Pseudomonadota > Alphaproteobacteria > Hyphomicrobiales > Phyllobacteriaceae > Mesorhizobium > Mesorhizobium sp. M0676. The sequence continues at coordinate 94,490 of NZ_JAMYPU010000006.1, forward strand.
GCATAGTCGATCTTGAGCGGCAGGCCGTTGGAGGCCATGACGGGATCGCCGTCGGCCGAGACCGTCGTCCAGCCATAGAAATCGCGGCCGAGCAGGCGGTTGGCCGAGCGGAAGGTATCGATCGCCGCTGCCAGCGAAAACATCGAAAACTTGTCGACCAGCAGGAACGCGAATTGCCGGCCCCCTTGAACGGGATCATCCACGACCGGCCGTTCAGAGGGTACAGTAAGGTTCGGCAAAGAAGCTGCTTTCTGGGTCAGAAGGAAGGCCGCTTCAAGCCGGCCGCAAGGTAGGCTGAGGCTAACGTATTGGCCATCAGCATGGCAATGGTCATCGGTCCGACACCGCCGGGCACGGGGGTGATGGCGCCGGCGGCCTTGGCCGCTTCGGCATAGGCTACATCGCCGACGAGGCGGGTTTTGCCTTCACCCTTCTCGGGTGCGGCAATGCGGTTGATCCCGACATCGATCACGGTGGCGCCGGGCTTGACCCAGTCGCCCTTGATCATTTCGGGCCGGCCGACGGCGGCAATCAGAATGTCGGCTGTGCGGGCCAGTGCCGGCAGATCCTTGGTGCGGCTGTGGGCGATGGTGACGGTGCAGTTGGCGGCAAGCAACAGATTTGCCATCGGCTTGCCGACGATGTTGGAGCGGCCGACGACGACCGCGTTGAGGCCGGAAAGATCCTTGCCGCGCACGCGTTCGATCAAAAGCATGGAGCCGGCCGGCGTGCAGGGCACGAAGGCTGTTTCGAGTTCGCCGGTGCCGAGCTTGCCGACATTGATGAAATGAAAGCCGTCGACATCCTTTTGCGGTGCGATGGCCTGGATGATCTTGCCGGCATCGATATGGGCGGGAAGCGGCAGCTGCACCAGAATGCCGTTGATGGCCGGATCGGCGTTGAGTTCGCCGATGATCTTCAGCAGTGCCGCTTCGGACGTGTCGGCCGGCAGCGTGTGCTGCAGCGAATGAAAGCCGCATTCCTTGGCGGTGCGCGACTTCGACGCGACATAGACCTGGCTTGCCGGATCCTCGCCGACGATGACCACCGCTAAGCCGGGCTGGGCCTTTCCCTTGGCGACCAGGTCCTCGGTCAAGGCCTTGACCTTCTGAACCACGTCTGCGGCGACGATCTTTCCGTCAATCACTTCGGCCATGAACCATCCTCGACATCATTCCAGCCAAGGCGCGGCGCGCGCCTTGAACGTCGCTTCGTGCATGTCGTTGTTCCAAACGTTCCGCCCATTCGGGTAAAGCCCGACGGCAGCGCTTTTTGGGCGCCATGCTGCGCGGCATTGTCACGAAATTTGGCCTAAGCAATCCCGTCAAAGCGCCGTCACATGCCGTAAACTCGAAACCGGCAGCTTTTATTCTGTGCTGACGGGCTCAGAGCGACTCATCCTTTCACGGAAAGGCTGAACCGCTCTATTTCTTGTTTTGACGCAATTCCCAAGGGAAAGCGCGCTACGCGCTTTTCCCGGAAAAACCGTTTCACACTTTTCCTGGAATTGCTCAGAAATAGCGGCGGTGCGAACGGCTTTCGGTGAGTTCGCGCACCGCTTCGCGAAATTCGCGCAGGCTGGCGCGGATATCGTCGATTTGCGCCTGCTGGTCTTCCGGCGCCGCCCCAGCGGGCTGCAGAGAAGACCACGGCCCGGACGCCGCGGGCATCGGCTGAGCCTGCGAATAGGCATAGTCAGCCGGCTGACGAGGCTGCGCGTAGCCAGGCTGCTGCGCAGGGGAATTGGCGTGCGGAACCTCGTTCCGGAAGTCCGGCTGGCGATAGCCCACAGGCTCCTGCACCGGCCTTGTATATTCGGCGGCTGGTTGGGCGCGGTAGGTCTCGACGGGTTCGCCTGACGTCCCGCTACCCGGCGCGGCTTTGCGCATCGCCGAGAACAGTCCGTCGAACAGACCTGGGCTCCGGGCGGGAACGGCCGCGGTCGGCAACACCGGAGGTGCTGCCGGTGGCGGCGCCACAGGCAGCGGCGCGCGATAGACCTTGTCCTCGACCGGAGGGCGGCGCTCGTCCATTCTGCCGCGCGAACGCGAATTGGCAGCGCCGCGCAGGCTGGCAAAGGCGCCGCGCATCGCGCCGACACCGATGCCCGAAGCAAGCCCGAGCAGCAGGCCGGCCATCGCTATTACAGCCCGCGACGGTCCGTTGGGTTCGAGCGGCGGTTGCGCGGGGGTCATCAGATTGATGTTGGTGGTGTTGATGTTTTGCTGTTCGCCGGTCTCCTTGGCGCGCAGAAGGTACTGTTCGTAGACGGAGCGTTTGGCCGTGGCATCACGCTCCAGTTCGCGCAGGCTGACCAGATCGCTGTTGACGTCGCCGCTCTGGACCTTTGCCTGAGCCAGGCGGGAAGCGAGATCCTGCTCAAGCTGGACCGAGCGCTTCAAGTCGACCTGCAGCGACGAGGCGATGCGGCGCAGTTCGCCTGCGATGCGCTCGCGCGAGCCGCCGAGCTGGGCGTTGAGCGCCTGGTATTCGGGATGACGCGGTCCCAGACGCACGGCGGCGCGGTCGGCCTCCTGCTTCAAAGCTGCATATTGCGCGCGCAGTTCGCTCATCGTGTTGGAATTGATTTCTTCCGGCAAGGTGCCGTTGATGACCGAATTGACGTCCAGCGAACGCGCCGACGCGGCCCGGGCATTGAGTTCCAGCGTACGGGCCCGGGTGACTGAGAGCTGCTCGTTGAGCTTCAGCATCTGGTCGTCGCTGATCAGATGGCCCTGCGCGTCGACGAGATCATGCGTGGCCCTGAAATCCTCGACCTTGCGCTCCGCTGTCTCGACATTCTTGCGCAGGTCATCGAGCTTGGCCGTCAGCTGGTCCGTCGCGCGCCCGGCCATCCCGAACTGGTATTGGGCCGCCTCCTGCTGGAAAACGTCCCTGGTCCTATTGGCTATCTCCGCCGATTTGTCGGCGCTTTGAGTGGTGGCGCTGATGGAAACGACAAAGCTCTTGCCGCTGCGCTCAACCGACAGGCTCTTGGCCAGATTGCCGACCGCCAGCGCCTGGCGGCGCACTTCACCGCCGCCGCCAGGGCCATCCTGGCGCGACAGTATCGAGCGAATGAGCGACAGGACGCCAAGGCCGCCAGAGCCCTGTCCGTTGAATTCCGGATCGTCGACGAGATTGAGATCGGCCACGACCTTGTCGAGGACCTTGCCGGATGTCACCATCTTGATGCGGGTTTCGACAACAGCCAGCGCCGCATCGGGCTGCCCGACCGGTTGGGTGAGATCGTTGTCGGAAAGCTTCAGGTCGCCTGGCTCGATGACCATCTGTGTGGTGGCTTCGTATTTCTTCGGTGTCGAAACGGCGACGGCGACGCCGAGCACCGTCCCCAATATCGTCGTCGAGACGATCAGCAACTTGGAACGACTAATGCCGCGGACGACCTGGAGCGGATCGATCAGCGGTTTCCATTCCTGCCCGTCATCGTCGTCGCGGTCCGGTTGCTGCTCGTGGAAAGAGCGGGGCTCATAGGCCGCGCGGGAGCGAGGCTCCTGACGCCGGCCGGAAACAGGCTCCTCACGCGCGCTGGCGGCCGAAACGGGTTCGCCGTCGGCCTGGAACTGCGGCGGCTCGGGCGGTGACGTTGGCGCCGGATTCGACCGCGCCTCGCGTTGCGATCGGGCTATGCGGTGACGCGTGGCGGCATCCTCGCGCCATGACGGATCCACCCGGTCACCGATCGAGACCGCCGACGCATCCGCCGCCTCATCGCCGCGCACAGCTTTGCCGAGCGCCAGGAGGGAGCGCTCGCGCCTCCAGTCTTCACGGTTTTCCCTGTCGACCATTGTCTCGAAACTTTACCTTCGACGGCGCGGGAGCGGCGGTCGGCCAATCGTTAAGTCACGCTAAACAGGCATGGGAAACAAAAGGTTAATTTCCGAAGTCTGCAAGTGAAAGTTTCTCGCTTCGCCACGCATTGCCGGGATCTGTAAAATGGCGTCAGAACCGCACGTTAAGCTTTGCGGCTTACGGCTTTCCTCGATATGACGCAGGCCAGCGACATACCGCAAAGGCGGACACTCGCCCGCATCGGCACCTTCCTTGCCGAAAGACGGGGGCTGGTTCGCGACTATCTTTCAGCCATCAGCGGCGCCGGCGGGCGGCTGGTGTTCTCGCTTGCCTATTTCATCGCACTTGCCAACACGCTGTCGATTGCCGAGTTCGGCATGTTCGCCACCGCCTCGGCGGCCGGCGTCATGCTGTCGCGCATCCTCGCCTTCGGCTTCATCTCGGCGCTTTACCGCACAGCCACCATCCGCCCCAATCTGATCGGCACCTTCACCGCCGGCTTCCTTTTGCTTGGCGCCGTGTCCTTGCCGCTGCTGGCGGCCGCCTCGTGGGGCGTCTACCTGATCTTCTTCGCCAGCACCGTTCCGCTGGCCGTCTTTGCCGCAATCGTCTTTGCAGAGGCGCTTTTGTGGCGGCCGGTCGAGGTGGTGCTGATCGTCAACAACGGGCTCGGCAAATTCGGCCGCGCCGCCGTGCTGTCGATCGTGGCCACGGCGTTCCGCGCGCTGGGCGCCGTGCTGTTCATGCTGTCGGGCCAGCACAGCGTCTGGATCTGGTCGTTGTTCTACATCGGCGCCAACGCCGCCTCGCTGCTGCTGGCCTTCGGCTTCTATTATCCACGCCAGCGGCTGAGGCTGCGCACCGAGCTCTATCTCAGGCGGCTTGCCGATTCGATCTATGTTGCAGGAGCCGAAGTGCTGTTCTACCTGCAGTCGGAATTCGACAAGCTGCTCGTGCTGGCGATCGGCGGGCCGCATCTGGCCGGTATCTATGCCATCATCATGCGGCTGGTCGACCTGACGGCAATACCGATCCGCACCTTCTCGATGATGTTGGTGCAGAAGATGATGCGGTCGCCGGAGCTGTTGTCGCGACTGCGGGTCAAGAGCGGTATCGAAGCCGGCGTGTTCCTGGTATCGACATTGGCGCTGGCCGCACTCGGCATCGTGCTGCATTTCTTCCCCAATGCACTTGGCCGGAATGTCGCCGAGGCGGCGCCCTTGGTGGCATTGGCAATCGGCGTGCCGGGACTGCGCAACCTGGTCGAATACCAGGCCGAGCTGCTGTTCGCGCGCGGCCAGACCGCGCTCAGGGCGCTCAACCTCGGCCTGCTGGCGGGGCTGAAGGCGGTGCTGTTGACCTATGTGCTGACCACGATTGCCGACACGCCCAGGCTTGTCGTATCGCTCAATGTCGTCTTCCTGCTGCTCTATCTCGCCTCGGCGCTGCTGACCTATTCGGCGCTGCGCAAGCCCGCCAAGGCAATCTAAGCCAATCCGATCAGGCGGCGGATGCGGCCGATATCGGTGCCGATGAAGGATTGCATGCCGATCGCCACCTGCCCCGGTGCCATAGCGGCGACGAAGCTGCGGAATTCGTCATCCGACAGCGCCTCCCCGGTCCAATGCACGCGGCAGAATTCCTCCGAGCCGTGGAAATGGCCGGCGCCCCCCAGCACATCGTCGACATAGCGGCCATAGATCATGCATTCGGAGAACCGGCGCAGTGAAGCGATGACCTCGACCCAGCCGCGCGCGTGCACCTTCTCGATCTCGGCGCACATCGCCGTCACGGTCTGACGGCGCCAGGCGATCAGCGTCGAAATATAGTCGTGGTTCGAAACCTCGGATGCATCGATACCAATCGCCGAGGCCGCATTGCGCGACCAGATGCGATGCTCGTCGTGACCGTCGCTCGACAGCACGCCGTCGCGCCGGAACAGCCGCACCTTGCCGTCGCGCCAGAAGGCGCTCAGATCGAATGGCTTGAGGAAGGCGACGTCGGAATCGCAGAAGACCAGCACGTCTTCTCCAGCATGCGCAGCGATGGCGATGCGGCGCAGCTGCTGCACATGCCAGCCGCGCAGCGGCTGGGTCTTGAAACTGAGCCAGATGCGACGGCGAAAGAGGCTCATCGGATCGTCGAACACACGCAGCCAGCGCGGCAGCAGGTCGCGCTCGTCGACAACGCTGCGGCGGTCGTTTTCCAACTGGCGAAACAGCGCCACGTCGCGGTGCTCGACCAGAATGTAATGATGCGCCAAGCCGGAGACATGGCGGTCGAGGGTCTCGCACAACAGGCGGCAGCGTTCGAAATCCGGCGCATAGCTGGCGGTCACCACCGCCGCCGTCGGCGTTTGCGGCAGGGCACCGGTCTCGGCTGCAGGGCTCGGCACGACGCGGCTGTTCACCGCAACTCTCCGGCGGGCTCGGGCCGACGCGAGAATTTCTGCCTGACGACACGCAGCAGGAACACCGGATTGCCGACGACGTAGCGGCGCCACAGCCGGCCGGGCTCGATGCACAGACGGAACAACCATTCGAGCCTCAGCTGGCGCATCCACAGAGGCGCCCGCGGCACCGTGCCGGAGAGAAAATCGAGCAGCGCGCCGACGGCGATCGGCAGCGTGCAGTGGCGGGCATCGATATGACGGGCGATCCACAATTCCTGGCGCGGCACGCCCATGGCCACAAGCAGCACGTCGGGCCGCAATGCCTCGATGCGATCGACGATCGCCTGCTCTTCGGCGGGGGAGAAATAGCCGTCATGGATGACGACGAATTCGTGCTGCACCGCCAGAGCGGCTAGCCTGACCGACGCCGCCTCGGCGTTGGCGCGGGTGGCGCCAAGCAACCCGACGGTCAGCGGCCTCGCCGATGCCTGCAGAAAGGCCGGAATGAGATCAGTGCCGTTGAGATTGTCCGGGAACGGCGCGCCGTAGAGCAGCTTTGCCGCCAGATCGACGCCAACGCCGTCAGGCAGGATGAGGAAATCGTCGAGCGCCTCGGCAAAGACCGGATCGGTAGAGGCGATGTTGGCGTTGTGAGCGTTGAGAAAACTGACCTTGGTGAAGCGCCGCTCGGCGATCAGACGAGTGAGCAGCGCGATCGCGTCATCCCAGCCGATGGCAAGGACCGAAATGCCAAGGATCGTCTTCAGCGTATCGAGCCCGAAGGCGGCGCGGGCGGTGTGCATGTTCATGCAAACACCTCCTTCCCCACCGGCCCAAGCTTTTCCAGGCCGAGCCTGATGGCGGCATCCAGTGCCTTAATCTGCCGGCGATGGAAGGCGCTGCCATCGACATCCCTGACATCGGCCGCAGCTGCCTCCAGCGCGCCGGCGAAGGCGGCCGGATCGTCGGTGATGAAACAATTTGCCGGGCGATGATCGATGCCGCGCAGCGAACGGCTGGTGGCGACCGACGGCAGGCCGAGTTCGAAGGTTTCGATGGTCTTGAGCTGAACGCCGCTGCCCGCGGTGCTGATCAGTGGGATGACGGCGGCGCCGCGCACGAAATCCTGGGCGTCGGGCACGCGGCCGACAAATTCGACACCGGGATGGGCAGAGGTGATATCCGACGGCATGTTGCCGGCGACCCTGATGCGAAAACTCCGGCGAAGATGCGGCACGACTTTTTCCAGGAACCAGTCGAGGCCGATGCGGTTCGGCTGCCAGGTCCAGGTGCCGATCAGCGCCGCGTCGCAATCGATGCGGCGCGGCTTGACCGGCTTTGGGGCCGTGGCAGTGGTCACCAGCGGCAGCACCGCCGAGCGGTCGTCGCTGGCAACGCCGAGTGCGGCGCGGTCTTCCTCGGCCAGCGTGAAGACGAAGCGAGCCCGGCGGCAGAGCCGCTCCTCCATGGTCTTGAGCAGCCTGGCCTCGCGGGCAAACAGCAGGCGCTGGAAGCGACTGTTTGCTGCTGCCGCATTCTCTTTGGCCGAACCATGTTCGACATTGTGGGCGACGAAAATCGAGGGACGGTCGGCGAACAGTTTTTCAAAGGCGCCGGCGAACTGCACCGAATTCAGGACATAGCCGTCGAAGGGACCGGCGCGCTCGATCGCGGCACGGACTTCGCTGTCGGAAACCGCGCGCAGCTTCACGGAAGCGAAGGTGAGCCCTGACAGCACCGCCTTGCCAAGCCAGGCGAGCTTCTGCCGCGCCGAGGCGCTTTCCGTGCGCACGTCGACGGCGCCGAGCACGAAGGTGTTTTCGGGGTCGCTGGGCGCCTTGCCCGGCCAGATGAAGCCGATGACGGTGACGCGCACGCCGGCGCGCCGCAAGGCGGCGATGATCGCAGCATTGGCGATCTCATAGCCCGAAGCGAGAGCGCCGTCGGGCACGATCGATGTGGCGAACAGCAGATGCATCTCACCTATCCAGGCGTCAGCCACTAGCAAAGCTGGGTGAACCCTTGATTAAATCACGCAACGCAACGGCTGAAAGGCGCGGACCGGCAGGCGCCGCTGCGAAAGGTGATTAACGAAACGTTATCGTCGCGGTGTTATCGAAAGCCAGATTCAAAACATGCGGCTGGAGCGGATGATCCCTTTGCCATCGGACGGTTCGGTATCGATTGCGGGACGCTCTCCGGGGCTCGCCGCAGAGACGATGGAAGCCGTCGTCACGCTGCCGACCTTCAAGCGGCCGCAACTGCTGCTCGAAACGCTGGCGTCGCTGAAGGCACAGCAAACCAGCCGGCGCTTCGCCGTCATCGTCATCGAAAACGAGGCCGAGGCGCGTGAGGGCGCCAAGGCGGCCGTGCCGCTGTTCGAACGCGACGATATGAAAGGCATGGTCATCATCGCGCACGAGCGGGGCAATTGCAGTGCCTACAATGCCGGCTGGCAGACGGCGATCCTGCATTTTCCGGATTTCCGCCACCTGCTGGTCATCGACGATGACGAGATCGCCGACGCGGACTGGCTGGAGCGCATGTGCAAGACGGCGGAGACGCTTGGCGCCGACATTGTCGGTGGCCCACAAGTGCCGGTGTTTAGCGATCCTTCTCACGCCAAATGGGCCGAGCATCCGGTCTTTGCGCCCCCCTATCGCGAGACCGGGCGCGTGGCCGCACTCTATTCCTCGGGCAACCTCCTGGTCGGGCGCAATGTGCTGACCACCATGGGACCGCCCTTCCTCGACCTGCGGTTCAACTTCATGGGCGGCGGCGATTCCGACTTTCTCAGCCGGTCTGCGCGGAAAGGTTTCGTGCTTGGCTGGTGCGCCGAGGCAAAGGTGCGCGAAGGCGTTCCGGCCCGGCGCGTCGAGGCTGACTGGATCCGCGCCCGATCCTTACGCAACGGTGTAATCTCGACGCTGGTCGAAAAGAAGAAGCGCGCCGGCACGCCATTCGCCGGCGCCAAGGTGTTTGCAAAAAGCCTGGCGCTGCTGATAGCCTCGCCCGTGCGCGGCGCAATCAAATTGGCGCGGACAGGATCGCTGTCGACGGCGCTTTACCCCGTCTATGTCTCGCTCGGCCGCGTGCTTGCCGAATTCGGATACGCCAATGAGCAATACAGGCAGCCTGAGAAGAACTGACGAGCTGCTGCTGGGCGGCATCGTCACCCGCGACGGCGTGGCGACGGCGATTGCCGCGCTGTTGTTTGCCGTCATCATCGTATCGTTCCGGCCGTTTCAGCCGGCAGGCGCGGAACTGACCGGCGACGGCGGCGACATCGTCAACCAGCTCGGCTTCAGTTCGCTCGGCGCCATTTCGACCTTCTCACTGCTGACGTTCGCCGACCCCAAGATGGTGCGCTCGCTGCTCAGCCCGTCCTGGATCCTGATGCTCGGCTTTTTCATGCTTTCGGTCATCAACGCGACCGACCCGTCCTCGGCCATGCGCGCGGCCTTCTTCACGCTGCTTGGCGTTCTGACGATAGCGACGGTCCTGGTGCTGCCGCGCGACGCCGACAGTTTTTCGAAAGTCATCATATTCTGCGCGATCGTCGTTATCGGCCTGTCCTATATCGGCCTCATCGTCTTTCCGCATGAGGCCCTGCATACGGCCGATTCGCAGGAGCCCGAACATGCCGGCCTGTGGCGTGGTGTGTTCGCCCACAAGAACATTGCCGGACCAATCATGGCCTGCTTCAGCTTCGCCGGCCTCTATCTCTTCCGGCGCGGCCAGAAGTTCTGGGGCGTGGCGATCTTCGGCGCGGCGATGATCTTCATGCTGCACACCGGATCCAAGACGACGGCCGGCCTGGTGCCGTTCTCGATCCTGATCGTCGTGCTGCCGGGCCTGATCGGCATGCGGTTCGGCACGCCGATCCTGTTTGCACTGGCGATCATTGCGACGGCCATCGGTACCTTAGGCATCGTCTTCATCCCGCCGGTGAAAGAGCTGGCGGCCACCTATTTCCCCGACCTCACCTATACCGGGCGCACGACGCTGTGGGAGTTCTCCGGCGAGATGCTGGCGAAGAAGCCCTGGACCGGCTACGGCTATGAAAGCTTCTGGGGCACGCCGCTGCTGCTGAGCCAGGACCAGCCTTTCGACCGGGCCTGGGACATCCGGACCATCGTGCATGGCCATGACGGCTATCTCGACATTGCGGTGCTGATGGGCATCCCGGCGCTGTGCGTTGCCGTCTACACTTTCCTGATCGCGCCGCTGCGCGACTACATGCGCATCCCGCCGCGCAAGGAGAACATCTATCTCGGTGACTTCTTCATGATGGTGGTGCTGTTCACGGCGCTGAACGCGTTCCTGGAAAGCTTCTTCTTCCATCGCGGCGACCCGGTGTGGCTGTTCTTCGTGCTCGGCGTGCTTGGCTTGCGGCAAGTGTCGCTGCGGCCGATCGCGGTACGCCGGCGACCTTGACCGGCTGGCCTGGATCCAGCACCCCTTGAGGGGCTTTCCCGTCTGCCCGCTAGCGTCTAAGGAGAACCCTTGTCTCGGAGGGCTCTCAATGACGATCAGGCTTGTTCTCGCCGGTTGCGGCAATATGGGTTACGCCATGCTTGCGGGCTGGCTGAAATCCGGCAAGCTTGCCCCGCAAGCCGTGTTCGTGGTCGAGCCCAATGCCGAATTGCGCAAGCGCGCCGAGCACCTCGGTTGCAGTGTCGCCGCGGACGCGAACGGCATCCCCGCCGACGCAGAGCCCGACCTCGTCGTCATCGCCGTCAAGCCGCAGGTGATCCGCGACGTCACCGCCGCCTACAAGCGCTTCGGCGACGGCAGGACCACCTTCGTCAGCATCGCCGCGGGCACGCCGGTCGCCACCTTCGAGCACATACTCGGCCATCTCGCGCCTGTCATCCGCTGCATGCCCAACACGCCGGCCGCGATCGGCAAGGGCATGATGGTGGTCTATTCCAACCCGCTGGTGACCGACGACATCAGGCGTTTCGTTGCCGAGCTGCTGTCGGCCAGCGGTGTGGTGACGACGATCGACGACGAAGGCCTGATGGACGCGGTGACGGCGGTTTCGGGGTCCGGTCCGGCCTACATCTTCCATTTCATCGAGGCGCTTACGGTTGCAGCCGAGAAGGCCGGGCTGCCGACCGAGACCGCCAGGCTGCTGGCCATGCAGACCGTCTATGGCGCTGCTGCACTCGCTGCCGAAAGCGGCGAGGAGCCCGGCGTCCTGCGCCAGCAGGTGACCAGCCCCAACGGAACCACGGCAGCCGCCCTTGCCGTGCTGATGGGCGAAGACCGGCTGACGAAGCTGCTGACCGAGGCGGTGGAAGCCGCGCGGCTGCGGTCGGTGGAATTGGGGAAGTAGCCGAGACGCTCGCGGGGCCGTATCAGCCCCACTTCATCTCACCCTTGGCGACCTTTGCGCCCAGTTCCAGGGACGAGACGTCAAGAAGATCGGGATAGCGCCGCTTCATCGCTGCAATCAGCTCGACGCTGGATTTCGCTTTTTCGGCTTCCTTATTGAAAGCTTCGAGGTAGGCGCGGGTGAATTCCACGGCCGCCAGACCGTCCGGTGCACCGGCTACCTGATGGGACGGCACCACGATGTTGGGTTTGCGGGACGCGATTTCGTTGAGCGCGGCAATCCATTTCTTGCGGTCGTCTACGGTTGGCTCGTCGGCAACCCAGACATGTACGCCGGACGAGATCAGCACGCCGCCGAACACCGCTTCAAGGCTGGGCACCCAGAGATACCGCCGGTCTTTCAGATCGGCGACGGTGACGATCTCGATCTTGTTTCCTTCGACTTCAAGTGAGGTGATATCGGATGCCTCGGGAATGACGACATCCGCCAGGACCTTCGGTCCATTGTCCTTGAGCTGCGGGCCCCAGACATCCAGCTTGGCTTGCACATTGGCTTTGATGGCCGCCACCGTCGCAGCGGCCGCGATGATCTTGGCGCCGGGGAAAGCATCCGCGACGGGATGCAGGCCAAAATAATAGTCAGGGTCGCTGCAACTGACATAGATCGTCGTCAGGGTCTTGCCCGTCGCCTTGATCGCATCCGCGACCGCACGGCCATCGGACAGGGTAAATCCGCCGTCGAGGAGGATGGCTTCTTTTTCCCCGGTCAGCAGCACCGGCGTGCGGCGGAAACCATTCTCGTCAGCCTGAAAATAGGTCCATTCCAGCTTGGCGGCGGCCCTAGCTGCAAAAGCCAGAGGCTGAAGCATGGCAACCATGCCCGTTGCCAGAAGGGTTTTCATCGTCTCGCGTCTTGTCCAAATGGTTTGCAAGATTTCAATCCTCAATGGGGGTTCAACTGATCGTTCGGAGATTGGCATCTCGGCATCGTTTGAAAAACCCGGATCAAAGAGACAGACTGTATGAATGGATCATACAATGGCAGCCGATGGGTCTGCGCCGTCAGCACGAGCGCAATGACCAGGCGTGTTGCGCGAGCAGGTCAAAAGCCCCATGGCGCGACCGCGGCAGCATTTGGCCTGCTGGGCGGGAGCGGCTGACGAAGCTGCTGGGGAGTAGGATCAGGCCAGATCGGTGTGGGAAAAGCCCTTCCCTTTGTAGAGCAAGGGCATCCCACGGCTTTTTGCCGAGGCATATGACAGGCAGTCAGCGAGATTGAGCTGAGCCGGGTGGCCGCGACCTTTGCCATAGTTCGAAAAAGCCTGGATCGCGAGCTTGGCATCACCGATTTCGATCGGAACCACCTCGATCTCGGCCTCACGCAGGAAGTCCTCTATCGCCTTTTCGGCGAAGAGCGGCTCCACCACCAACTTCGATGAAAGCCGCATCGCCGCTTCGAGCACGACCAGCGGAGATGTGATCCGTATCGAGGCCTGCCCGATCCGGCGGCTCCAATCGGCGGCGTCTTCCTCTCCGGCGAGGACAGCGATCACCACCGAGGTGTCGATGAACATCAGGAATGTCCCCACATCTCGTCGATCTCATCCTTAGTCAAATCCCTGCCGCCGCTTCCCGCCTTGGCCTTCAGATCGTTCGATATGGCGGCCAGCCGCTCAGCCAGCGGAACTCGTTCACGTTCGCGCTGAAGCTCGGATTCGAGCGCTTCGATCACCGCTTCGGTCAAGGAAATCTTTCGCTTTTCGGCAAGCTGCCGGGCGAGGTCACGGGCGCGCGGGTCTCTGATCTGGAGATTCATTCTGGAAGACTCCGTTCGCTGTCACTACAATATAGTGATCTTGTCATGACAAAGCCAGAGAGCTGGCCTGTTCATGCCATCTCAGCCCCGTAGAGCATATCATCCTGCAGCTTCCGCAAAGCGAACAGCCTCGTCGTGCGGTCGGGCGTAGCATTGTCGGCGGTGAGCAGTTCGCCCTTCCTCACCGGTTTCAGCACCTTGCCGCCTTCGAGCAGGCCGACCGGCACTGCGCGATTGGCGCGCGCCTCTTCGACGGTCATGGTCCATGAGCGGTAGCAAGTCTCGCCGATGGCATCGAAGGTCTCGCCCATGGCGAGATCGCGCTTGGCCACCGCGCAGACCTCGGCCACCGGCCTCGGCAGCGGCACCATGTCTGGCCGGCCATAGAGCATGATGCGCGCCGCGGTCAGCGGCACTTCCAGCGAGGTCAGGTGATACGGCCGGAAGAAGCTGTAGTAGGGGCCGTGGCCTATGTGCAGGTCGTCCATGCGCTCGACGATGCGCGGATGCGTCGCCTCGACGATGACGAACACGCCGGGCGCCACGCCCTTGCCGATGGTGTAGTCGACAACGCCCTTCTTCGACAGGATGCCGCCATCCGCCTTCGGGATGAGCACATTGGCCAGCTGATCGCGGTCGGCCTTTGGGCCGTGCATGCCGGGAACGTCTGGGACCAGCCCGGTGGCGTTGGCGATGGCGCCCATCTCGACCATGGTTTTGGAACCGTCGACGAATTCGACCAGCATGCGCGGGTTCATGTTGCGGCGGATCGCTTCCTCGCGATAGTCGTCCGGAACGGCATCGTGGTTGAGCGGGTTGTTCTTGCCCTTGCCAGCCGAGACGATGGTGTAGCCGAGCGCCGACGCAAATTCGATCAGCTCCATGCAGCTCGACGGCTCGTCGCCGGCGCCGACCGAATAGACGACGCCGAGCCGGTCTGCCTGCTGCTTGAGGTAGCAGCCGATGGTGACGTCGGCCTCGACATTCATCATCACCAGATGCTTGCCGTGCTCCATCGCCTTCAAGTCGAAATCGGCGGCGACACCAGGCTTGCCGGTGGCGTCTATGACGACGTCGATCAGCGGATTGGTGACCAGCATCTCGTTCGTGGTAATGGCGATTTTGCCCGCCTCGATCGCCGCGGTGACTTTCGAGCCCCTGTCCGCCTCGACCGCCATCGCCTCATCGCCATAGGCGATGCGGATGGCGTCACGGGCGGTGTGCGGGCGGCGTGTCGAGATGGCCGCGACCGAGATGCCGGGCATCAGCATGCCTTGCGTGACCAGGTCGGTGCCCATTTCGCCGGAGCCGATGACGCCGATGCGCACCGGGCGTCCCTCGGCGGCGCGCCTGGCGAGATCGCGGGCCAGTCCAGTCAGGGCGACATTGGTCATGCAAGCGTGTCCACGGCTTCTTGATTTGCAGGCGGGAATAGCAGGGAACGGCCCCGCTTTGCCAACGAAACCAGCGGACGGCGGCAATTTCTCCGGCAACAGGCCCGACAGGTGAGGCCAACCCCGGTAGAGGCTGATTGACCCGCCTCGGCGTCAAACCACCCTGATATAGCTCGTCATCCCGGTTTTCTGATGTTCGATGATGTGGCAGTGCAGCAGCCAGTCGCCGGGATTGTCCGCGACGAAACCGAGCTGAACCTTCTCGTTGGGCTGCATGAGATAGGTGTCGGAGATGACCGGCTGAACCTGGCGTGTCGACGACGACAGCACCTTGAAGCTCATGCCGTGCAGATGCATCGGATGCGATTGCGGCGTCAAATTCTCCATGTCGATGACATAGCTTTTGCCGAGCTTCAGCTCGGCCAAAGGCGCGGTCGGGTCCGGCGTGTCGCCCGGCCACGGTACCTTGTTGATGGCCCAGAAGGAGTAGCCTAGCGTGCCGCATATGCTGTCGCTCGGCACGTTTTCCGCCGTGGCGCTGAGCGAGAGCGCTATGTGTTTCGCGCTGGCGAGATCCACCTCCGGCACCGGGTTGGCTTCCAGCGGTGCGAGGCCGCGCAGGTCGCGCTTGAGCGAGCTGCCGGTGGCGCGCAAGGTGGCGAGGACCTTGGGTTTGGTGCCCCTGATGTCGCCCAGGCTGACGATCGCGCCCTCCTGGTCAGGCATGCGGATGGCGAGCTCCATGCGCTGCCCCGGTCCGAGCAGCAAGGCATCGGGCGCAAAACGCTGCGGCACCGGATTGCCGTCGAGCGCGATGACCGCGGCCTCCGCACCCTCGACGCGAAACGCGTAGATGCGGGTGACATCGGTGATGGCGACCCGCAGCCGCACCAACCCGCCGGCCGGCGCGTCGAATTGCGGCTGGTCGAGCCAGTTGGCGGTGCGCACCGTGCCATAGGTTCCGGTTTTTGCGGCATCGCGCGGCCGGAATTGCTGGATGAACTGCGCGTCGTCGCCGAGGCGCCAGTCGCGCAGATTGACGATTGCCTCGGCGTCGAATTTGGGATCGTTGGGGTTTTCGACCACGATCACGCCGGTGAGGCCATGGCCCATCTGCTCCAGCGTGTTGCAATGCGGGTGATACCAGAACGTGCCGGCGTCGGGCGGCGTGAAGGCGTAGTCGAAATGATCGCCGGTATAGACGTAAGGCTGAACTAGGAAGGGAACACCGTCCATCTTGTTTGGAACGCGAATGCCGTGCCAATGGATGGTCGTCGGGTCGTCGATGGCGTTGACGAGACGCGCGGCAAAGGGCTCGCCTTTTTTCATCCGCAGTACAGGCGGCATGCCTGATTCACCATACGTCAGGACATCCCGGGTCTCGCCCGCATCCATGAACCTGGCCTGGATCTTTGCCGTCTTGAGCACCACCGGCTCAGGTGTGACAGCTGCCCAACCGCTGAGCCTGGTCATTGCTGCCAGCCCGACGCCGCCACCGCCGGCAACCGCAGCCGTTTTCAGAAGCCCGCGGCGGGTGAATAGGGTCATCTGGCGCTCCAACGGAATATGATTACCTGTCGTCCTGAATGACGGGTGGCGACCGGCGCACAAGCCGATACTGCCACATCGCATCTCTGTCATGCCATGGCGAGCCGGTGACATCTGCTTGCGCAACAGCGTGAACGCTGGCGTGCCCACCATTCGCCCGCATAGCGCGGGCTCGGATTAATGCAACTCGGCCAGCAACGCCTGTGCCTCGGCGAGGTTCTTTTCGGAACCGGCGGCGAGATCGTCCATCTTCTTGTCACGGAAGATGACGAGCGCGTCCTGGCATGCGGCGATCGCTTCCTGTGCCATCGCCTTGTCCTTGTGGGCGGCGCCCAGATCGACCAGCACGTCGCACAGGCTGTCCTGCGTGAAGGCGACAGCCGGCACCGAATTGATCTTCTTTTGCACCACGATCGCCTCGCGCAGGACCAACACCGCCTCCTCGAAATGCGCGACATTGTTTTCGGCGCGGCCGGCCATGGTCAAGGCATAGCCCATCTCGTTGCGCGCATTGGCCCAACGTTCGGGATCGCGGTCGCGACCGAGCTGCTCGGCAAGCGCCCGGTTGACGACAATCGCCTCCTCGTACAATTCAGCCGAAGGCTCGCGGGCCGCGATCATGCTCAGCGTCTGCGCGAGACTGGTCTGGTTGGTGATCCAGAGATCGGGATCGCGGGCGATCGTTCGCACCGTGGCGAGGTCGCGGTAGATCTGAGCGGCTCGTTTCAGCTTGCCGACATCGTTCGCCCAGTAACCAAGACTCGACAGCCCGCCGGCGAGATTGTTCTGATTGTTCTCCCAGACAGCCAGCGCATTCTCGCGCGTTACCACGCTGAGCGCTGCGTCATAGGCGGCAATCGCGCGGGTGAGCAACTCGACGTCCTTGCCGTCCGCGGCCATCAGCAAGGCATTGCCGATATCGCCCTTGGTGCGCGCCCATTGCATGCGGTTGGGAAAACCGTCGTAGATCCGCGCTGCCGTCTCGAAGCTCTGCACGGCCTTGGCGTAGAACGTGGCGTCGCCACCAATCCGGCCCTGGCTGTAGACGGCAAAGCCGAGGTCGTAATTGATATTGGCCCACTCCTCCGGGTCGGCGTCCTTGGAGTAGGCGGGGAGCGCGGCTTCCAGCATGTCGGCTGCTTGCGCCAGCAAGTCCAGGTTGGATGTATCGTCGCCCAGGATCGACAGGGTCTGGCCGAGCACGCGCCGCGTCTGGCCGATCTCCGTGACATCACCGCCTTTCGTCTGCCCGTCGAGCGCCGCCCGCAGCGCGTCGACCGATTGCTGCAGCAGTTGATCGTCAGAGGCCAGCTTGCCTGACATCATCAACGCGCAGCCGAGGCGGAATTCCGTCTTGGCCCAATTGGCTGGGTCCTTGTCGCGGGTGCGAACCCTGAGCACCTGACCGTAGACATCGATCGCCTGCCGCAGGGTCGAGATGTCCCCCGCGCGTTCGCCCCAGTTCGATAGCGTGCCTGCAAGGCTGTAACCAATCGAAGCGAACTCGCCCGGCGCGGCGGTTGCGGTATAGACCTCCCATGCCTGACGATACGCGGTCACCGCCTGAATGTAGTAATCGGTTCCCGTATCGAGATCGCCGAGCGTGTCGTTGACCGATCCCAGATTCTGCTGCAGCGAAGCCCAGTCAAGCGGCAGTTTCTCACGCGGATATTCGGACAGAGCGGCCTGGTACGCGGTGGCTGCCTGCAGCAGCAGTTCCTTGTTCTTCTGCTTGGCGCCGAGGCGCTGCAAGGCGTTGCCCAGCGTCAGCTGGCCGTTCGCCCAGCTCGCCGCGGCGTGCTCGCGCGTCCGAACCGAAAGCGCTGCCTCCGCCGCCTCCCGCGCGCGCTGCAACGCGGCGATATCGCCGTTGATCTCGCCGATCGACTCGAATGCGGTGCTCAAATTGTTCTGGATCGTCGCCCATTGCGCCGGCGCGCGTTCCCTGGTCATCTCCTCAGCCGCCGCCTGGAAGGCCGCGACCGATTGCTCAAGCGTCGGTACATCCTTTTCGCGCGCGCCGAGGCTCGCCAGAACGACACCCAGATTGATCTGGCTCAATGCCCAGTCGAGCGGTACGCGATCCCGGCGATATTCTGTCAGCGCGGCGCGATGCGCCGATATCGCTGCGCGAAAACTGTCCGATGTGGTCTGGCGTTCGCCGATCTCGGACAGCACGATGCCGAGATTGTTCTGCGTCGCCGCCCATTCAAGCGGCAGTTTTTTCGACGACTGTACCTCGAGCGCCGAGCGGAAGGCCGCGACTGCCCGCTCAAGCAGTGCCGTCCCGTTCTCGCGCTGGCCGAGCCGCCAGTAGACCGTGCCCAGATTGCCATAGGTCGATGCCCAGTCGTCAGGGTAGGCGTCATGCGTATAGACGGTCAGCGCCTGCTCATAGGCGGCAGCTGCCTTGTCGAGGTTGTCGCGGCCGGCTTCCCGTTCGCCCAAAGTAGCAAGCGTGGCGCCCATATTGTTCTGGGTGGCCGCCCAAAGCAGCGGCAACTTTTCGCGGGTGACATAGGTCAATGCCTGTTCATAGGCTGTCAGGGCCTGGGCGAGATACGCATTGTCGCCGGAGAAGTCCCCTTGTTCCGACAGAGCGTTGGCCTCTGCCGCCTTGTAGTAGAACGCATCTTCGTCGCTCCATTTCGCGGCCTGCTCATAGGCCTTGGCGTAGTCCTGAGCCGCCTCCTTGAAGTTGAAGGAAATCTCGTAGGTTCTGGCGCTGCTGGCGAAAACCTTTGCGAATTCGAGCCGCTTTGCCTTCAGCTCGGCCTCGGCCTGGTCGACCGTAGACGAAAGTTCGCCGATGCGGGCCTTGGCCTGCTCGTTGAATTTCTGCGCCGCTTCGAGCGCGCCTTCCTGAACCGCCTGTTCGGCGAGTTTCGATAGCCTGGCAATTTCGGGGTCCGGGTTTTTCAAAGTCTCGCGTTCGGCCAACACGTGTTTCAGCCGTTCGGTCTGGCCACGCAGCAGCTTGTCGAGCTCAGCCGGATCCTTGGGTATGTCGACCCCGAGCGCCTTCAGCATGGCGTAAAGCCCATCCATCGGCACCTTGCCGTCACGCGATATGGTTTCGATCTGGCGGCGCTCCGGATCGGGTAGCGTCGAGATGGTCAGCAGGAGCTGGCGCCGCTCCCTGAGGATTTCGCCCTCATCGCCTTTCGGTGCCTCGGCGGGGGTACCGAAATAGAGCAGCCGGCGCAGGCTCTCATTGACCCAGGGCCGCTGCTGGCCGTTGGTCTTGAGATAGACCTCCTCGCCGATCATGCGCAGAACGGTGCCGAATTCCTCGCCGCCCATCGTGTCGATGTGGCGCAGGATCGCCGCCGCATATGGGCTGTTGCCGTCGGCCGGACCGTCGAGCGCAACTTTACCGGGTTCGGCGGCAAAGGCGATGACCTGGCCGAGGCTGTCGTCGGCAGAGCCCTTGGCCTGGTCTCCCGACTTGAACGCAACGACGCCGCGCGTTTCGCCGAGGCCGCCCGCGCCGATCGGCTTGCCTTCATCATCCGGCGCCAGCTTCAAGAGCGTGCCCGGCGGGAACGGATCGTTGCGGCAGGCGTCGAGCAACACGATGGTGACCGGCACCTTGGCCTTCAGTTCGGCGACGATGGCCGACAGCGGCACCAGCTTCTCGCCGGCGTCGTCGAGCGCCGAAATGTCGGCATCGACAGGCAACAGATAATTCTCGCCGCCGGCTTCGATGCCATGACCCGAATAGTAGATGATGGCGACGTCTGCTCCCTCGGCGTCGTCGACGAAGCCTTCGAGATCGCGCCGCAATTTGCGCGCGTCGCGGTTGGTGGCGACATCGGTCTCGAAGCCGAGCTTGTCGAGCATCTCCTCGATGGCGCGGGCGTCGTTTTCCGGATTGGGCAATTTGCCGACATGCTGGTAGCCGGACTGACCGATGACCAGCGCCACGCCTTTCAGCGCCTTCGGCTCTTCAGCCCACGCAGGGAGAAGCGTGCACAGGCACAGCAGCAGTGCCGCGGCTATCGCCGCACACGCGCGCCCCATCGCACCTGCTGTTCGCCCAAAGAGCATCGTCTATCCCAAACCCGGCGATATCTTCCGCAGCCGAGATGGCATCATGATGGCCGGCTGATGGCAAGTCCTTGGGCGAGCTGTGTTCTTGTGGTGGATATGCGTACGAGGCGGCTGGCTTTCAGCGTGCGAGCGGTAGTGTTCAGCATGCCGGATACGGCCAGTCCGGCCTGTTCATGAGTGGACAGGTCCGGACTTGTTGAGCAGTCGTCCGGCCCCGTAGAGCCTCTTTCTCTCAATGTTTCCGGGCGAGGGGGCCACGGTTGGATGCGCGGGATTGGCACTTTTGCGTCAGCCGGCTTTTTTGGTCCGCAACGAGACCCCGACTTCGCGACGCATCTTTTTAAAATCGAAGGAATGAACTGGTGCTGCGAGAGAGGATTGAACTCTCGACCTCTCCCTTACCAAGGGAGTGCTCTACCACTGAGCTACCGCAGCCGCTGATGGCGGGGCTTCTGCCATATAGAACCGGCAAGCGCAAGGCGTCTGTGAAAGGCTTTGCCAGACAAGTTTCGCTGACACGGCGGCGCCACAATGCTAGCTATCCCTTGAACAGCAGGCCCTGCCAGTCGCGGGCGGGACGGAACGATGGACGACAAGACAATTCCACCGAAAAAGGCTGATCCGGAAAAAAAGGACGGGACTGACCGCAAGGACCGTCTGGCCGAGCAGCTGCGCGCCAATCTCACGAAGCGCAAGACGCAAGCGCGCTCGCGGCGCACCGGTGATCCTGACCAGCGGCCCGAAGGACTGCCGGCTGCTGAAAAAATGCACAAGGACTGACCGATATCAGCCACACTGGCCGGTCACCTTGGCCAAAGGGGCTCAGAAATCCTATTTCTTGAACCAAGCCGGCCAATGGTCTAGACGGGCCGATACTCAAACTGACGAAAACCGGCCTATCGGGCCGAGGGGACATTCTCTCATGGATCGCATCAGAATTGTCGGAGGCAACAAGCTCGCCGGAAGCATTCCGATTTCGGGCGCGAAAAACGCCGCTTTGCCGCTGATGATCGCCTCGCTGCTCACCGACGACACGCTGACGCTGGAAAACGTGCCGCATCTGGCCGATGTAGAGCAGCTGATCCGCATTCTCGGCAATCACGGCGTCGACTATTCGGTCAACGGCCGCCGCGAGAAGCAGAATGAGGGCTATTCGCGCACCATCAATTTCTCGGCCCGCAACATCGTCGACACGACCGCGCCTTACGAGCTGGTGTCGAAGATGCGGGCATCGTTCTGGGTGATCGGCCCGCTGCTGGCCCGCATGGGCGAGGCGAAAGTGTCGCTTCCCGGCGGTTGCGCCATCGGCACGCGGCCGGTCGACCTGTTCCTCGAGGGCTTGCAGGCGCTGGGCGCCGACATCGATGTCGACACCGGCTATGTGCTGGCCAAGACCAGGAACGGCCGCCTCGTCGGCAATCGCTATGTCTTCCCGAAAGTCTCGGTCGGCGCCACCCATGTGCTGATGATGGCGGCGGCGCTGGCCAAGGGCGAGACGGTGCTGGAAAACGCCGCCTGCGAGCCCGAAATCGTCAACCTCGCCGAATGCCTCAACGCCATGGGCGCCAAAATTTCCGGCGCCGGCACGCCTGTTATCACCATCGATGGCGTCGAGTCGCTGTCGGGCGCGCGCGTGCGCGTCATCCCCGACCGCATCGAGACCGGCACCTATGCCATGGCGGTGGCCATGACCGGCGGTGATGTCGTGCTCGAAGGCGCCCGCCCCGAGCTGCTGCAGACCGCGTTGGATGTGATTGCCCAGACCGGTACCGAGATCACGCCGACCAATTCCGGCATTCGCGTCCGGCGCAACGGCGCCGGCATTTCGCCGGTCGACGTCATGACGGCGCCGTTCCCGGCCTTCCCGACCGATCTGCAGGCGCAGTTCATGGGCCTGATGACCATGGCCAAGGGCAAGTCGCGCATCACCGAGACCATCTTCGAAAACCGCTTCATGCATGTGCAGGAACTGGCCCGGCTCGGCGCCCACATCACGCTGTCCGGCCAAACGGCGATCGTCGACGGCGTCGCCAAGCTGAAGGGCGCACCCGTGATGGCGACCGATCTGCGCGCCTCGGTGTCGCTGGTCATCGCCGGTCTGGCGGCCGAAGGCGAAACGACGGTCAACCGCGTCTACCACCTCGACCGCGGTTTTGAGCGGCTGGAAGAAAAGCTCTCCAATTGCGGCGCGGTGATCGAGCGGATTTCAGCTTGACCGCACGGCAGTTGCTTCAGACAGACAGGCGTCTGGTGCTGCCTTCATTCACCGCCAACACTTCAAACCCGAGGCGCTAGCCTCGGGTTGAATTTGTGTCGCGGTTGCACGGACCGGAAAGACCGCCTAACAGAAGGCTGAAACCAACTTTCAGGTGTGCATTCGGCATGGCAGCCCTCAAACTCATTGCGCTCGACGATCAGGATCTGAGCATCGTCTCGGCTCACGTCCAGGACGCCGTAATGAAGGTCTCCGACCTCGAATACCTGCCTTCGGCCAAGCGTTTCATATTGACCATGAACCGCTTCGTCTGGGAGGCGAAATCCGGACTGTTCAGCAAGCACAATGAGCGGCGCCAGGCGGTGTTGCATTTCGACCGCGTGCTCGGCGCCAAGACCAGCGGCATTGCCCGCGATCGGCCGGCCGAGGTGCTGTCGCTTCTGGCAATCAGCTTTATCGAAATCAGCAAGCCGGCCGGCATCGTCGAGTTGGTCTTTTCCGGCGGCGGCGCGATCATGCTCGACGTCGAATGCATCGAGGCACGGCTTGCCGACATAGGCGGCGCCTGGGAAGCCACCTCGCGTCCGGTGCATAGGGTCTAGAGCATGATCCCAAAAAGTGGGTGCCGGTTTTTGTTGGACAAAACGGGAATCGTTTGTCCAGAGATCATGCTCCAACAAAGGGCTAGATCATGATGAGATTTCAACCAAATCTCACCATGATCTAGACGCAGCCGATGGCCATTACGCTTATCCAGTCCGATGCCGGTTTCGCGCAGCGTTTCGCCGCCTTCCTGACCACCAAGCGGGAGGTATCGGAGGACGTCGACACTGCCGTGCGCGCCATCATTGCGCGGGTTCGTGCCGAGGGCGACGCTGCCCTGGTCGACTACACGCTGAAATTCGACAAGGCCGACCTCAATAGTCTCGGCATCGCCGTGTCGAAGGACGACATCGCTCAGGCCTACAAAGACGCCGATCCGCAGACGGTCGAGGCGCTGAAGTTCGCCCGCGACCGCATCCGATCCCATCACGAACGGCAAAAGCCGCAAGACGACCGCTATACCGATGCCGCCGGCGTCGAACTGGGCTCGCGCTGGACAGCGATCGAGGCGGTCGGGCTCTATGTGCCCGGCGGCACGGCGAGCTATCCAAGCTCGGTGCTGATGAACGCCGTGCCGGCCAGGGTGGCAGGCGTCGAGCGCATCGTCATCGTCGTGCCGGCGCCAGGCGGTGTCATCAACCCGCTGGTGCTGGTGGCCGCCGATATATCAGGCGTTTCGGAGATCTACCGCGTCGGCGGCGCGCAGGCGATTGCCGCCCTTGCCTATGGCACCGAGACGATCCGGCCGGTCGCCAAGATCGTCGGGCCCGGCAATGCCTATGTCGCCGCCGCCAAGCGCCAGGTGTTCGGCACGGTCGGCATCGACATGATCGCCGGACCGTCTGAAGTGCTGGTGGTGGCAGACGGCAGCAACGACCCCGACTGGATTGCCGCTGATCTTCTCGCTCAGGCCGAGCATGACGTGTCGGCGCAGTCGATCCTCATCACCGACGATCCGGCCTTCGGCAAGGCCGTCGAACAGGCGGTCGAGCGGCAGCTGCAGAGCCTGTCGCGCGCCGAGACGGCGGCTGCCAGCTGGCGCGATTTCGGTGCGGTGATCCTGGTGGAGACCATCGAGGCCGCGCTGCCGCTGGTCGACCGCATCGCCGCCGAACATGTGGAACTCGCCATCGACGATGCCGAGGGCTTCCTGGCCAGGATGCGCAATGCGGGTGCTGTGTTTCTGGGACGCCATACGCCCGAAGTCATCGGCGACTATGTCGGCGGCTCCAACCACGTGCTGCCGACGGCGCGTTCGGCGCGCTTCTCTTCGGGCCTGTCGGTGCTCGATTTCGTCAAGCGCACCTCGATCCTGAAGCTCGGGCCGGAGCAGCTGAGAGCACTTGCGCCGGCGGCGATTGCGCTGGCCAAGGCGGAAGGCCTCGACGCGCATGGCCGCTCCGTCGCCATCCGGCTGAACATGTAGGCGGCGATGGCGGACGGCGATCAAACCCGCGCAAGGCTGATCGATGTCGAGCTCGACGAGTCGATCGGCCGTTCGACGCCCGATGTCGAACATGAGCGCGCGGTGGCGATCTTCGACCTGATCGAAGAAAACAGCTTTCAGCCGGTCAATGATGACGGCGCCGGGCCCTATCGGCTGAAGCTCTCGCTGGCCGAATCCCGGCTGGTGTTTGCGGTCGCCCGCGAGGATGGTGCTGATGTCGTCACCCATATCCTGTCGCTGACGCCGCTCAGGCGCATCGTCAAGGACTATTACCTGATCTGCGAAAGCTACTACGACGCCATCCGCTCCTCGACGCCGAGCCATATCGAGGCGATAGACATGGGCCGGCGCGGCCTGCACAATGAAGGCTCCCAGACGTTGATGGACCGGCTGGCAGGCAAGATCGACATCGACTTCGACACGGCGCGGCGGCTGTTCACGCTGGTCTGCGTGCTGCACTGGCGGGGTTAGACCTGACTGGGGCGCCCCGCTCGATCCTGTTTTTGTGCGGCATGAACGCCGTGCGCTCGCCGATGGCCGAGCAGCTGGCGCGGCGCATGCTGCCGCCGGCCACTTTCGTCGCCTCTGCCGGCGTGCACAGGGGCGAGCGCGATCCGTTCGTCGACGCGGTGCTGGCCGAAGAGGGCCTGACGCTGGGCGAGCGCCAGCCGCGCTCGATGGACGATCTCGAGGACGATTATTTCGACCTGATCGTCACCCTGGCGCCGGAAGCCCACCACGCCGCGCTCGAGCTCACCCGCTCGCTTGCCGTCGACGTCGAATACTGGCCGATGCCGGATCCGACCGATGTCGGCGGCAGGCGCGAGCAGATCATGGCCAGCTATCGCGACGTGAGAGAACGGCTGAAAGCGCGCATCAGCCGACGTTTTCTGCTTCCGGAGGTAAAAAACGCGGCGGATTGATGCATCTCGCTCAAAAGCGGTCCCGGTTTTGAGACAACGACATGCATAAAACGAAAGCGTGGAGCGCGTCGCATATGACGCGATCTAAGCGTGTTCACAAGCGCACGATTATCATATAGGTTCCGCCGAAATTCCGGCCTGGGCGCTCCAGGGCGCCGGAACTGCAATCCAAGCAAAGGTATCGAATGCCGAAGGAAGAAGTCCTCGAGTTTCCGGGTGTCGTGACGGAATTGTTGCCCAACGCGATGTTCCGGGTGAAGCTCGAAAACGAACACGAGATCATCGCCCATACGGCTGGCCGCATGCGCAAGAACCGCATCCGTGTGCTGACCGGCGACAAGGTCCTGGTCGAGATGACGCCCTATGACCTGACCAAGGGCCGCATCACCTACCGTTTCAAGTAACAGTCCGGCGCGAACCGCGATGAGCATCCTGCAGAAGCTCGTGCTTGCCTCTGGTTCGCCGCGCCGGATCGAACTGTTGCAACAGGCCGGCATCGAGCCGGACCGCGTGCTGCCGGCCGATGTCGACGAAACGCCGCTGCGCGCCGAACATCCGCGCTCGCTGGCCAAGCGGCTGTCGAAGGAAAAGGCCGAGAAGGCGCTGGCCTCGCTGAAAAGCGAGGAAGACTATGCGCCAAGTTTCGTGCTGGCCGCCGATACGGTGGTCGCGGTCGGACGCCGCATCCTGCCCAAGGCCGAGACGCTGGACGACGCCGCCAATTGCCTTGGACTGCTTTCGGGCCGTTCGCACCGGGTCTATTCCGGCATCTGCCTGATTACGCCGGGCGGCAAGCTGCGCCAAAGGCTGGTTGAATCCAGGGTACGCTTCAAGCGGCTTCCACGCGAGGAGATCGACGCCTATGTCGCCTCCGGCGAATGGCGCGGCAAGGCCGGCGGCTATGCCGTCCAGGGTCTCGCCGGTTCGTTCGTCGTCAAGCTGGTCGGCTCCTATACCAACATTGTCGGCCTGCCGCTCTACGAGACGGTGGCGCTGCTTTCGGGCGAAGGCTTCAAGGTCCACACCAGCTGGCATACCGCGCGGCCATGAGCCTGGACGATAAGGTCACACCACTGCGCCCGAAGCGCCCCTGCCCCGAATGCGGCAAGCCGTCGGCGCGCGAGACCTATCCGTTCTGCTCGAAGCGCTGCAAGGACATCGACCTCAACCGCTGGCTGAAGGGCGCCTATGTCATCACCGCGCGGGATGACGAGGACGAGAGCGACGAGCCGAAGTAGGGTTTGGGCGGTGCCGGCCGCGCAATTCCACTTCGCCGACCTTACGCAATTGCTGCTTTGCCGGCGTCGGTATTGTCTGCGACAATTGCCCCGGAAAATCAGCGCTTAGGCGCTGGACAGGCCGGATTCCCGTGCTATAACCCACGCGCTTTCAAGGGGTGCCCCACGGCGCTTTCCTGAAATCCGGTCAGGCGATGTCTCGTTTGCCGGCGAGGCCCAGATAGCTCAGTTGGTAGAGCAGCGGACTGAAAATCCGCGTGTCGGTGGTTCGAATCCGCCTCTGGGCACCAGTTTTCTCTGAACATCAAGGGCTTGACTTCCTGGCGCCGCACCGACGGATTCCTGATTTCGGCCTGCCGGCTGTGCCGGCAAGCCTGCGCAACCGAGTTATGAACTTTCGGGGCGCACGGTCTCCACGCGCAGCGAGCCGGCTGGAAGCGGCTGCAGCAGTTCGGCTTCCGGCTTCGTCAGACTGAGCCAGGCGGACCAATTCTCAGGCCGAAGCACCACGACCTGCCGACTGTGATAGGGCGCAATATCCGGTCCAGGCTCGGTTGTCAGCATGGTGAAGGTTGGCGGCTTGTTGCCGGCAGCTTCACGCCAAAGCCCTGCGATGGCCATGAACGGCGAGCCGTTGAGCGTGAAGCGATGCTTTGCCTTCGGATACTTCGTGCCCGTGAACTCGAAGAAGGCGGATGCCGGCACGAGGCAGCGTTTGCTGCCGGCGAATTGCCGGCCTTCGGAGCGGAAGTTGAACACTGGTCCGCCTTTCGGGCCGGCCGGCGGAAATCCAAACGTCATCGACGTCAGTTCAACAACGCCAGTGTCGCCGGCGGCGCGCATGATCGGGGCTGGATCGTTGATATGGATGTCATCAACCCGCGGCAGGTCAAGTTCGGTCTGATGGGTCGGGATCTCGAGTGCCAGCGACTCCAGCATCCGGCAATATTCAGCCCAGAGAATATGCTGCTCATAGTCGTTGCACATGGAAGGCTCCCGACCGGTCTGCCAGTTTACCTCACGCCAAACAAAGAGGCGATGGACCGCTCAACCCTCGCGGTCGCGCTCGAGCAGTATATCGGCCTCGATCGCCGCGTTGACGAAGGCGGCGCGGGCATAGCGCGCCTCTTGAAGGCCTTCCAGAACGCCAAGGCAGGCTTTGCGGGCGGCGACGTGATAGCCGCCTGTCTTCACGGGCCATCGGTTCATGAGGATGTCAGCGGCCTGCGCGACACGCTCCACCTTGTAGATCGTGTTTCTGGACCTGCCGAGCGCCACGCGAACCGGCTCATCGAAATGCTGATCTTGCATGCTTCCCCTCCCGAACGCGATCGCGAGTCAATTCGGGGGAGGCAAGTTCGGTTCCACGGGAGCGATTTGCCAACGCAATAAACCCGCCTTCTGAAATCACTTTGCGCGCATCGGCCAAATGGCGGATTTGATTTGCTTGGTGATCCCCTCTCCCTGGGGCAAACTGCCTGCCGGGGCTGCAGGAGGAGAAATGCGAGCACGCGCAGCTACGATCGGCGATCTCGAAAGTGTCTTCCGTGATCTGTCCACGCGGATGTCGGACGAGTATGTGGCCGCCGGCAAGGACAGCAAGGTCGCCTACGACAATCTGATGATGAATTTGAAGGAAGGCCGAGCGCACGCGCTGGTCGAGGGCGACAAGACGGTGGCGATCGTCGCCTGGCACGAGAACAGCGACGCCGCCGACACGCTGTTTGCCGCGCAGGAGGGTTTCTTCAGCGCCGCGACGGTCCGCTTCTGCAGGCGCCACATCCGCCACATTCAGGCGCTGGCCGGCAACCTTCCCATCCACTCGCGCAGCTGGCTGCAGCGGGCCGACGTCGGCAAATGGTTCCGTGTCATCGGTTATGTCGAACGCGGCCGAGAGAACGGCGCCACTGTGTTCGAATTGCCGCCGGCACGGGGAGCGTCAGCTGCGCGGGCTGCCTAGGGCTGCGCACCCACGGATGCCATCACGGAAAAGCCCCCGCCAGGATGGCGATGGGCCAATATCGCCTGCAATGGGCTCATATCGGGGGCTCAGATATCGGGCTGATCCAGCGCCTCGAAAATCACCCGTTCCAGCGGACCGAGATCCTCTTCGATCTCGCTGACCTCAAGGCCTAAATGCCGAGCATCCAGGGCAGCTCGCGTGGTTAGGGTTCGAGCCGTTGCCTTGTCGGCAGGCAGTTCGCCCGGCAGGTGCTCGTGGATCCAGCCCTGCAGGAAATCAACGCCGCGCTCGCTCATCGATTTATCCCTTCCGTTATCTGGGGGATCATTCCCCCAGAATGACCCCAGAAGCGACGATCTGAGCCGTCAGGCTGGTGAGCCTGCCTCGCTTCACGAGCGTCGGCTTTTGGTAGATTTTCTTCATGGCGGTGCCTTTCGCGACAAATCGCTCGTCGGCAACAACGTCCGTCGCGGGGCAGCGTTCCATGGCGGGCTGTTGAGCCCGACCCCCTGACACATCGTATTTGAGAACAGCCCCGCTCCCGCGACCCGTGATGTTGATGCCGCGGCAGGTTGCGAAGCCAATGCGGGGCGTGGCATTTGTCGATGCCGATCATTGGGATGGCAAGCAGGACATGGCACGGCCACCAGACACCGCCCAACACCAGACCGCGAGCGCAGGCGTCAGCCTGAACCGGGCGCTTTCCAAACTCGGCCTGTGTTCGCGCAAGCAGGCCGAGCTGCTGATCGCCGAAGGGCGCGTGCGGGTTGGCGGCAAGGTGGTGCGCGATCCGTCGCTGCGCGTCGATCTCGGCCGCGACCGCATCAACGTCGACGGCGAGCAGATCGTCGCCGAGGCAAAAGTCTACCTGATGATCAACAAGCCGCGCGGGCTGGTCACCACCCGCGACGACCCACAGGATCGCGGCACCGTCTATGACTGCCTCACCGGGCTCGAGCTGCCTTTCGTGTCGCCGGTCGGGCGCCTCGACAAGGCCAGCGAAGGTCTGTTGCTGATGACCAACGACACGCGCTGGGCGAACGGCCTGCTCGATCCGGCCTCGCATGTCGCCAAGACCTATCATGTGCAGATCGGTGCCGCGCCAGACGAAGCGATGCTGAAGCGGTTTCGCGACGGCGCGATCGTCGATGGCGAGCTGCTGGCCGCAAGTTCGATCGAGCTGCTGCGCAGCGGCGGCCGCACCGCATGGCTGGAAATCGTGCTCGACGAGGGCCGCAACCGCCAGATCCGCCGCCTGCTCGGCGCCTTCGATATCGAGGTGCTGAGGCTGGTCAGGGTGGCGATCGGCGGTTTGCAGCTCGGCGAGCTCGCCATGGGCAAGGCGCGGCATCTGACATCGGAGGAATTGGCGGTGCTCGCGCGTTAAGAGGCAGGCTTGCTGAGAAACACTACTTCTGGTTCCACCTGCGTATCACCGGCTCGCTCAGATCGTGCTCATAGCCGAGGATGCTGAGGCTCGCGGTATCAAGCACGAAGTGCGCACCGCCTTCGGGTGGCAGACCGAGCCAGCGCGCGGCCAGCACGCGCAGGAAATGCGAGCTTGAAAACACCAGCACATTGCCCTCGATTGCCCGCAGCCCGGCGATGATCCTGTCGGCCCTGGCACCAACATCCGCTACCGACTCGCCGTCGGGACAGCCGTCATGGAACAATTGCCAGCCGGGGCGCTGCACAAGAATCTCCTTGGTCTTAACGCCCTCATAGGCGCCATAGTCCCATTCCTGCAGGTCGTCCTTCTTGACGGCAGCAGCGCCGAAGCCGGCAAGCGTGCAGGTGCTGAAGGCTCGCTGCGACGGGCTCGACCACACCGCCTGGAAGGACAGATCCTTGAGCCGGTCCGCCACGCCGCGAGCTGCCGCCTCGCCCTTTGCCGTCAACGGTATGTCGGTGCGGCCGGTGTGTTTTCCCGAAGCGCTCCACTCCGTCTCGCCGTGACGGACGAGGTAGATTTCGGGGTACGGATTGCTCATGCGCCGGCCTTTCGGTTTTACGTCCGCACCCTACCCGGGAGGGCCCGGCCAGCGCCAGCCACGTGCAGGCGGAAAAGGAAAGGCCGCAACCGAATCGGCTGCGGCCTTGTGCTCAAACGTCAGTGCCCGGAGCGGTCAGGCGGGCTGCAGATCGCCCGACAGCGCCAGGTCGGCTTCCTCGGACAATGTGCCGGCCATGGCGGCGGCGAACTTGGTCTGGTCAAGTTCGCCTTCCCAGCGCGCCACGACGATCGTCGCCACTGCATTGCCGACGAAGTTGGTCAGCGCCCGGCATTCCGACATGAAGCGGTCGACGCCGAGGATCAGTGCCATGCCGGCGACCGGCACAGTAGGCACCACCGAGAGCGTGGCGGCCAGCGTGATAAAGCCGGCGCCGGTGATGCCGGCGGCACCCTTGGAGCTCAGCATGGCGACGAGCAGCAGCAGGATCTGGTCGCCATAGGTGAGCGGCGTATCGGTCGCCTGGGCGATGAACAGCGCCGCCAGCGTCATGTAGATGTTGGTGCCGTCGAGGTTGAAGGAATAGCCGGTCGGGATGACCAGGCCGACCACCGAGCGGTTGCAGCCTGCGCGCTCCATCTTGGCCATCAGGCCGGGAAGAGCGGCTTCCGAGGACGAGGTGCCGAGCACCAGCAGCAGCTCTTCCTTGATGTAGCGGATCAAGGCGAGGATCGAGAAGCCGTTGTACCAAGCGACAGCGCCGAGCACGACCAGCACGAAGAGCAGCGACGTCAGGTAGAAGGTGCCGATCAGAAAGGCGAGGTTGGCAATCGCGCCGATGCCGTATTTGCCGACGGTGAAGGCCATGGCGCCGAAGGCGCCGATGGGGGCGGCCTTCATCAGGATGGCGACCAGGCGGAAGATAGGCGAGGTCAGCGCCTGCAGGAAATCGACGACCGGGCGGCCGCGCTCGCCGACCAGAGCGAGAGAGATGCCGAACAGCACCGAGAAGAACAGCACTTGCAGAATGTCGCCTTGCGCGAAGGCGCCGGTGATGGTGTCGGGGATGATGTTGAGCAGGAAGCCGACGATGGTCGTGTCATGCGCCTTCTCGGTGAAGGTGGCGACCTTCGAGGGGTCGAGCGTCGCCGCATTGATGTGCATGCCGGCGCCCGGTTGGACGACGTTGGAGACGACCATGCCGACGACCAGCGCCAGGGTCGAAAAGACCAGGAAATAGATCATCGCCTTGCCGGCGACGCGGCCAACCTTTTTCAGGTCGGAGACGCCGGCAATGCCGGTGGTCACCGTCAGGAAGATGACCGGCGCGATCACCATCTTGACCAGCTTGATGAAGGCATCGCCGAGCGGCTTCAGCGAAGCACCGAGTTCGGGATAGAAATGACCGAGCAGCACGCCGGCGGCGATCGCCGTCAGGACCTGCACGTAGAGATGACGGTAAAAGGGTAGCTTGCCGCGCGGTTCGGCGGCAGCGAATGCTGGCTGCATGACGTCCTCCATGGCGCCCCGATCGAAAGCTCGACCTCCCGGGGCAGTTGTTTTCCGCAGCCTTGCGACTGCCGTATTGGTCACTGCAACTGCCGTGCCAGACTGTGCGGCATACCGCAGCCATTGATTTTGTTGAGTATTCGTCCGATCGAGGCTGCTGCCGCTCAACGCAAGTGCGGACATCCGCATGACTGAATTGTGCTTTGTGCGAAATCATGCACAAATAGGGAATGCTGCAACGCCCTGTCGCGGTCCTGTCGCCGACGCCCGAGCAACTCGGCAAACGCGCGCGTCGCGCCTGGCTGCTGTTTGCGGCGATCGCGCTGGTGATCGTTGCCACGGCGCTCACCGGCGCCGGCCTCTACGCGCGCCGCGCCGAGGTCGCGGCACTGGCGGCGCAAGGCCGCACCGATGCCAATCTGAAGGTTGCGTTGCTGCGCGCCGTGCTGGAAAGCCCGCGGGCGCTGCCGCTGCTCTTGTCCGAGGACCAGCAGGTGCATGACGCCCTGCAGAACAAGGGCGCTGTCACGATCGACGTGCTCAACCGCAAGCTCGAAGGGCTGGTCTCCGGCACCAAGGCTTCGGTGCTTTACGTCACCGGCGTCGACGGGTTTGCGATCGCCTCCAGCAACTGGCGCGAAACAACCAGCTTCGTCGGCAACGACTATGGTTTCCGCGCCTATTTCTCCGGCGCCATGCAATCGGGAACGGCCGAATATTTTGCGCTGGGCAACATCAGCAAGCGCCCGGGCCTCTATATTTCGCGTCGCGTCGGCAATGCGGCGGCACCGCTCGGCGTCGTCGTCGTCAAGATGGAATTCGACCAGCTTGAAGCCGACTGGCATGAGGCCAACCGGCCGGCCTATGTCAGCGACGACCACGGCGTCGTGCTGATCACCAGCGTGCCGTCCTGGCGCTTCATGACCACCGCGCCGCTGACCGGCCCGGTGGCTGCCGCCATCCGGAGCAGCCAGCAATTCGGCAACGCGCCGCTGATCCCCTTGCCGATCACACGCCCCGAGGCATTGAGCCCTGACGTGTCGATGGTGCATGCGATAACACCGGGCGGCAGCGATGCCGAATATCTCAGGCTTTCGACACTGGTCCAATCGACGCCATGGCGGCTCGATTATCTCGTGCCGGTCGAAGCGCCGATCGCGGCTGCGGTGCGTGAGATGCGGCTGCTGGCGCTGGGCGTCGTGGTGCCGTTGCTGGCGCTGGCCGGCTACCTCCTGTGGCGCCGTCAGTCGGCGCAGATGCGCATCGCCGCCGAACAGGCAGCGCGCATAGAGCTCGAGCGCCGCGTCGTCGAGCGTACGCATGACCTCAGCCTGGCTCGCGACCGGCTGCAGGCCGAGATCACCGATCACCGCAGCACCGAAGCCAAGCTGCAGGTCATGCAGCAGGAATTGGTGCAGGCCAACCGTCTTGCTACCCTCGGCCAGGTTGCCGCCGGCGTCGCGCATGAGATCAACCAGCCGGTGGCGACCATCCGCGCCTATGCCGACAATGCGCGTGTGTTCCTGGAGCGCAAGCAGACCGCCTCGGCCGAGGAGAACCTTGGAGCGATTGCCGCGCTGACCGAGCGCATCGGCGGCATCACCGAAGAGTTGAAGGTCTTTGCCCGCAAGGGGCGCACGGCAGCCGAACCGGTCGAACTGCGCGGCGTCATCGAGGGCGCCGTGGTGCTGCTCAGAAGCCGCTTTGCCGGCCGGCTGGACGCGCTCGATATCACGCTGCCGCCGGTAACGCTCAAGGTGATGGGCAACCGGCTGCGGCTCGAACAGGTGCTGATCAACCTGTTCCAGAATGCGCTGGAAGCGCTGGACGGGCGCGACGGCGCCAGGGTGCAGGTGTCGGCCCAGGAGACGGCCGACGGCGTGGCGCTTGCCGTCGCCGACAATGGGCCGGGCATTTCGCCTGCCATCCTCAAGTCATTGTTCACGCCGTTCAACACCTCGAAGGAAAAAGGCCTGGGGCTCGGCCTCGTCATCTCGCAGGACATCGTCGCCGATTATGGCGGGCGCATCGAGGTGGCGAGCGGCAGAGACGGCACGCGCTTCACCGTTCACCTCGCCAGGGCAGCATGATGGACACCGCACCGGTCGTATTGATCGACGACGACAGCGAATTGCTGAGGGCCACTCGGCAGACGCTGGAACTCGCTGGTTTTTCCGTCTCGGCCTTTGCGGTGGCGGCCGAGGCGCTGGCCGGGCTCGACGCCAATTTTCCCGGCGTGGTGGTGTCCGACATCCGCATGCCCGGCATTGACGGCCTGCAGCTCTTCGACCGCGTCTTGCAGCTCGATGCCGATATTCCGGTAATCCTGGTCACCGGGCATGGCGACATCGCGGTTGCGGTCAAGGCGATCAAGGATGGGGCCTACGACTTCATCACCAAGCCTTTCGCCGCCGACCGGCTGGCGCAAAGTGTGGCACGGGCGGCGGAAAAGCGCCGGCTGGTGATGGAGAACCGCGCCTTGCGCGAAAGCGCCGAACAGGCGCAGGACGGCCTGCCGCTGATCGGGCAGACGCCGGCGATGGAGCGATTGCGCCGGACGCTGCGGCAAATCGCCGATACCGATGTCGACGTTCTGGTGACCGGCGAGACCGGCTCCGGCAAGGAGGTGGTGGCGAGCCTGCTGCATCGCTGGAGCCGCCGCGCCAGGGGCAATTTCGTGGCG
Source organism: Mesorhizobium sp. M0676 (assembly GCF_040320535.1). Classification (NCBI taxonomy): domain Bacteria; kingdom Pseudomonadati; phylum Pseudomonadota; class Alphaproteobacteria; order Hyphomicrobiales; family Phyllobacteriaceae; genus Mesorhizobium; species Mesorhizobium sp. M0676. The sequence goes on from NZ_JAMYPU010000006.1 coordinate 129,379, forward strand.
CTGAATTGCGGCACGCTGCCGGACACGGTGATCGAAAGCGAACTGTTCGGCCATGAGGCCGGCGCCTTCACCGGCGCACAGAAGAAGCGCATCGGCCGCATCGAGCATTCGAGCGGCGGCACGCTGTTTCTCGACGAGATCGAAAGCATGCCGGCCTCGACCCAGGTGCAGATGCTGCGGGTGCTGGAAATGCGCGAGGTGACGCCGCTCGGCACCAATGAAATCCGGCCGGTCGACCTGCGCGTCGTCGCCGCCGCCAAGGTCGATCTCGGCGATGCCAGCCGGCGCGGCGCCTTCCGCGAGGATCTCTACTACCGGCTCAATGTGGTGACGATCTCGATCCCGCCGCTGCGCGAACGCCGCGACGACGTCGCCCTGCTGTTCTTCTACTTCGCCGAGCGTGCAGCCGCCCGCTTCCGCCGGCAAATGCCAGCAGTGCCTGCCTCAGTGCACCGCCATCTGAGCCAGCACGACTGGCCGGGCAATGTGCGTGAACTCGCGCATTTCGCCGAGCGTTTCGTGCTGGGACTGGAGGAAGCGGCGCAAGCGCCACCTGCCGCATCGGCGGAGCCGGATGACGCCAGTTCATTGCCGGAACGGCTGGAACGCTATGAGGCCGATGTCATCCGCGAGGCACTTGGCCGCAATGACGGCGATGTCCGGCGCACGATCGAAGCGCTCGGCATTCCGCGCAAGACCTTCTACGACAAGCTGCAGCGGCACGGCATCGTGCGCAGCGATTTTTCCAGGTAATTCATTTTCCAGGTAATTCAGGCCTGTGGAACCGAAAGCAGGGTAGATATTGTGAACCGGCGCAAAAAAACCGTGGCAAGTCGGCATCAGAAAGTGTTGAAGACCGCATCGGCGGCCTTCGGCACGGCGCGATCCGGTTGCGCTCGGCAGATGTTGATGATTTGTTGCCGGTCAGCGGAGAATGAATGATGCGAGAACCTGTCGGTCAAGATGAATATGGATCGACCAACCCGTTCGATCCGGACGATCTGACGAATTTGAACGCGATCGGCCCGGCCATGGGCGGCGGCAACGACTTCGAGAAATACGCCGTTGCCGTGATCATCGTCTTCGGCGCGCTGATCATTGGCGGGCTGATGGCCGCTTCCATGACCTTTGGTCACCGGAACGGCTTCCTGTTTGCGCTTGGCGGCGCAACCGCGGCCTGGATATCGGGCAATGCGCTGCTCCTCGACCGTCCCCGCATCTACGCGGCGTTCGTCGTGATCGCGGCGCTGATGCTCGTCGGGTCGACGCTTACGCTCGTCCTCTGATCAATCTCTTGTTTTGATCAGTAGCCAATCGCCTCGCCGGATGCGGCGCGGCTGTCGATGGCGCCGTTGTAGCGGGCGCCGCCGCCCTTCTCGATTTCCGCCAGGCTCTTGCCGCCGACAAGAATGCCGGCCGCCTGACCCCAGGTAGAATCCGCGAGATCGAGGTGGTAGCCCATGCCGGCCAGCAGTTTTTCAGTGTCGGGCGACAGGCCGAAGGGTTCGACATAGATCGTGTCGGGCAGCCATTGATGGTGGATGCGCGATGCGTCGATCGCCTCCTGGATGTTCATGCCGTGGTCGATGACGTTGACGATGGCTTCCAGCGTGATGGTGATGATGCGCGAGCCGCCGGGGCTGCCGATAACCATGAACGGCTTGCCGTCCTTGGCGACGATGGTCGGGCTCATCGATGACAGCGGCGTCTTCTTCGGCTGGATAGCATTGGCCTCTCCCTGCACGAGACCGTAGAGGTTGGGCACGCCAGGCTTCTGGGTGAAATCATCCATCTCGTTGTTGAGCAGGATGCCGGTGCCGTCCGCGACCACGCCGGCGCCGAACGAGCCGTTCAGCGTATAGGTGACCGCGACCGCATTGCCGTCATCGTCGATGATCGAATAGTGCGTCGTTTCCTTCGACTCGCCGAAGCCCTTCGGCATCAAGTCCTGCGAGACGCCGGCGCGGAACGGGTCGATCTTGTCGCGGATCTCCTTGGCGTAACCCTTGTCGAGCAGTTTCGAGACCGGATTGTCGACGAAATCGGGATCGCCGAGCGCCGAGTTGCGGTCCACATAGGCGTAACGCATCGCCTCGACCATGACATGCACCGTCTCGGCCGAGCCGGCGCCGAGATAGGACAGCGGGTAGCCCTCCAGCACGTTGAGGATTTCGCAGATGATAACGCCGCCGGAGCTTGGCGGCGGCGAGGACGTGATCTCATAGCCGCGATAGGTGCAGCTCACCGGTTGCAGCTCGCGTACCTTATATTGCTCGAAGTCTGCCTTGGCCAGAATGCCGCCCCTGGCGCCGCTCGCCTTGACGATGGCGTCGGCGATGGCGCCTTTGTAGAAGGCGTCGGCGCTTTTTTCGGAGATGGCGGCGAGCGAGGCTGCAAGATCGGGCTGGAGGAGACGCTCGCCGGCGCCATAGGGTTTGCCGTCCGGCTTCAGGAAGATGGCGGCGGCGGCAGGGTCCTTCGCCAGCCGTGCGGCATTGCTTGCGAATGAAGCAGCGTCGCCCTGGTCGAGGATGAAGCCATCCTTGGCATAGGCAATTGCCGGCGCCATCAAATCCTGGCGTGGCAGCGTGCCATATTTTTCACGAGCCATCTCGAACCCTGCCACGGAACCCGGTACGCCGACCGCGAGGTAGCCATCAAGGCTGGCGCCCTTCACCGGATTGCCGTCCTTGTCGAGATACATGGTCTTGGTTGCCGCCAGCGGCGCGCGCTCGCGGAAATCGAGGAAGGTCGATTTGCCGTCCTTGAAGCGGATGGTCATGAACCCGCCACCGCCGATATTGCCGGCATTAGGGTAGACGACGGCGAGCGCATAGCCGACGGCGACCGCCGCATCGACGGCATTGCCGCCCTTCTTCAGCACCTCGACGCCGGCTTCCGACGCCAGATGCTGGGCGGTGACGACCATGCCGTGCTCGCCCTTCGCAGGTTGAGGCGATGCGGCATGGAGCGCGCCGGATGGCGCGAGCGCAATTGCGAGCGAAAGGGTGACGCCAATCAGCGTCCGGCGGGTCAAGGGCATGGCGGTGCTCCAAGTGCGGTGTGCCTAGAAGAGCTACATGGAGCGGCCGAGTCCATCATCAATATGAGCGAACACATATTGGTGTTCGCCTGCCGGCAGAGGCAAGCTAATCTCCCCCCTGTGGTGGAGATTAGCCAATCTCAAACAATCCCGCCTGACCCGCCCACAACCGCCGGCCGTTCCGCCGCGACCTTCGCCCGGTAGCCCGCCGCGCGATATGCGGCGACTGGATCAATGGCGCCGCCTGTGTTCAGCCGCGCCATGGCAAGGATCGGCTCGACATCGGTGCGGTAGGCAGCTTTCAGCGTCTGCGTCGCCATCAGCGCATCATTGCCGTCCTGAAAACCTTCGAGCGCCTTGCGGTCGACCAGCAGCGCCTGCGCATAGGCGCGCTGCACCTCGACTGCCGACAGCATCAGGCTTTCGATCGGGTCGGTGACGTTGTGGCTCTGGTCGAGCATGTGGGCGGGATCGAAACCCTCGGCGCCGGACAGCTCGGCATCGACCAGTTCGTTGAAGACCAGGAACAGCCGGTAGGGATCGATCGAACCGGCATCGAGATCGTCGTCGCCATATTTGGAATCGTTGAAGTGGAAGCCGCCGAGTTTCTTGAACTGGATCAGCCGCGACACGATCATCTCGATGTTGACGTTGGGCGCATGGTGGCCGAGGTCGACCAGGCAGTAGGCCTTGTCGCCCAGCTCCTTGGCGATCATGTAATTGGTGCCCCAGTCCTGCACGACCGTGGAGTAGAAAGCCGGCTCGTACATTTTGTGTTCGGTGAACAGTTTCCAGTCGGCGGGCAGTCCGGCATAGATCTCCTTCATGGCGTCGAGATAGCGCTCGAAGGCTTTGGCGAAATTGACCTGGCCGGGGAAATTCGAGCCGTCGCCGATCCACACTGTCAGCGCCCTGGACCCCAGCGTCTTGCCGATCTCGATGCATTCGAGATTGTGCTCGACGGCCTGGCGGCGCGTGCCGGCATCGGCATGCGAAAGCGAGCCGAATTTGTAGGAGAGCGTCTGATCCCTGGCATCCGAAAAGGTGTTGGAGTTCATGGCGTCGAAGCCGAGGCCGAAGCGCGAGGCCGCCTGCTTCAGCCGGTTCGGATCGGCCTTGTCCCACGGGATGTGCAACGAGACGGTCGGCGTCGCCTGCGTCAGCTGGCTGATGACGGCGCAGTCCTCGATCTTGTCGAAAATGTCGCGCGGCTCGCCGGCGCCGGGAAAACGGGCAAACCGCGTGCCGCCTGTGCCGACGCCCCAGGACGGAATGGCGACGGCGAATTTCTCGACCTTGTCGCGGATGGCATCGATGGCGATGCCGCGGCGGTCGAGGCGTTCGCCGAGAGAGGCGTAGTCGCGCTCGAGGTCGGGTCTGCGATGGGCGTTGTGGCTGGAGACGAGATCGGCGGCGATGATGGTTTCGGACAAGTGCTATTCCTCCCAATGCGTTCAGTCAGCGCTGCCCCTCATCCGGCCCTTCGGGCCACCTTCTCCCCGTATAGTGACGGGGAGAAGAGAAGCGCTCCGCCCTTAACTCAGCGCGTAAAGCTCTGCGCGTTGCCGGCGTCGACGTTGATGATGTTGCCGGTGGATTTGGCCGACATGTCGGACGCCAGGAAATAAATCGCTTCGGCAATGTCTTCCGGAAACACCGAGCGCTTCAGCATCGAGCGCGAGCGGTAGTGTTCTTCCAGATCGTCGGTCGACATCTTGTAGGCGGCGGCGCGCTGTTCCTTCCACTCGCCGGTCCAGATTTTCGAGCCGCGCAGCACGGCGTCCGGATTGACGACATTGACCCGGATCTGCGCTTCCGCGCCTTCCAGCGCGAGGCAGCGGGCGAGATGGATTTCGGCGGCCTTGGCGGTGCAATAGGCGGCGGCGTTGGGTGAAGCGGCAAGGCCGTTCTTGGAGGCGACGAAGACGACATTGCCGCCGATCTTCTGGGCGCGAAACAGCCGGAAGGCTTCGCGCGAGACCAGGAAATAGCCGGTCGACAATATGTCCATGTTCTTGTTCCACAGCGCCAGCGTCGTCTCCTCGATTGGCGCCGAGGAGGCGAGGCCTGCGTTGGAGACGAGAATATCAATGCCGCCGAACTCGACGGCTGTCTCGGCGAAGCCGGAAATCACCTGCTCCTCCGCGGTGACGTTAATCAGCACCGGCCGGACGAAGTCCTTGCCATAGGCTTTCGCCAGTTCGTCATTGGCGCTGGCAAGTGCGGCCTCGTCGATATCGGCCAGCACCACGCAGGCGCCTTCGCGCAGCAGCCGGCTGGCGGTGGCGCGGCCGATGCCGCCGGCGCCGCCGGTGACCAGCGCGATCTGGCCCGCGAGCGACTTCGGCTTCGGCATGCGCTGAAGCTTCAGATCCTCGAGCAGCCAGTATTCGATGTCGAAGGCTTCCTGTGCGGGCAGGCCGACATAGGACGAGACGGTCGAGGCGCCGCGCATGACGTTGATGGCGTTGACGTAGAACTCGCCCGAGATGCGGGCGGTGGCCTTGTCGCCGGCGAAGGTGAACATCCCGACGCCTGGCATCAGGTAGACCACGGCGTTGGGATCACGGATCTGGGGCGAGTCCGGATGCTTGCAGCTGTCGTAATAGGCCTGGTAGCCGACACGGTACTCAGCAATTTCGTCGGCGAGGCGGGCGATGACGGCTTCGACGTCGGGCTTCGCTGGGTCGAACTCGATAACCAGCGGGCGAATTTTTGTGCGCAGGAAATGATCCGGGCATGAAGTGCCGAGTGCCGCCAGCGGGCGCAAATCCCTGGAGTTGACGAATTCGAGCACGGCGGCGGAGTCGTCGAAATGGCCGAGCTTGTGGCTCTTCTCCGAAATCAGGCCGCGGATCCTCGGCATCAGTCTCGCCGCGATGGCGCGGCGCTCAGCGGCGTCTAGCGATTTGACGACTTCGCCGCCGAAGATGGCGAGACCCTCGGAGCGGCGCTCGAACCATTCGATCGCCTGGTTGATGACCGAGATCGTCGTCTCATAGCACTCCTTGGGTGTGTCGCCCCAGGTGAACAAGCCGTGGTTTTCGAGGATGACGCCGTTGGCCTGGGGGTGTTCGACGCAGAATTTCTCCAGCCAGAGGCCAAGTTCGAAGCCCGGCCGCTTCCACGGCAGCCAGCCGATGGCGTCACCGAATATCTCCTTGGTCAACGCCTTGGAATCCTTGGCCGCGGCAATCGCGATAATGGCATCGGGATGCATGTGATCGACGAACGGCTTCGGCACATAGGCGTGCAGCGGCGTGTCGATCGAGGCCGCGCGCGGGTTGAGGTTGAAGGTGCAGTGGGGAAGATAGCCCACCATCTCGTCCTCATGCGCGACGCCACGATAGAGGCCTTTCAGCGCCTGCAGTTTGTCCATGTAGAGCGTGGCGAAACCGTCCAGCTTGATCGAGGCGCTGTCGCCGCCCGAGCCCTTGACCCATAGCACTTCGACTTCGGCGCCGGAGAGCGGGTCCTTCTGCCGGATCTTGGACGAGGTGTTGCCGCCGCCATAATTGGTGACACGCTTGTCGGAGCCGAGCGTGTTGGAGCGATAGACCAGAAGCTCAGGCTCGCTCAGCCCCTTGGCTTTCGCATCGTCCCAAAGGTTGGCAAGGCGCGAGCCGGAGCGCTTGTCGAGCATGATTATCCTCCCTGGGACGCAAAAGGCGCGGTCCATTTTGCCGGAAATGTCTACGCAAGCATCTCGGTTGTCAATCATAAACGATCAAGATCGATCATATTGCACTGCACAATGAAATTATATGAGCGGAAATGATTGACACTGGTGGTTTTCTAGTGCCTCATGACCATGCAGGGAGGAACCATGCACGAAAAAGAGCGCCACAGGATCATTCTTTCCGCCGTCCAGGAAAAGCCTGTGGTGACGGTGCAGGAGATGGTCGACCTGACGGACTCCTCCGAGGCGACGATCCGGCGCGATATCGCGGCTCTTCATGTGCAAAAGCGCCTGCGTCGCGTGCGTGGCGGCGCCGAGGCGATCTCGCCACCGCAGTTCATCGGCCTCGCCGGCCGGCCCTTTTCCGTCAACGAAACGCTTAACGCTTCGCAGAAGCGCGCGATTGCGCGCGAAGCGGTGGAGCTGTGCAAGGACGGCGAACCGATCATCATCAATGGCGGCACCACCACCTTCCAGATGGTGCATTTCCTGACCGGACGCCGCATGCCGATCTTCACCAATTCGTTCCCCATCGCCGAGCACCTGCTCAAGCATTCGAAGAACACCGTCATGCTGTCGGGCGGCACCATCTACCGCGAGCAGAACATCATCCTCTCGCCCTTCGACAATGACGTGACGCGTAATTTCTACGCGCGCCGCATGTTCATGGGCGCTCAAGGGCTCGGGCCGCTTGGCCTGATGGAAGGCGACCCGCTTTTGATCCAGGCGGAGCAGAAACTGATCGACCAGGCCGACGAACTGGTGGTGCTGGTCGACTCATCGAAATTCCGCCAGCGCTCGAGCCTGATCCTGTGCGGGCTGAAGCGCATCGCCACCGTCATCACCGATGACGGCATCGAGGATCGCGAAGCCAACATGCTGGAGGCCGCGGGTGTGACGGTGATCGTCGCCCGCAAGTCGGCAAAGGAAGAATCCTCGCTGCAGGCCTGAGGCCAACCGCAGCGACGATGGAATGCAACGCTCAAGGGAGGAAATACGATGAGCTTTCTGAAGAAATTGATGGTGACGGCCGCGTTCTCGGCCGCCATGTTCGTGAATGCCGCCTATGCCGAGAACGTCAAGATCGCGCTGGTGGTGAAGTCGCTCGGCAACGGCTTCTTCGACGCCGCCAACAAGGGCGCCGAAGAGGCGGCCAAGGAACTCGGCGATGTCGACATCATCTACACCGGCCCGACCAAGGCGACCGCCGAAGCGCAGATCGAAGTGGTCAATTCGCTGATCGCGCAGAAGGTCAACGCCATTGCGATTTCGGCCAATGACGCCGACGCGCTGGTGCCGGTGCTGAAGAAGGCGATGGAGCGCGGCATCACCGTCATCTCGTGGGATTCGGGCGTCGCCAAGGAAGGCCGCCAGCTGCACCTCAACCCGTCCGACACCGGCCTGATCGGCGAGACCATCATCAAGCTTGCCGCCGACTATCTGCCGGAAGGCGGCGAAGTCGCCATTCTGTCGGCTTCGTCCACCGCGACCAACCAGAACGCCTGGATCGACGCGGCCAAGAAAATCCTGCCGGAAAAATTCCCCAAGATCAAACTCGTCGCCACCGTCTACGGCGATGACGATTCGGCCAAGAGCACCGACGAAGCCAAGGGCCTGCTGAAATCCTATCCGAACCTCAAGGCGATCATCGCGCCGACCACCGTCGGCGTCGTTGCCGCTGCCCAGGTCGTCACCGACGCGAACCTGATCGGCAAGGTCAATGTCACGGGTCTCGCGCTGCCGTCGGAGTTCAAGAAGTTCATCGACAACGGTTCCAGCCAGGCGGTTGCCCTCTGGAATCCGATCGACCTCGGCTACTCCGCCGTCTACCTCGCTCATGATCTGGCGGCGAAGAAGGAAGAGGCAAAGCCGGGCGCAACGCTGTCGATCGGCCGCGTCGGCAAGGTCACGCTCGACGACAGCAACTCGGCTGCGATGGCTCCGCCCTTCCAGTTCGACAAGTCCAACATCGAAAAGTTCTCCAAGATCTATTGATCTCGGACGTCTCGGACCAAGCGCGGCGGGACCAAAATCCCGCCGCGACTTTAAACGGACCTTGTTTCAGGGCTTGATACGGATATGGACACGACAGCCCAGCACGGCATTGCGAAGGAGGAGCCCACGGGTCCTGCCCCGCGCCTGACGCTGTCCGGCGTCTCCAAAAGCTTTCCCGGCGTGCGCGCGCTGCACAATGTCAGCCTGTCGCTTTACCCCGGCCAGGTTACGGCGCTGATCGGTGAAAACGGTGCCGGCAAGTCGACGCTGGTCAAGATCATGACCGGCATCTACCAGCCCGACGCCGGCACGATCAGCATTGACGGCCAGGCCGTCGCCCTGCCCAGCGCGCATGCCGCCTTCGGCCACGGCGTCACCGCCATTCATCAGGAAACCGTGCTGTTCGACGATCTGAGCGTCGCCGAAAACATTTTTCTCGGCCATGCGCCGCGCACGCGGCTAGGCACCATCGACTGGCGCACCATGCGAAAACACGCGCGCGAAGTGCTCGACACCATGCATGCCGGCCATATCGACGCCGATGCGCGGCTGAAAGACCTCGGCATCGCCAACAAGCATCTGGTAGCGGTTGCTCGCGCGATGTCGATCGATGCGCAGATCGTCATCATGGATGAGCCGACCGCAGCCCTTTCGATGAAGGAGATCGAGGAGCTTTTCCTGCTGATGGAATTCCTCAAGGAGGAAGGCAAGGCGATCCTGTTCATCAGCCACAAGTTCGACGAGATCTATCGGATCGCCGATCGCTACACCGTGTTCCGCGACGGCGAGATGGTTGGCGAGGGCCTTATAAAGGATGCCGGCCAGAGCCAGATCGTGCGCATGATGGTCGGCCGCTCGGTCGACCACATCTTCCCGCAACGCAAGGCCGAGATCGGCGCGCCGGTGCTGTCTGTATCCGGCCTGTCGCACCCGACCGAATTCAGCGATATCGGCTTCGAGCTGCACGAGGGCGAGATCCTCGGTTTCTATGGCCTGGTCGGCGCCGGGCGGTCAGAGGTGATGCAGGCGATTTCAGGCATCACCCGCATATCGGGCGGCACGATCACGCTGGAAGGCAAGGTGATCACGCCGAAATCGGCGGCGGATTCCATCGAAGCCGGCATCGTCTATGTGCCGGAAGAGCGCGGCAAGCAGGGCGTGGTGATCGGCCTGCCGATCTTCCAGAATGTCTCGCTGCCTTCGCTGAAGCGCACCTCCAAATCCGGCCTGCTGCGATTGTCGGAAGAATTCGCGCTCGCCCGCTCCTACACCGAGCGGCTAGACCTGCGCGCCTCGTCGCTGAGCCAGGATGTCGGCACGCTGTCGGGCGGCAACCAGCAGAAGATCGTCATCGCCAAATGGCTGGCGACAGCGCCCAAGGTGATCATCCTGGACGAGCCGACCAAGGGCATCGACATTGGCTCCAAGGCCGCCGTGCACGGCTTCATGGCGGAGCTCGTCGCGCAGGGCCTGTCGGTGATCATGGTGTCGTCGGAACTGCCGGAGATTCTGGGCATGTCCGACCGCGTCGTCGTCATGCGCGAAGGGCTGGTTGCGGCGGTCTACGATAATAAGGGGCTGGACGCCGAAACGCTGGTCCGGACGGCAGCGGGGATCGCGGCATGAAGGCTCTCCTGAAATTCCGCGAGATCTGGCTGGCAGCGGCGATCGTCGTTTTGATTGCTCTGATCTCGACGCGCTTCCCGGCCTTTGCCGACCCCGGCAATCTCGCCCAGGTGTTCAACGACACCTCGATCCTGATGATCCTGGCGCTGGGACAGATGGTCGTCATCCTGACCCGCTCGATCGACCTGTCGATGGCCTCCAACCTGTGCTTCACCGGCATGGTGGTGGCGATGCTGAACGCCGCGCATCCGGCGATCCCGATCCCGCTGCTGATCGTCATTGCGCTGGCCGTCGGACTGGTGCTCGGCGCCATCAACGGCCTGCTGGTGTGGCGGCTGAACATCCCTTCGATCGTGGTGACATTGGGCACGCTCACCATCTATCGCGGCGCCACCTTCGTGCTCTCCGGCGGCGCATGGGTCAATGCCGACAAGATGAGCCCGGACTTCATCGGCTTCCAGCGCGCAGCTTTCCTGGGCATTCCGGTTCTGTCCTGGATCGCCATACTGGTCATCGCGCCGTTCTTCGTGGTGATGACGCGAACCGCGCTTGGCCGTTCGATCTATGCCATCGGCGTCAACCCGACGGCGTCGGTCTATGCCGGCATCGATGTCGGCCGAACCAAATTCATCGTCTTCTGCATTTCCGGCATGATCGGCGGGCTCGCCGGTTATCTCTGGATTTCTCGTTATGTCATCGCCTCGGTCGAGGTCGCCAATGGCTATGAACTCAATATCATCGCCGCCTGCGTCATCGGCGGCATTTCGATTGCCGGCGGGATCGGCTCGGTCGGGGGCGCGGTGTTAGGGGCGCTGTTCCTCGGCATCATCTCCAACGCACTGCCGGTGATCAACATCTCCCCCTTCTGGCAGATGGCGATTTCAGGGAGCGCCATCATCCTGGCCGTCGTGCTCAACGCGCGCGGCGAACGCCAGCAGGGGCGGATCATCCTGAGGAAGGCGGAGGCGGCATGACCGACACCCCCGCCCCGCGCCACATTCCCGACCGGCTCGACAAGCCGCTCTCCTCGGCGATCTTTTCCTGGGAAGCGCTGCTGGTCGTCGTGGCGGTCGCCATCTTCGCCATCAACAGCTTCGCATCGCCCTATTTCCTCGATGCCTATTCGCTGTCGGACCTGACCTTCAATTTCACCGAGAAAGGCCTGATCGCCTTCGCCATGGCGCTGCTGATCATTTCGGGCGAGATCGACCTGTCGGTCGCCGCCATCATCGCGCTCGCCTCGACCATGATGGGCATGGCGGTACAGGCCGGCGCCGACACGCCGATGCTGGTGGCTATCGGCATCGTCGTCGGGCTCGGTTGCGGCGCCTTCAACGGGCTCCTGGTGACAAGGCTCGGCCTGCCCTCCATCGTCGTTACCATCGGAACGATGAGCCTGTTTCGCGGCATCGCCTTCATCATCCTGGGCGATCAGGCCTACAAAGGCTATCCCGAGAGTTTTGCTTTCTTCGGCCAGGGTTACGTCTGGTGGGTGGTGTCGTTCGAACTGGTGCTCTTCCTCATCGCGGCCGTCGCCTACTGGTTCCTGCTGCATCGCACCAGCTTCGGCCGCCGTGTCTTTGCCATCGGCAACAATCCGGTCGCGGCACAGTTTTCCGGCGTTCGCGTCGGCCGCATCAAATTCATCCTGTTTTGCCTGACCGGGCTGATGGCCGGCATCGCCTCGGTGCTGATCACCTCGCGGCTCGGCTCGACGCGACCGTCCATCGCGCAGGGTTACGAGCTCGAAGTCATCACCATGGTGGTGCTCGGCGGCGTCAGCATTCTGGGCGGCTCCGGCAGCATTTTAGGCGTCGTGCTCGCCGCCTTCATCATGGGGCTGGTGACCTTCGGCCTCGGCCTGCTCAACGTGCCCGGCATCGTCATGTCGATCTTCATCGGCCTGCTCTTGATCGTCGTCATCGCGCTGCCGATCGTCTGGCGGCGGCTGCGTGGTAACGGCTGATGCCTGAGAAATACGCCTTCAAGATGCAGCTCAAACCCGGCATGAAAGCCGAGTACAAAAAGCGCCACGATGAGATCTGGCCGTCGCTGGTGGCGCTGCTGAGAGAGGCCGGCGTCGCCGATTATTCGATCCATCTCGATGAAGACACCAACATCCTGTTCGGCGTGCTGTGGCGGCGCGACGACCATGGCATGGCCGACCTGCCGAAGCACCCGGTGGTGCAGCGCTGGTGGGCGCACATGGCCGACATCATGGAGACCAGGCCGGACAACCAACCGGTGGCCATCCCCCTGGAAACAATGTTCCATTTGGCATGAGTGGGCTGCGCCATATCGCCGTCATCGACATCGGCAAGACCAACGCCAAGGTCGCGCTGGTCGATCTCGTCACGTTGAGCGAAGTGGGGTTGCGCCGCATGGCGAACGCGCCGCTGCGGCAAGCGCCCTACCCGCATCACGATGTCGAGTCGCTGTGGAGGTTCATCCTCAACAGCCTTGCCAGCCTCAACCGCGAACAGCGTATCGACGCGATTTCGATCACCACGCATGGTGCGACCGGCGTGCTGGTCGACGCCTCGGGCGAGCTGGTGCTGCCTGTCCTAGACTATGAGTTCGATGGCCCCGACAGGTTGGCGGCGGAGTATGATGCTGTTCGTCCGCCCTTCGCCGAAACCGGTACACCGCGCCTGCCGGTCGGTCTCAATCTCGGCGCGCAGTTATTCTGGCAGCAGAAGCGTTTTCCCACCGAATTCGCCAGGGCCGCCGCGATGCTGATGTATCCGCAATACTGGGCGCTGCGCCTGACCGGCGTTGCCGCCAACGAGGTGACCTCGCTCGGCTGCCACACCGATCTGTGGAGCCCTTGGGAGGCGGACTTTTCCTCGACGGTCGACAGGCTGGATTGGCGCAGGCTGATGGCATCGGTGCGGCCGGCCAGGGACCAGCTCGGCCCGATCCTGCCGGCGCTTGCCGCGCGCACCGGGCTCTATCCGCAGACCCCGGTTTTCTGCGGACTGCACGATTCCAACGCCTCCCTATTGCCGCATCTTCTGTCCGACGAGCCGCCCTTCTCGGTCGTCTCGACCGGCACCTGGGTGGTATCGATGGCGGTCGGCGGCAGAGAGATTGCGCTCGATGCTGCGCGCGACACGCTGGTCAATGTCAGCGCGCTTGGCGCTCCCGTCCCCTCGGCGCGTTTCATGGGTGGCCGTGAGTTTTCCCAGCTGACCAAGGACAAGCCGCAGGACTGCAGCGGCAGCGAGGTGCTGGCCGTTCTGACCAAAAAGATGCTGCTTTTGCCTTCTACCCAGCAGGGATCAGGACCGTTCCCGCACCATGCCGCGGCATGGCTTGGTGCCGAGGGCATCAGCAAAGGCGAGCGGTTCGCCGCCATCTCCTTCTATCTGGCGCTGATGACGGCGACCTGCCTTGAGCTGATCGGCGCCGACGGCCCGACCACCGTGGAAGGACCGTTTGCCCGCAACCGCCTCTTTGTCGGCATGCTGGCGGCAGCGACCGCGCGAATCGTCATCGCCTCCGAGGCCGCCACCGGCACCAGCATCGGCGCGGCGCTGCTGGCAACGGATCAGTCCGTGCCACACGGCAAGGGCGAGAGAACTGAACCGCAGACCGACCCGGTCTGGGCGGCCTATGTCACCGCGTGGCGCGCGGCAGTCGACGCGCAAGGCTGATCACAAAATCCGCTTGCCAAAGGCCGACATGACGAAGTTGATGGCGTCGGCGCCGATCCGCGGCTCCAGACCGGCGGTCAGTCCGGAAACGTCCATCGACAGCAGACCGCCGGACAGCGCGATCGCCTCCATCGCCTGATGCGTCTCGCGCACCGTCAGCCCGCCGGAGCCCGCAGCCCAGCCGGCGAATTCGGTCGCCGTCGGCGAATAGCTGAGATGGAAGCCTTGCGTGCCCGAGGTGGCGATGCGGATCGCCTCGTGCATGAGGTCGCGCATGCCCATGGCGTCGATGTCGGTCATGGTGAAGGCCGAGACACGCGAATCCTTGAGCACCCTTGCCTCCGCCGGATCGGCATGGCGCAGGCCGACGATGACGACATTTTCCGGCGACAGCTGCGGCTGCAGTGCGCAGGGCTTGTGATCGAGACCGAGCGCGCGGGCCAGCACCGAGACTTCAGGCATGTCTTTGGCCTCCTCGTCCTCGGGCATCAGGGCGGCGATGGAATCGATCCAGATCAGGCCGAAGGAATGCGTCGCGCGCGCCGTTGCGGTCAGCGCCTTGTGGGCGATACGGCGATCGGCGCCGGCAGCGAGCCGGATCAAGCCCGAGGGCGGCCGCTCGACGTCGGCGAGTTCGACCACGTCGAAATTCATCGCCTCCAGACGCGCGCCGGTTCCCTCGCGGGCGATAATCCCGCCGGCTTCCGGTTCGGCCGAGATCGACACCATCTTGCGGCCGGAGAAATCCGCGACGTCGTGCATCGGCGCCTTCTCGACATATTCCGAGGTCATCGCCAGAAGCATGGCGCCATAATTCATGCGGAAGGCGACACGGTCGCCGACGGTAGGTCGCGGATCGGCATCCTGCACATCGAGCAGCAGATGGTCGCTGGAAGCGCCGAGCACCCTCACCCCTTTGGCGATCGGCGTCAGCCCTTCCACCAGCACGTCCTCGCGGCCTATATTGGCGATGGCGCGCAGCCGGTCGCCCTCGTCGGCGAAGACCGGCTGGTTGCCGAAGGCGTCGTAGCCGGACGTGCCGATCGGCCGCGACGGCTTGAGCTTGACCTCGATAACGTCGCTGGTCAGCCGGCAGGCATCGGGTTCGAGTTCCGGCCATGGCACGTCTCGGAAAGTTTCGACGCCACCTTGCAGGATCGCCTCACCCACGCGCAGATTGTTGATGCCGACCGGCAGCTTGCCTTCGAGCAGCAGCGTCAGCGACGACGAGGCGCCGCCGGAAATGAAGTCGAGGCTTTTGCCGGACAGGCGCTCGGTCTTGTAGGCATGGGCGACGAGCTGGCCAAGGTTCTCCGGCGTCGGCATTATGGCGCCGAAGCAGCCGAGATTGGTGCCGATGCCGGCGATGCGCACGCCTTTGAATTCCAGGATCTGTTCGACGGTGGGGATCAGGTCGCTTGGCCAGATGCCTTCGCGGAGATCGCCGAGATCGATCATCAGCATGATGTCGTGGACGCGGCCCATGCGCTCGGCAATGCGCGATATCTCGCGGATGGTGGTCAGTTCCGACTGCAGGCTGATGTCGACGGTGCGCACGACCTCCTCGACGCGCGCCATGGGCGGGCTGCGCAGCAGCATGACCGGCGCATTGATGCCGCTGTCGCGCAGCCGCCGAATGTTCTCAAAACGCGATTCCGCGATGCCGGCAACACCGCCGCGCAGCATGGCCCGCGCCACCTGCGGCATGCCGCATGTGCCCTTGGTGACACCGAATATCTTAATATCAGACAATGCGCAGCGTTCGACGATGGTGCGGGCGTTGCGCTCGATGCGGCCAAGGTCGATAGCGACTTGCGGTCCCGACATCGCTCAGCTCCCGTAGACCAGCCCTTGGGGGTCGATTTCCGGCTTGCGGCCGGCGACGAGGTCGGCCAGGAACTTGCCCGAGCCGCAGGCCATCGTCCAGCCGACATGGCCATGCCCAGTGTCGAGATAGAGGTTGCGATATTTGGCCTGACCGATGACCGGCACCGAGTTCGGCATCATTGGTCGCAGGCCCGCCCACAACAGCGCCTTCTTCTCGTCGAAAGCGCCAGGGAAAAGGTCTTTGCCGGTGCTCAGCATAGACTTGAAGTCGCTGGGCTTGAAGCTGCGGTCGAAGCCGGTAAACTCGGCTGTCGAGGACATGCGCAGGCGGTTTCCGAGCCTGGAGTAACCAACCAGCCGGTCCTCGTCGGCGCCGCCCATGGTCGGTCCCTTGCTCTCGTCCTCCAGCGGGATGGTCGCGCTATAGCCTTTAACCGGATAGACGGGCAGGTCGATACCGTAGCGGCGGCCGATCAGGCCGCTCTCGGGGCCCATGGCGATGACGACGGCGTCGCCCGTCACCGGGCCGGCCGACGTCATGACCGCACGCACCCAGTCGCCCTCTATGTCGAGCCCCTCGACCGTGGTGTCGAACAGGAATCTGACGCCGAGCTTTTCGGCGGCATAGGCGGCCAGCCCATCGACGAATATCCTGGAATCGCCGGTCTGGTCGATTGGCGAATAAACGCCGCCGGCGATCTTTTCCTTCACTCCGGCGAGCCCGGGCTCAAGTTCGACCAGCCGGTCGCGGCCGACGATCTCGATCGGCAGGCCATGCTTTGCCAGAAACTGGTAGTTGTCGGTGCCGGTGTCGAGACTGTGCTGCGAGCGGAAGAAATAAAGAATGCCCTTCTTGCGCTCGTCATAGTGGATGCCGGTGGCGTCGGAGAGCGCGTTGATGCAGTCGCGCGAATAGAGCGCCAGGCGCAGTTTGACCTGGCTGTTGGCGCGCAGCCGGGCCACGGTGCACTGGCGCAGGAAACGCAGGCTCCAGGCGAGGAAATAAGGATCGAAGCGCAGCCTGACCTTGATGCCGAGATCATGGTTCCAGAGAGCGCGCAGGAAGGTCTTCAGCGCCGCCGGCGAGGCCCAGGCGGTGGCGTCGCCCGGCGACACTAGGCCGGCATTGGACTGGCTGGTGCCGCGCGCCGGCGCCGGATGGCGCTCGATCACGGTGACCTCATGGCCGTCGGCGGCCAGATAATAGGCGGCCGCGGTACCGACAACGCCGGCTCCAAGCACCGTTATCTTCATGCCACCCCCTCTTCGCGGCACAGCGCCTCCACGCCGCACCGCCATTGCTTCAATAGCGCTTCGCCGCGCGCCTTGCGAGCCCTCGGAAGTGCCCGGCTCAGCCCCGCGCGGAGTTCTTGCCGGTGAGGATACGCTCCCAGGCGAGTGCATCGGAGACGATCTGGTCGAGGTCGTCGCGTTGCGGGGTCCAGCCGAGTTCGGCGCGTGCAAGGTCCGAATTGGCAACCACGGCGGCGGCGTCGCCGGGGCGCCGGTCGCCCATCTTGACCTCGAAATCCCGGCCGAAGGCGCGCCGCACGCTGTCGATGACCTCGAGCACCGAATAGCCGTGGCTGTAGCCGCAATTGGCGACGAGGCTGCCGCCGCCGGCGCGCAGGCGCTGCAGCGCCAGCCGGTGCGCCGCAGCCAGGTCGCTGACATGGATATAATCGCGCATGCAGGTGCCGTCCGGCGTCGGATAATCGGTGCCGAACACCTGCATGAAGGGGCGTTTGCCGAGCGCGGTCTCGCAGGCGACCTTGATCAGATGCGTGGCGCCAGGCGTCGACTGACCCGCCCGGCCCCTGGGATCGGCGCCGGCGACGTTGAAGTAGCGCAGGGCCGTGTAGCGCAAGGGATGCGCAAGCGCTGCGTCGCGCAGCATCCATTCGCTCATCAGCTTGGACAGGCCGTAGGGCGATTCCGGCGCCAGGCGGGCATCCTCGCGCACCGGCTCCAGGCCGGCGCCGCCATAGACGGCGGCGGTCGAGGAGAAGATGAAATGCGGCACGCCCTCGCGCACCGCGGTTTCGATCAGCGTGCGGGTCTTGGAGGTGTTATTCTCGTAATAGGCGAGCGGGTCGGCAACCGACTCCGGCACCACGACGGAACCGGCGAAGTGGATGATCGCGTCGACCTCGTTATCCCGGATGATCTGGCCGACCAATTCCCTATCGGCGACATCGCCGACGACAAGCTTGGCTTCCGGCGCTACCGCCCATTCGAAGCCGGTGGAAAGGCGGTCGAGAACGACGACGCTCTCGCCGGCATCCAGCAGTTCCCAGACCATGTGGCTGCCGATATAACCGGCGCCGCCCGTTACCAAAACCGTCATCCGTGTCCTCTTTTACTCATGATTTATCGGAAACTGTCTCAATCACCGCCTTACTGGAAAGCCTGCGGCAAGGCCATTAGAAACGCCTGAATGTTAAATCCGTAACAGTCTCACCGGCCTGTGGCATCGTACGGAAACAAAATTGATCCACATCAAGGGAATAGGCCACGATCCGGGGTCGTTAGGAACAGGCTTGGGGCGTGGCATTTTGACCAAAACGGCCCGGTGGACGACGAATGGGCCAACGATTATGATCCCGCGCAAAACTGGGAAGGCGACATGAACTATCAGCGGTTCTTTGAGGAAGCGATCGACCAGCTCCACGCCGAGCGGCGCTACCGGGTTTTCGCCGATCTCGAGCGCATTGTCGGCAAGTTTCCGCGCGCCATCTGGCGTTCAAACGGTCGCGCCGAGGAAATCACCGTCTGGTGCTCCAACGACTATCTCGGCATGGGCCAGAACCCCGATGTCATTGCCGCGTTCCAGAACGCGGCCGGCAAGATGGGTTCGGGCGCCGGCGGCACCCGCAACATTTCCGGCACCTCGAACCCGTTGGTCGAGCTTGAGCTGGAACTGGCCGACCTGCACGACAAGGAAGCGGCGCTGGTCTTCACCTCCGGCTTCGTCTCCAACGAGGCCTCGATCTCGACCATTGCGCGGCTTTTGCCCAATTGCCTGATCATTTCAGACGAGCTCAACCATGCCTCGATGATCGAAGGCGTACGGCGCTCGGGCGCCGAAAAGAAGATTTTCCGCCACAACGACGTCGCGCATCTCGAAAGCCTGCTGCAGGTGGCGGGCCGCGAACGCGCCAAGCTGATCGTGTTCGAGAGCGTCTATTCGATGGATGGCGACATCGCGCCGATCAAGCAGATCGTCGAGCTCGCCGAACGCTACAACGCCATGACCTATATTGACGAGGTCCATGCCGTCGGCATGTACGGACCGCGCGGCGGCGGCATCACCGAGCGCGAGGGGCTGGCCGACCGCATCGACATCATCGAAGGCACGCTGGCCAAGGCGTTCGGCACGCTGGGCGGCTATATCGCCGGCAACAGCGCCATCATCGACGCGGTGCGCTCCTATGCGCCGGGCTTCATCTTCACCACGGCGCTGCCGCCGGCCGTCGCCGCCGCCGCCACCAGGTCCATCCGCCACCTCAAGCGGTCGCAAGCCGAGCGCGATGCGCAACAGCGCCAAGCGTCGCGGACCAAGGAGGTTCTGTCTGCAGCCGGCCTGCCGGTGATGGAATCGCCGACACACATCGTGCCGGTGCTGGTCGGTGACCCCGAACTCTGCAAGATGGCCAGCGACCGTCTGCTCGGCGTGCACGGCATCTACATCCAGCCGATCAACTATCCGACCGTGCCGCGCGGCACCGAGCGGCTGCGCATCACCCCGACGCCGTTCCATACCGATGCGCTGATTGCGGGACTTCAGGACGCGCTGATCGAGACATGGGATGCGCTCGGCATTCCCTACGGCTCCGCCGGACGGCCCACTGTCGCCAAGAGCGACCGGATTGTGCCGCTGCTTGTGCCGAAGTCGGGCGGCTGAAGCCGCCGCCCATTCACCTCAAACCGTCCTCATCCATCCCGCCAGCCGGTGTGCCGCTTCCTCGAGTTGGTCGAGGCGGCGGTGGAAGCACAGGCGCAAAAACGCCTCTCCGCCAGGGCCGAAGGCGGTGCCCGGCGCCAGGCCGACATTGGCCTTGTCGACGATGTCGAAAGCAGCCCGGCGCGGATCGGTGATGCCGTCGACCGTGAAAAACAAATAGAACGCGCCTTGCGGCACGGTGAAGCGCGCTTTGCCGGTTGCGCCTAGAATATCGCAGACCAGGTCGCGCGCCTTTCGCGCCCGCTCAACCTGTTCGACGATGAACGCATCACCGTGGTCCAGCGCCGCGACGGCGCCGCGCTGCATGAACTGGGCGACGCCTGAGGTCGAATACTGGATCAGGTTCTCGAACACCTGCTGCAGCTCGGGATGGGTCTTGATCCAGCCGACGCGCCAGCCGGTCATCGCCCAGTTCTTGGAAAAGGAGTTGACGAACAGGATGCGGTCTTCCGCGGTCGAAATGTCGAGGAAGGACGGCGCACGGCCGTGGCCGTAGTGGAACAGCGAATAGATCTCGTCGGCGATGATCCACAGGCCCTTTTGGCGGGCGAGATTCAGGATCGCCTGCAGCGTTTCCTTATCGGCCGTCCAGCCGGTGGGGTTCGATGGCGTGTTGACGAACAGCGCCTTGGTGCGCGGCGTCACCGCAGCCGCAATCTTGTCGACATCGCAGGACCAGCCATTGCCCGACTGGTCGAGCGTGACCGCAACCGGGGTAGCGCCGGAAATACCGGCGGCGGCGGCGAAATTCGGCCAGGCCGGGGAGAGATAGACCACCTCGTCGCCGCTGCCGGCGACCGCGGCTAATGCCAACTGAATGGCATGCATGCCGGAACCGGTGGCGATGAATTCCTCTTCGGCGAAGCTCTTGCCGAAATGCCTGGCATAGTAGCGAGAAAGCGCTTGCCTCAACTCCGGAATGCCTTTCTGCCAGGTATAGAATGTCTCGCCATTGGCGAGCCCCTTGGCGGCGGCTTCCGAAATGAAGGCAGGCGTCGGCAAATCGCCTTCACCGGCCCAGAGCGGGATCATGCCCTCGCGCGAACGGCCGTAATTGACGACGGCGACAATGCCGCTTTCGGGGGCGGCCACCGCTTCGGCGCGCAAGCTATCGATCAGGGTCATGAACAGGTCCGTTTTGATGTCTGCTTTGATGCATGTCATTATCCAGAACCGCTGCGCACTTGTGGGCGACATGCATTGGCGGATGCTCTTAGCAGATGCGGCAACAGAAAACCCCGGCCGCGAACGACCGGGGTTTTGGTCCAGAAATCTGGCCTTATCTATTTCCTGGCGAGGAGATCGCGAATTTCGGTGAGCAAAGCGACGTCGGCCGGTGGCGGAGCCGCAGGTGCGGCCGGCTTCTCCCGCTCGAGCCGCTTGCGCATGTTGTTCACGGCCTTGACCATCAGGAAGATGATGAAAGCCAGGATGACGAAATTCAGCGCCACGGTGATAAAATTGCCGTAGGCGAACACCGCGCCTTCCTTACGGGCGTCGGCAAGATTGGTCGAATGCACTGTTGATGAGAGGCCTATGAAGTAGTTGGAAAAGTCGACGCCACCAAGTGCGCCGATGAAAGGCATGATGATGTCGTTGACAAGAGAATCGACGATCTTGCTGAAGGCCGCGCCGATGATGACGCCGACCGCAAGGTCCATCACATTTCCTTTGGAAATGAATTCCTGGAATTCTTTCAGCATTCGACCCTCCTTGTCATGACGGACCGCGCTGCCGCCGTCCCTCCGGCGTCGGCCCGTGCGCACCATAACAAAAACCTGCGGTTGCAACAGAAGCAAAAGCTGGAAAACACCGCTTTCTCCTTACCTTGGTTCACGGTTCGACAGGGCAGCGTCGCGACCATGCGCCGAAAGCCGCGATGGACTTGACCTTAGAGCTGTGATTGCCTCTGGGCAGGCCGGGGTGAAAGCTGGCCGAGGAGGATTTTCGGGCCGTGCAGGGCTGGTTCATCGTCATCATTGCCGTCGCCTATGTGACGCTGCTGTTCGCCATCGCTAGCCTTGGCGACCGGCGGTCGACGGCGTCGGGACCCGGCCACGCCCGGCCCTTCATCTATGCACTCAGCCTCGCCATCTACTGCACCTCCTGGACCTTCTTCGGCTCGGTCGGCCTGTCCTCCGAGCGCGGCCTCGAATTTCTCGGCATCTATACCGGCCCGGTGCTGGTGTTCGTGTTCGGCTTTCCGCTGCTCAATCGCATCGTGCGGCTGGCCAAGAGCGAGAAGATCACCTCGATCGCCGACTTCCTCGGCGCCCGCTATGGCAAGAGCTTTGCCGTCTCGGCGATCGCCACGCTGATCGCCACCATCGGCGCGGTGCCCTATATCGCACTGCAATTGAAGGCGATCTCCGGTTCGGTCGGCCTGATGGTCGAGCATTATACGGGATCGCCGCCCTCCTTCGATCCCTTCGTCAGCGACATCTCGCTGGTGGTGGCCATGCTCTTGGCGCTGTTTGCGGTGCTGTTCGGCACCCGCCATGCCGACGCCACCGAGCACCAGGACGGGCTGGTGCTGGCGGTGGCGGTCGAAACCGTGGTCAAGCTCGCCGCCTTCCTGGCGATCGGCCTGATGGTCACCTTCCTGATCTTCGGCGGCCCGGGCGACATGATCGACAAGCTGGCCGAAAACAGCCAGGTGCGGCAGGCCATGGGCTACGACACCTCGCTCGCCACCTGGCTGGTGCTGACTTGCCTGAGCGGCTTTGCCATCATCATGCTGCCGCGCCAGTTCTACGTCACCATCGTCGAGAACCGCGGCGAGGCCGAACTGCGCACCGCGACCTGGGTGTTCCCGCTCTATCTCGTGGCGATAAACCTGTTCGTGCTGCCGATCGCCTTCGCCGGCCTGGCGCTGGTCGGCACCAAAACCACCAGTGACCTCTATGTGCTGGCGCTGCCCTTGTTCGGCGGCCATGATTTCCTCGCCATGGCCGCCTTCATCGGTGGGCTGTCGGCGGCGACCGCCATGGTGATCGTCGAAAGCGTGGCGCTGTCGATCATGATCTCCAACGACCTCGTCATCCCGCTGTTCGTGCGCCGCCTGCTCAAGACCACGACCTCTGAGAATGAGGATTGGTCGACGCTGATCCTCAACGTGCGGCGCGGCGCCATCTTCATCCTGTTGTTCATCGCCTTCCTCTACTACCGCGAAAGCACCAACTCGGCGCGGCTGTCGTCGATCGGCCTGATGTCGTTCGCGGCAATCGCCCAATTCGCGCCGGCGCTGATCGGCGGGCTGATCTGGCGCGGCGCCAATGGCCGCGGCGCGGCCCTTGGCATGGTCGCCGGCATCCTCGTCTGGGGCTATACGCTGCTTTTGCCGTCGCTCTCGGCAGCCGACGCGGACATCGTCGTGCAGGGGTTGTTCGGTTTCGAGGCGCTGCGGCCGCAGGCTCTGTTCGGCACCGTCGCCGAACCGTTGAACCACGGCGTGCTCTGGAGCCTGTCGGTCAACACGCTGTTCTTCGTGCTCGGCTCGCTGTCGCGCGCGTCAGTACCGCTGGAGCGTATCCAGGCGTCGATCTTCGTGCCGCGCGAATCCGGCCCGATGCCCAGCCTGCGCCGCTTCCGCACCGCCATCACCGTCAACGTGCTGAAAGACACCATCTCGCGCTACCTCGGCGTCGAGCGCACCGAGCGCTCCTTCCGGTCCTTCGAAAAGAGCACTGGCGTCTCGCTGCACGGCAATGAGCAGGCCAGCATGGATGTCATCCGCTTTTCCGAGCAGCTGCTGGCGAGCGCTGTCGGCTCGTCTTCGGCGCGGCTGATCCTGTCGCTGCTGTTTCGCCGCAACGACCGCGAGTCCAAGGACGCCTTTCGCCTGCTCGACGACGCCACCGAAGCGCTGCAGCACAATCGCGACCTGCTGCAGATCGCGCTCGACCAGATGGAGCAGGGCATCACCGTATTCGACCGCGATTTTCGTCTGATCTGCTGGAACAGACAATATCGCGCGCTGTTCGACCTGCCCGACGAGATGGGCCAGGTCGGCGTCTCGCTCGACCGCATCCTGCGCCACCTCGCCGAGCGCGGCGATATCCCGGCCGACCAGCGCGTGGCGATGCTCAACCGGCTGACCAGCTTCGTCAGCCCATGGCAGATGGAGTTGACGACCAGTGGCCGAATCCTCGAACTGCGTTCCAACCCGATGCCGGACGGTGGCATCGTTGCCACCTATGCCGACATATCAGGACGCGTCGAACAGGATTTGGCGCTGAAGCGGGCCAATGAATCGCTGGAGCAGCGGGTCAAGACGCGTACCATCGAACTGACTAGGGTCAACGAGGAGTTGACCCGGGTCAATGAGGAGTTGGCGCAGGCGCAGATGCTGGCCGAGGAGGCCAATCTGGGCAAGACGCGCTTCCTCGCCGCCGCTGGCCACGACATCCTGCAGCCGCTGAACGCCGCCCGTCTCTACTGCTCGTCGCTGATCGAAAAGGCCGGCAAGGGCCCGGCCGGCAAGGCCGCTATCAACATCGAATCCTCGCTGGAATCGGTCGAGACGATCCTGGGCGCCGTGCTCGACATTTCCCGCCTCGACGCCGGCGCGATGAAACCGGACGACAGCGCCTTCCGCCTGGACGGGCTGCTGCGCCAGATCGGCAATGATTTTCAGCCGCTCGCCGCCGAAAAGAAACTCGATCTGACGATCATGGCCTCGTCGCTCAGCGTGATGACGGACCGCAACCTACTGCGCCGGCTGATCCAGAATCTGGTCTCCAACGCCATCAAATACACCCCCCATGGCCGCATCCTGGTCGGCGTGCGACGGCGCGGCGAACTCGCCGAAATCCAGGTGATCGACACTGGCATCGGCATTGCCGGCGACAAGCTGAACACGGTCTTCAACGAGTTCACCCGGCTGGATGAAGGCGTGCGCGAAGCCGAAGGTCTCGGCCTTGGCCTGTCCATCGTAGACCGCATCGCGCGGGTACTGCGGCTCGAGATCCAGATCTTTTCCAACCCGGGCAAGGGTACGCGCTTTTCCGTTATCCTGCCGGTTGCGGCGGTTGAGGCGCCGCGGCGCGAGGTCGAGCCGAAGGCGCCTGCCCGCACCGCGAATTCGCTGGCCGGCCTGCGCGTCATGTGCATCGACAATGACCCTCGCATTCTCGATGGCATGCGGCTTTTGCTCGAAGGCTGGGGCTGCAGCGTCGGCACGTTTTCGGGTTCGGAGGATTTTGGCAGGGCCGATCGTCCCGACATCGTGCTTGCCGACTATCATCTCGATGGCAGAAGCGGCCTCGACATCATCGCGCGCCTGCGTGACATCCATGGTTCCGACCTGCCGGCCGTGCTGGTCACCGCCGACCGCTCCACCGAGGTCCGTGCCGCTGCCGCCGCGCTCGACGTGCCGGTAATCAACAAGCCGCTGAAGCCGGCGGTGCTGCGCTCGATGATGGCCAGGGTCAGGCCGCTGGCCTCGGCGGCCGAGTAGGGTTCAATGCATGTCGCCCAGAAGTGTGCCCCGGTTCTGGGACCACGACATGCATCGAACAAGAGCTAAAGCGGGTCGCATGAATCCGTTCAGCGCGATGCGCTTTAGCCTGCTGGCTGCAACGGATCGCTGCCGATCTTGGACAGCTGGATCACCGCCTGGGTGCGGCTGTCGACGCCGAGCTTTTGCAGGATGGCCGAGACATGCGCCTTGACCGTCGCTTCGGAGACGCTGAGTTCGTAGGCGATCTGCTTGTTGAGCAGGCCTTCGGCCAGCATGCCGAGGACACGCGTCTGCTGCGGCGTCAGCGCCTGCAGCCGCTTGATCAGGTCGGATATTTCGGGGTCGCGCTCGACGCCGAGGTCGATGCCGACGGGTGCTGCGATGTCGCCGGCCAGCACCGTCTGCACGGCGCTGCGAATCTCTTCCATACTGGCCGATTTGGAGATGAAGCCGGACGCGCCGAGATCGAGCGCGCGCCGGATGGTCACCGGGTCGTCATGTGCCGACACCACCACCAGCGGCACCGCCGGGTGGATGCCGCGCAGTGCGATCAGACCGGACAGGCCGCTGGCGCCCGGCATCGACAGGTCGAGCAGCACCAGGTCGACATCCTCATTGGCCACGACCAGGACCTTGGCGCTTTCGAAATCGCCGGCCTCGTGAATGGCTGCGACATCGCCGACGCCGGCAAGCGCCTCTTTCAGCGCGCCGCGGAAAAGCGGATGGTCGTCGGCGATGACGAAGGTGTAACCCGACGGCAAATGTTCCTCCCCAAATCCCTTATTGATTATCGGCTTTTACGGGGACCGGACGATTATGCGGCGAAGCGCTTTGTCTTCATGCGGCAATGGCCGGACGGGGCATTCCCCGCCGGGCAGTTCAGGTCTTTTGCGAATTGAGATTGGCGCCGTCATCCTTGTCCATTTCCTTGACGATGCCCATGAAGCCGCGCAGCATGCGCTCCATATAGCTCATCGTCTTGTCGAAATCCTCCTCGCTCGGCAGCTTCGATTCGAGGCGGGCGGACAGCGAGTTCTCGAGCTTGGCGACGCGTTCGTCCATTGCTTTCATCGAGGCCTGCAAACGGTCGACTTCCTCCTGGAAGGCGGCGCGTTCGTCGGCGGCCATCTTGCAGATGAGCTGGCCGGAGCGCTCCTCGCAGATCGACATGGCGCCGGTCCGGGTGTCCATACGGACATAACCGTTGGCGGATTTTTCCAGCCGGTAGCGGTCGGTCTCTTCGGACCAGGCCGATGCCGCAACCAGCGAGACCAGTGCGGCGGGGATCAGTATGTGCTGCAGACGCATGTTCCATCCTCCACGAGCCAGTATGCGCAACCTATCACAGCTTTGCGCCGTAAATGCGGACGAGTTGCCCTTCCCCGCATGAGCCATCCGGACCAGAGCGGGTCGCCGTTCCACGGCGCTCCGCTCTATCTCCTTGTTTTAACGCAATTCCGGGCGGAAAACCGCTTCACACTTTTCCTGGAATTGCTTTATAGCGCAACAATGTCTCAGATCATCTACAAGATCGCGCCCGAAGCCCTTTGGCGCGAGGCCGAGAAAAACGGCCGCTTCACCGGCGCTCCGATCGACGTCGCCGACGGCTTCATCCATTTCTCCACTGCTGATCAGGCCAGGGAGACGGCGGCGAAGCATTTCGCCGGCCAGACGGATTTGCTGCTGATCGCCATCGACGGGGCGCTGCTCGGTGACCCGCTGAAATACGAGGTCTCGCGCGGCGGCGCGCTGTTTCCGCATCTCTATGGCGTGCTCGACATGAACGCCGTGCTGTGGGTGAAACCATTGCCGCTCGGCGCTGATGGCGCACACCAGTTTCCGGCGCTGGAGGCCGAATGAGCGTGTTCGATCGCATCGGCCAGAAACTGCTGTTCACCTTCGATCCGGAAACGGCGCATGGCATGTCGATCGCGGCGCTGCGATGCGGTCTGCCGGTCGGCGCGCGGACGGTGCGCGACGACAGGTTGAAGCTCAGCCTCTGTGGCATCGCCTTCCCCAATCCGCTCGGCATGGCCGCAGGCTATGACAAGAATGCCGAGGTGCCTGACGCGCTGCTTGGCCTCGGCTTCGGCTTTGCCGAAGTCGGCACCGTGACGCCGCTGCCGCAGGCCGGCAATCCGAAGCCGCGCATTTTCCGGCTGGCTGAGGATGATGCGGTGATCAACCGGCTGGGTTTTAACAATGAGGGCCACGAAGCGGCCGAGATGCGCCTTGCCGCGCGCAAGGGACGCGTCGGCATCGTCGGCGTCAACATCGGCGCCAACAAGGACAGCGCCGATCGTGTCCATGACTATGAGCTCGGCGTCTCCCGCTTTGCGAAATACGCCAGTTATCTCACCGTCAACATCTCGTCGCCCAACACGCCCGGCCTGCGCACCATGCAGGCGCGCGAACAGCTCGGCGAACTTCTGGCTCGCGTCGTATCGGCGCGTGCCTCGGCATCGGCCCAGCCACCAATCTTCCTCAAGATCGCACCTGATCTGGTCGAGGCCGAGCTGGAGGACATCGCCGCCGAGGTCAGCGAAAAGCAGATCGACGGGGTCATCGTCTCCAACACGACGCTGGCGCGGACCGGATTGCGTAGCACCACCAGCGAGACCGGAGGGCTCTCCGGCAAGCCGCTGTTCGAACGCTCGACGATCGTGCTGGCCAAGATGCGCAAACTGCTCGGGCCGGAGTGCGCCATCATCGGCGTCGGCGGTGTCGATTCTGCCGAGACGGCTCTGGAAAAAATCCGCGCCGGCGCCGATCTGGTGCAACTCTACACCGGCATGATCTATGCCGGCCCCGCGCTGCCAGGCCGCATTCTTTCAGGCATGGTGCGCTTTGCAGAAAAGGAAAGGCTGACGTCTTTGCGCGAACTGCGCGACAGCCGGCTCGATCAGTGGGCTGCCAAGGCGCTCTAAAAAGCCGTGCGCAGCCTGAGCCGCAGGATGGCCAGCAGGCTGAAGCCGCGCACCAGCAGGAAAACGTGCAGCGCCGCCCACAGGCCGCGATTGCCGAGAGACGGCGCCAAGCTGAACAATGCGGCGCTGAAGGCCAGGAACGACACCAGCATCATGTTGCGCATGTCGCGCGACCACGTGGCGCCGATGAAGACGCCGTCCATCTGGAAGGCCAGCACGCCGCTCAACGGTGTCAGTGCCGCCCACGGCAGATAGATGTCGGCAGCAGCACGAACGTCCTGCGACGTGGTGATCAAAGAAATCAGGCCGGCGCCGCCGAGCCAGAAGATCAGCGTCGCGGTTCCGGCGAGGCCGAACCCCCAGAACAAGGTCAGACGCACCGCCCGGCGGAACGCCGTCTCGGCGCGTGCGCCGATCGCGCGTCCCGCCAACTGCTCGGCGGCTGTGGCAAAACCGTCGAGAAAATAGCCGGCGACGAGAAAGAAGTTCATCAGCACGGCATTGGCGGCCAGCGTCAGCGTGCCGAACTGCGCGCCCTGGCGGGTGAACAGCGCGAAAGCGGCGAGCAGCGAGAACGAGCGGATCATGATATCGCGGTTGAGCGACAGCATGCGCAGGAAAGCGGGCATGTCGAGCAGGCGATGCCGCGGCAGGCGGGGTGCGGCCCGGAACCGCCAGACAACGATGGCGAGACCCAGCAGCATGGCCAGACATTCGCCGGTGACGGTCGCCCAGGCCACGCCGGCGACGCCCCAGCCAAGCTTCAGGCCGAGCAGGATGCAAAGCACGATGTTGATGCCGTTGAGCACCGCCTGCAGCATCAGCCCAAGCCCGCCCTCGCCGCGTCCAAGGACATAGCCGAGGATGGCGTAGTTGATCAGCGTGAAGGGGGCGGCGAGCATTCTGATGTGGATATAGACGCCCATCGCCTCGCCGACGCGCGCTTCGCCGCCGATGAATTTCTGGCCGGCGATGGCGATCAGCGGCGCAAGGACGACAAGCACGATGCCGGCGGCGGCCGCGATCAGCACGGCGCGCCAGAACACCGCCTGCTCCTCGGTTTCGTCGCCGCGCCCAAACGCCTGGGCGACGAGGCCGGTGGTGCCGGAGCGCAGGAAATTGAAGGTGCTGAAGACGACGTCGAAGACCAGGGCCCCGGCCGCCAGGCCGCCGAGCAGGGCGGCATCGCCGAACTGCCCGACCACCGCCGTGTCGACGATGCCGAGCAGCGGCGTCGTCAGATAGGCGAGCGTCATCGGCACGGCGATGGCGAGCACCGAACGGTTGGTGACGGCGAAGGGTCTCGCGTCGGCTGGGGTTGCACCCGTGTCCAGGGGATTGCTGCCTTGCTGGTTGCGGCTTGATCGAACAGCCGATGTGCCCCATTTTCCCGCCACCGCGCAATCACTCTTGCCGTGACGGCCAACCGAAATGTTCTTCTGGCGCGAGCCCGCCGGATCCCAGTACTGGTTTTAAGCAATTCCCAAAGGGAAGCGCTACGCGCTTCTCCCGGGAAAACCGCTGCACACTTTTCCTGGAATTGCTTTAGCCATGCCCCTGCAGATCGTCCATCATCCCGACTACGATGCCGGCTTCGCCGTCAATCATCGCTTTCCGATGAGCAAATATCCGCTGCTGATGCAGGCCTTGCATATCAGGGGTCTGATCCATGCCGGGGCGCTGTCGATGCCCGAGCCGGCGCCGGCCTCCTGGCTGAAGCTCGCCCATGCGGCTGATTATGTCGACCAGGTCATCACGTGTTCAGTGCCTGAAAAGATCGAGCGCGAGATCGGCTTTCCCGTGGGACCGCGCGTTTCGCTCAGGGCGCAACTCGCCGCCGGCGGCACGGTGCTGGCGGCGCGACTGGCGCTTATCAATGGCATTGCCTGCAACAGCGCCGGCGGCAGCCACCATGCGCGGCGCGCGCAAGGCGCGGGCTTCTGCACCTTCAACGATGTTGCCGTCGCTTCGCTGGTGCTGCTAGCCGAAGACGCGGTGAAAAACATCCTGATCGTCGATCTCGATGTGCATCAGGGCGACGGCACCGCGGACATCCTGAAAGACGAGCCACGCGCGTTCACCTTTTCCATGCATGGCGAGCGCAATTATCCGGTGCGCAAGATTGCCTCCGATCTCGACGTTGCCCTGCCGGACGGCACCGGCGATGGCGCCTATCTCGAACGGCTGGGTGTCCTCCTGCCGGAGCTCTCGGCCAAGGCGCACTGGGACATCGTCTTCTACAATGCCGGTGTCGACGTGCATGCCGAGGACCGGCTCGGCCGGCTATCGCTCAGCGATGACGGCGTGCGTGCACGCGACGCCATGGTGATCGGTCATTTCCGCGCGCTCGGCATCCCGGTCTGCGGTGTCATCGGCGGCGGCTATTCGACCGATGTCGCAGCGCTCGCGGCGCGCCACGCCATCCTGTTCGAGGTGGCGTCGGACTTTGCCTGAGTGGCCTTTGGTTTGAGCACAATCTTTTCCGAAAACCGGTTTCCACTTTTCGGGATCGTGGTCCGCTTCACTTCCGGTAGTTCGCGAGCCTGAGCAGGATGAACACCGGCACGACGATCGCGGCTCCGAGCAGGATATAGCCCAAGAAGCGATAGACCGCGTTGAAGCCGAGGTTCCAAAGATCGATGAAGAAACCCTGGATGCGGTAGAAGACGTCCATCGGCGTCCAGCCGAACGCATTCATGACCAGGCCGACCAGGAACGAAACGACCAGCAGCTTGACGATCACCCTGACGGGCGAGTCACCGAGAAAGCGCGTCACTGTGGACAAGGGGCCTGCCTCCAGATTGGTGTGCCCGGATTCGGGGTACAAACCCACGAATACGCACTTGCTGCGCCCGCATCAAGGCAGGCGGACTGGCGCAATCGGTCGGGGTTTCCAACAGCCGTTTCCGAAGAGCTGTCCAAGGGCGATTGCCCGAAGCACGCCCGTCATGATATCGAGAGGCCAATGCGGGTATGATGTAATGGTAGCTTGTCAGCTTCCCAAGCTGAACGCGAGGGTTCGATTCCCTCTACCCGCTCCAGTTCCTATCCCACCTCCCGCAAGATAAAATCGTGCAGCATCTTGGCTGCCGGCGACAGGACGCGGTTCTTCACCGTGATCAGGCTGTAGGGGCGGACCTCGATGTCAAACTCGGTCTGGACGACATCGATGGCGCCGGCGAGTCCGTCGGGGTTCTGGATGAATTTTGCCACCTGGATCGACACCGGGGCGATGGCGTCGGACTGCGCCACCATGACCAGTGTGAGCAGCAGCGACGAGGTGTTGAGGATGCGGTCCGGCAGGGCGATGTTGCGGTTCAGGAAATTGCTCTCCATCGCCTGGCGCAGCGGCGACCCGCCCGACTGGAACACCCAGTCAAAGGCGGCGGTGTCCTCCAGCCGCACCGCCCTCCCATTGTTAAGAGGATGGCCATTGCTCAGCGGGTGGCCGCGACGCACGATCAGGCAGGCCTTCTCGACGCCGATGACACGGGATTCGAACAGCCGCGGATTGAGGTCTTCGGGAACACGGGCGATGATGAAATCATGGCGCGTGGCGATCAGTTCGCGCGCCAGCACATTCGACGTCTCGACCTGCATGGTAATCTCGATGCGCGGATAGAGGCGGCGTATCTCGCGGATCGCCGGGACCGCCAGTTCGATCGCCGGCGCCGTCACCGCGCCAAGAAACACCGAGCCGCCCTTGCCGGCCTTGAGCTCCGATATTTCGCGGTCGGCCTCGCGCATTTCGAGCAGGATCGAGCGCGCGCGCCGGGCCAGCGCCTTGCCGTAAGGGGTGAGCGTGATGCCGCGCGGCAGCCTTTCGCACAGCTTGACCTCGAGCACCGCTTCCATCTCGGAAATCATGCGCGAGGCCGCCGGCTGCGAGATGTTCATCACCTGGGCGGCCGCGCTCACCCGACCGTGATCGTCCAGCGCTGCGATCATGCGCATGTGACGCAGGCTCAAGCCACTGCGCAGAAGTGTCTCGCCATCGCCCGGCAATTCATCGTAACCGCTTGAAATTCCCTGAGGACCTCGTAAAGCCGCCATGCCTTTTCCCGCTTCCGCCACTGTTCCAGCCCGGTCGAGTCATATACCGGTTTTGGTATAGCAACCACCGAAGATCGCATTTGACAGTTATGGCAAAGGGTCACACTTTCGCGCGTCCTCAAGACTTGACGGTCGATGACGAGCAAAATCGTATCGATTTAAATCAGGACTGAGGGCCGATTGGGAGGATACCGGAGATCGATTATGACGGCGGCAGCGCTTTGGCGCATCCGTCCGACTGCGCGGCCCGCGAAGCCCCGAGGTGTCGCGTCCATCAACCAGGGAGAGTTTTACGTGAAAATCATCAAGACACTGGCCGCCGTCGCGGCCCTTGGCATCGCTGCCATGACCTACTCGGCGCACGCAGCCGACAAGGGTCTTGTCGGCGTGCTGATGCCGACCAAGACCTCGCAGCGCTGGATCAATGACGGCGATGCCGTCAAGTCCCAGCTCGAAGCTCTCGGCTACACGGTCGACCTGCAGTACGCGCAGGACGACATCCCCAACCAGCTCAGCCAGCTGGAAAACGAAATCACCAAGGGCCCGAAGGCGCTGATCATCGCTTCGATCGACGGCACGACCCTGTCGGACGCGCTGCAGAAGGCCGCTGACGCCGGCGTCGTCGTCGTCGCGTATGACCGCCTGATCAAGAAGACCGCCAATGTCGATTACTACACCACCTTCGACAATTTCGGCGTCGGCGTGATCCAGGCGAACTCGCTGGTCAAGGGCCTCAAGGAGCGCTTCCCGAACACCAAGCCGTGGAACGTCGAACTGTTCGGCGGCTCGCCGGACGACAACAACGCCTTCTTCTTCTACAACGGCGCAATCTCGGTGCTGCAGCCGCTGATCGATGACGGCTCGATCAAGATCAAGTCCGGCCAGACCGGCATGGACAAGGTCGGCACGCTGCGCTGGCTCGCCGCCACCGCCCAGGCGCGCATGGACAACCTTCTGTCGGCCAACTACTCGGACGGCAGCCGCGTTGATGGCGTTCTTTCGCCCTATGACGGCCTGTCGCGCGGCATCACCGCTTCGCTGCGCGCCGTCGGTTACGGCACCGACGCCCAGCCGTGGCCGATCGTGACCGGCCAGGACGCCGAGACTGCTTCGGTCAAGCTGATCATCACGGGCGAGCAATACTCGACCGTGTTCAAGGACACCCGCGAACTGGCCAAGGCCACCGTCGAACTCGTCGACAAGGTGCTCTCGGGCGGCAAGCCGGACGGCCTCGATGAAAAGACCTACAATAACGACGTCAAGGTCGTTCCCTCGATCCTTTTGACGCCGCATGAGGTCGACAAGTCGAACTACCAGGCACTGGTCGTCGACTCCGGCTACATCAAGGCCGACGAACTGAAGTAATCCGTTTATAAAGACAGGGGTCCTGCGCGACGCAGGACCCCTTTCCGTTCACAAGCGACCCCCGTATTGTTTCTACCGGAATTAGTTTGCGTGCATGTCGTTGTCTCAAACCGCAAGCAATTTTGAGCGACATGCAACAGGAGGAGCTTGCCCTGATGACGACGATTTTGGAGATGCGCGACATCACCAAGACCTTCCCCGGCGTGAAGGCGCTGTCGAACGTCAACCTCAGCGTCGAGGAAGGCGAGATCCACGCCGTGGTTGGCGAGAACGGCGCCGGCAAGTCGACGCTGATGAAGGTTCTGTCGGGCGTCTATCCCGCCGGCACCTATGACGGCCAGATCATTTTTCAGGGTCAGGAATGCCAGTTCAAAGGTATCCATGACAGCGAACACAAGGGCATCGTCATCATCCACCAGGAGCTAGCGCTGGTGCCGATGCTGTCGATCACCGAAAATATCTTCCTCGGCAACGAAAACGCCCGATACGGCGTCATCGACTGGGATGCCAACGAGGCGCGCACCGCTGCCCTGTTGAAGAAGGTGGGCCTCAAGGAGGACCCCAAGACACTGATCACCAATATCGGCGTCGGCAAGCAGCAGTTGGTCGAGATCGCCAAGGCGCTGAGCAAGGACGTCAAGCTTTTGATCCTCGATGAGCCGACCGCGTCGCTCAGCGAGAAAGACAGCCAGGCGCTGCTCGATCTTCTGCTCGAATTCAAGCGACAAGGCATGACCTCGATCCTGATCTCGCACAAGCTCAACGAGATCAACCGGGTCGCCGACAAGGTCACCGTCATCCGTGACGGACGCACTATCGAGACGCTGGCCAAGAAGGACATTTCGGAAGACCGCATCATCACCTCGATGGTCGGCCGTTCGCTCGACGACCGCTATCCGCCGCGCGAGCCCAAGATCGGCGAAGTCGTGTTCGAGGTGAAGAACTGGTCGGTCTATCACCCGCTCCATGCCGAGCGGCAGGTGATCAAGGGCATCGACATCAATGTGCGCAAGGGCGAGGTGGTCGGCATCGCCGGGCTGATGGGCGCCGGCCGCACCGAATTCGCCATGAGCCTGTTCGGCCGCTCCTATGGCCGCCGCATCACCGGCGAAGTGCTGCTCAAGGGCAAGCCGGTCGATGTCTCGTCGGTAAGCAAGGCGGTCCAACATGGCATCGCCTATGTCACCGAGGACCGCAAGACCTACGGCCTCAACCTCATCGACCATATCAAGCATAACATTACGCTGGCCAATCTCGACGGCGTGTCGCGCCACAGCGTGATCGACGACATGCGCGAACTTGCGGTCGCCAACGACTATCGCAAGAAGACCAATATCCGTGCGTCCAGCGTCTATCAGATGACCGGCAATCTTTCCGGCGGCAACCAGCAGAAGGTGGTGCTGTCGAAATGGTTGTTTGCCGACCCTGACGTGCTGATCCTCGACGAGCCGACACGCGGCATCGATGTCGGCGCCAAGTATGAAATCTACACGATCATCGCGCGCCTTGCCTCGGAGGGTAAGGCGATCGTGGTCATCTCGTCGGAAATGCCGGAATTGCTAGGGATTACCGACCGCATCTACGTCATGAACGAAGGGCGCATGGTGGGCGAAATGCCGGCGGCGGAAGCAAGCCAGGAAAAGATAATGCGCGCCATCGTCCGGGGAGAAGGAAAAGCAGCATGAGCACCGAAAGCGCCCCCGCCCCGCAGGGCAACGTCGCCGACGAACAGCGCCCGCGCATCGCCGTCTCGGCGCTGGCGACGAATTTACGCGAATACGGACTGATCATAGCCCTGATCGTCATCATGCTGTTCTTCCAGTTCACCACGTCGGGGACGTTGTTCAAGCCGGTCAATCTCAGCAATCTGGTGCAGCAGAACTCCTTCATCATCGTGATGGCGCTCGGCATGCTGCTGGTGATCGTATCGGGCTATATCGACCTCAGCGTCGGATCGGTCGCCGGTTTCATCGGCGCGCTGGCGGCAAACATGATGGTTATCTGGCAGCTCGGACCGCTGAGCAATCCGCTGGTGGTTTCGATCGTCTGCCTGGTCGCGGGTGGCCTGATCGGCGCCGCGCAAGGGTATTGGATCGCCTATCACCGGATACCGAGCTTCATTGTCACGCTGGCCGGCATGCTGATCTTCCGCGGCATTTGCCAGGCATTGCTTGGCGGCGGCTCGTCGGTGGGTCCGCTTCCCGACGACTTCAAGATGCTCAGCTCCGGCTTCATCCCGGATGTGATCGGCCCACTGACGCTCGTCCCGCCGGTCGTGAACGCAGCCGGCAAGACCATCATGGGCAGCGGCGTGACCCTGCACATGACGACGGTCGTGCTGGGGCTGATCGCCGTGCTCGCCTATGCCTATTTCGGGGTCCGCACCCGGCGCAAACGAGAACGCCATGGTTATGAGGCCGAGCCCTTCACCCTGTTCGTCGTCAAGACGCTGGTCGCCAGCGCGCTGGCGCTGTTCCTGGTCTATGAGTTTGCCAGCTACCGCGGCCTGCCCGTGGTGCTGCTGGTCATGGGCGTGCTGATCACGCTGTTCGTCTTCGTCACCAAGCGCATGACCATCGGGAGGCGCATCTACGCCATGGGCGGCAATCCCAAGGCGGCGCAGCTGTCGGGCATCAACACCGAGCGGCTGACGCTGATGGTGTTCATCAATATGGGCGTGCTGTCGGCGCTTGGCGGCCTGATCATCGCGGCTCGTCTCGGCCAGGCGGTGCCGGCGGCGGGTCTCGGCTCGGAGCTCGATGTCATCGCCGCAGTGTTCATCGGCGGCGCCTCGGCGATGGGCGGCGTCGGCCAGGTTATCGGGGCGGTCGTCGGCGGCTTCATCATGGGCGTGATGAACAACGGCATGTCGATCATGGGCGTCAATGTCGACTGGCAGCAGGTGGTCAAAGGCCTGGTGCTGCTCGGCGCCGTGATCTTCGACGTCTACAACAAGAACAAGGCCTGACAAGCTTCAGGCGAGGCAAGCAGGAGGCATACGATCGCGGCGCAGCCGGCAAATTGTCGGCATAAGAAGTCCCCCGAGGGATCAAGCTCGCGAGCGCAATCCGGACGAAGAGTTCAACCCGTGGCGCCGCTAGGTCCGAGCCGCGCAGGTCAAGGTTTGCCAAGAGGCATCCAAGGCCGAGCACATGAGAGAGGATTTCATCATGCTAATCTCCCAGATCCTCGACGACGCCGAGACCATCCGCGTCGTCGCCCGCAATGGCGGCGGCAAGACCAGGATCATCAACGGCGCCCGCAGCGTCTATTCGCTGGCCCTGGAAGCCGCGCGCACCGGAACGGGCCTCGCCGCGCTGATCGAACGCAAGGGGTTCGGTGAAGCGATAGACCTCGACGCCATCTACAAGAAGGGCCGGCTGGAGTCGCCGATCAATCATCCCGATCCTGCGCATCTGCATCTGACCGGCACCGGCCTGACCCATCTCGGCTCGGCGGCGACACGCGATTCCATGCACAAGAAGCTCAGCGATGGCGGCGAGGAGCAGCTTACCGATTCCATGAAGATGTTCCGCATGGGGCTCGAAGGCGGCAAGCCGGCCAAGGGCCAGACCGGCGTGCAGCCGGAATGGTTCTACAAGGGCAACGGCACCATGGCGGTGGCGCCGGGCGCCGCACTGATGTCGCCGGCCTTTGCGCAGGACGCCGGCGAGGAGCCGGAAATCGCCGGCATCTATGTCATCGGCGACGACGGCGCGCCGTTCCGCGTCGGCTTCACGCTGTCGAACGAGTTTTCCGATCATGTTACCGAGCGGGTGAACTATCTGTTCCTGGCACATTCCAAACTGCGCAACGCCTCGTTCGGGCCGGAAATCCTGATCGGCGACCTGCCGGCCGACGTCAGGGGCTCATCGCGAATCTATCGCGACAGCAATTTGCTGTGGGAAAAGCCGTTCCTGTCGGGCGAAGCGAACATGTCGCACACAATCGCCAATCTCGAACATCATCACTTCAAATATTCGGCCTTCCGCCAGCCGGGCGACGTGCATGTGCACATGTTCGGCACGGCGACGCTGTCCTTTGCCGACGGCATCAAGACTCAGGCCGGCGACGTGTTCGAGATCGAGGCCGGGGATTTCGGCCTGCCGCTGCGCAACCCGCTGGAGATTGAGCAGCCGGTGAAGGTGGCGGTGAAGGCGCTTTGAGAGCGTAATCTCCCCCCTTGAGGGGGAGATGTCGCCGAAGGCGACAGAGGGGGTCGTTGCGCGTGGAGCGCTAAAGTCTTCCGCGGCTGAGAGGCGCTGGCATTCTATGCGCAGCGACCCCCTCTGGCCTGCCGGCCATCTCCCCCTCAAGGGGGGAGATTTGGCAGTTCCAACCTCAATAAATATCGAAATCGAAATACTTGGCCTGGATCTTCTTGTAAGTGCCGTCGGCGACGATGGCGTCTATCGCCGCATTCAGCTTGTCGCGCAGCGCCGTGTCTTCCAGGCGGACAGCGATGCCGGCTTGGGTCTCGGTGCCCTTGACGTCGCCGACAAGCTTGCAGCAGCCTTCGCTCGCCTTCTTCAGCCAGTCCATCAGCACGAACTTGTCGGAGATGACGGCATCGAGACGGCCGTTCTGCAGGTCGGTGATCGCCTCTTCCTGGGTGGGGTAGAGTTTCGCCTCGGCGCCGGCCTTGCCATAGGCGTCCTGCGCATAGTCGGCCTGGGTGGTCGAGGCCTGCGCGCCCACCGTCTTGCCGGCAAGGGCTGCCGGTTCGGTGGAAGTGAGGTCGCTGTCCTTCGGCGCCACCAGTGCCAGCGGCGTCGTGTAGTATTTGTTGGTGAAGGCGACCTGTTTCTTGCGCTCCTCGGTGATGCTCATCGAGGCGATGATGGCGTCGAACTTTTTCGCCTGCAGCGCCGGGATGATGCCGTCCCAGTCCTGGGTGACGATCTCGCACTCGACCTTCATCTGCGCACATAGCGCATTGGCAATGTCGATGTCGAAGCCCTCGATCTTGCCGTCCGCGGTGATGGTGTTGAAGGGCGGATAGGCGCCCTCGGTGCCGATCTTCAATTTCTCCTGCGCCTCAGCCAGCGAGCCGGCCGATATCACCAGCATGGCAGCGCCCGCTGCCGATATGATCCATCTTGAAATCTGCATTTTGGTTCCCCTTGCGCGCCGTTCTCTTGCCGGCCACCGAAAGGCAGCCAAGCATGGTGAGGCAGCGCAGGCAAGTATTTTGCCTGACGGTGATCGAAGGCTCAGCCGGCGGGGCGGAAATGCTTGGAGAGCTTGAGGCCTTGCGCCTGGTAATTCGAGCCGAGATCGGTGCCGTAAAGCGCCTGCGGCCGCTTCAGCATGTGTTCGTAGACCAGCCGGCCGACGATCTGGCCGTGGTCGAGGATGAACGGCAC
Source organism: Mesorhizobium sp. M0676 (assembly GCF_040320535.1). Classification (NCBI taxonomy): domain Bacteria; kingdom Pseudomonadati; phylum Pseudomonadota; class Alphaproteobacteria; order Hyphomicrobiales; family Phyllobacteriaceae; genus Mesorhizobium; species Mesorhizobium sp. M0676. The sequence continues at coordinate 168,341 of NZ_JAMYPU010000006.1, forward strand.
TTCGTGGCTGCGCACTTCGAGCACCGCCCGGCTGCCGGTGCCGCCTGAGGCCGAATGGCCGAAGCCCGGATCGAAGAAGCCGGCATAGTGAACACGGAATTCGCCAACCAGCGGATCGAAGGGCGTCATCTCGGCGGCGTAGAGCGGCGGCACGTGCACGGCTTCGCGGCTGACCAGGATGTAGAACTCGTCCGGGTCGAGCACCAGTTCGCCGGCGCCGCTCTTGTAGAGCGGCTCCCAGAAATCGACGGCATCCTGGGCGGCGCGCTTGTCGACATCGACCAAGCCGGTGTGATGCTTGCCGCGATAGCCGACCAGGCCGTTCTGGTCGCCGTCAAGATCGATCGACAGCGCAATGCCGCCGCCGGAAATGTTGGGCGGCTCGGTCGCCACCAGCATCTCGGCGCGGTGCAATTCGTTCAGTTCTGCCTCCGACAACAGCGCGTTGCCAGTGCGAAAGCGGATCTGCGACAGCCTCGATCCGGCGCGTACGACGATCGGGAAGGTGCGTGGACTGACTTCGAGATAAAGCGGCCCGTGATAGCCGGGGGCGATCTTGTCGAACTCATGGCCGCGATCGGTCATCACCCGGGTGAAGATGTCGAGCCGGCCGGTCGAGCTTTTCGGGTTGGCCGAGGCCGACACGTTTGCGGGCAGCGCCAGGCTTTCGAGCAGCGGCACGATGTAGACGCAGCCGGTTTCCAGCACCGCGCCCTCGGCGAGACTGAATTCGTGCAATTTCAGCCGGTGAAGCTTGTCGGCCACCAGATGATCGGGACCCGGCAGGAAGGAGGCGCGCACGCGAAAAGCCTTGTCGCCGAGCCTGAGATCGAGGCTCGCCGGCTGCACCTGGTCGACATCGAGCGCGCGCGGCGACTTCAGCGCGCCGGACTGAAACAGCGCGGAAATGTCCTGATCGGGAAGAATGCCTGTCTGCCGCAAAAGGCTGGCTCCGCTCCAAGGTCGGTCTCTTTGTGGCAGGTTCTTGCCGCAAAACCGCTGGATATTATTGCGGAACCTGCCTGGTACAAACCTCTTAATGAAGCCGGCAATTGACGCAAGCGCAGGTGAGGTCTAAAGGGTCGTTATCCCGTGGTGATTTGGCCGGTCGGCTTGCAGCCACGTTAAACAAGTCGCTAAAGGACCGTCGGGCCGCAAGGCCATATGGACCGGTTGCGACTTTCGCGGCCGGTTTTTTTGTGTCTGGAACAAAAGCGATGAGCACCAAGAAGCGTAACTGGAAACCTCAGACCGCACTCGTGCACGGGGGAACGCTGCGTTCCCAGTTCGGCGAGACGTCGGAAGCGATGTACCTCACCCAAGGCTATGTCTACGAGACGGCGCAGGCTGCCGAGGCCCGTTTCAAGGGCGAGGAGCCGGGCTTCATCTATTCGCGCTATGCCAACCCTACTGTCGACATGTTCGAAAAGCGCATGTGCGCGCTGGAGGGTGCCGAAGATGCGCGCGCCACGGCGTCCGGCATGGCGGCGGTGTCGGCAGCGCTCCTGTGCAGCGCCAAAGCCGGCGACCATATCGTTGCGGCGCGCGCGCTGTTCGGCTCCTGCCGCTGGGTGGTGGAGACGCTGGCGCCGAAATACGGCATCGAGGCAACGCTGGTCGACGGCACCGACATCGCCAACTGGGAAAAGGCGGTGCGGCCGAACACGAAACTGTTCTTCCTGGAAAGCCCGACCAATCCGACGCTGGAAGTGGTCGACATCGCAGCGGTGGCGGCGCTCGCCACCTCGATCGGCGCCAGGCTGATCGTCGACAATGTCTTTGCCACGCCCTTGCAGCAGAAGCCCTTGCAGCTCGGCGCCCATATCGTCGTCTACTCCGCGACCAAGCACATTGACGGCCAGGGACGCTGTCTCGGCGGCATCATCCTGTCCGACAAGAAATGGATCGACGAGAATTTGCACGACTATTTCCGCCACACCGGCCCGAGCCTGTCGCCGTTCAACGCCTGGACGCTGCTCAAGGGCCTGGAGACGCTGCCGGTTCGGGTGCGCCAGCAGACGGAAAGCGCGGCCAAGATCGCGGATTTCCTGGCAGGACGGCCGGAAATCGCCCGCGTCATCTATCCCGGCCGCGCCGACCACCCGCAGGCCGACATCGTCAAGAAGCAGATGACGGGCGGATCGACGCTGATCTGCCTCGACGTCAAGGGCGGCAAGCAGGCGGCCTTCGCCTTGCAGAACGCGCTCGACATCGTGCTGATCTCCAACAATCTCGGCGACGCCAAGAGCCTGATCACCCATCCGGCGACCACCACGCACAAGAACCTCAGCGACGAAGCTCGCGCCGAGCTTGGCATCGGGCCGGGAACGCTCAGGCTGTCGGTCGGTCTTGAGGATACGGACGATCTGCTGGAGGACGTTGCGCAGGCGCTGAAGGCCGCCGGATAGGCCGCGAGGCGTCACGCTCCCGACGAAACCTCTTCCAGTTCGGCCGTCTTGGTGCCGATGGTCATGATGTTGCCGCGCCAGTCGACGGCGCCGCTCAGCCAGCCGCGCGCCCAGATGGCGGGAAGCATCATGTCGCGCACCATCATCGCCGGGACCATGCGCAGCGACAGGTGCCAGCCCTTGGCCGCGGCCAGCGCGCATTCGGGAATGTAGGCCGCCGTCAGCACGGCCAACACCGTGGCCGGCAGGCTGATGCCGGCACTTGCGGCCGCCACCAGCGCCAACGCCAACGGCACGGCGACGCCGGTCAGGATCTCGGGTGCGAAAAACAGCGGGAAAGTGACGCGGCGCAACCGCGCCCAGCGCGCCTGGCGCGACCAGATGTCGGCAAGTCGGCGCTGCCCCAGTGGTTGCTCGAAAGGCGAGGCAACGAGATTGACGTGCAGGCCCAGTCCGTTGACCAGCTTGGTTGCAGCAGCATCCTCGGCGATCTCGGCGGCCAGCGCGCGGATACCGCCATTGGTATCGAGCATCGGCTTGTTCCACAGCATGCTCTTGCCCTGGGCAAAGCCGAGACCGAGCGCCTCGCCGGCATATTGCCAGCGCGCCTGCAGCGTGTTGAGGAACGCGCATTCGACCTCGGCCCAAAAGCCATCCGGCCGAGAGCCGATCGGCGTCGAGCAGATAAGCCCGGTATTGGTCCGCCAGGCCGCCATCAGGTGCTGGACGTAATCCCTTGGCATCAGCACGTTGGAATCCGCCAGAATAACCCAATGATAGCGCGCCGCTTCCCAGCCCTTGACGCAGTTGTTGAGCTTCGGGTTGCTGCTGACGCGGTCGTCGCCGATCAGCAGCCGGGCCGGCACGTTGGGAAACAGGACGATCGCCCTGTTTATCAGTTTGACGACGGGATCGTCGGCGTGAGCGACGCAGAAGATCAGTTCGTAGCGCGGCCAGTCGAGCGAGAAGGCTCGCTGCAGCGTCTCTTGTGTGAACGGCTCCACGCCGCGCGACGGCACGACGATCGAGACCGGTGGCTGCTCGCCGGACGGCGGAGGGATAAGGCGACGCGCTTGCAGTTTCGACGAAGCAAGCAGGATGCTGGCGAGATTGGAAAGAAGCAAAGCGGAGGAAGCGAAGGCGGCTGTGAGAGCTAGTTCCATCGAGATCTGGTCACTCCGGAAAGGCCGCTCGCGGCTGCTTTGTCAGTCGACAGATGGGCCTTGAGTCGCCGGCAAGGTTTGCGCACACCAACATTGTCATGTGTCACTTAAATGACATTGTTTGTCGGCACTGCGCTTTGAGGCTGGCAGGACATGCCGCTCTGCGCGTATCAAACCGCATGGCGCGACAAATGTTCCCTGCTGCGCAACCGGAGCAGCCCATGTACCGCGCCGTCACGCGCAACATCGAAGTGCAGGTCAGACCGTTCTACCTGGAGGACCGCTCGGACCCGGCGGAGAACCGTTATGTCTGGGGCTACCAGGTGACGATCGACAACCAGTCGGACGATTTCGTGCAGCTTATGGCGCGTTACTGGCACATCACCGACGGCAGCGGCCGGGTCGAGGAAGTGCGCGGCGCCGGCGTGGTCGGCGACCAGCCTGAGCTCAATCCCGGCGACAGCTATCAATACACGTCAGGCTGCCCGCTCTCGACGCCCTCCGGTTTCATGGTCGGCCACTACACCATGCGCAACAAAAAGGGCGAGACGTTCGACGTCGCTATTCCCGCGTTTTCGCTGGATCTGCCGGGGACCCGACGGACGGTGAATTAGGGGTTTTCTCCCCGTCACTATACGGGGAGAAGGAAGAGATGCTACTGAGTTGCAAACTCCGCCGGGTCGAAGTCGTACTGCTTCGAGCAGAACTCGCAGGCGACGTGGATGCCGCCATCTTCGGTGCTGTCCTTGATCTCCTGCGCGGAAAACCCCTCGAGGATGCCGCGTATCTTGTCCCTTGAGCAGGAACATTGGTCGGCGACCGGCACGCCGCCGAAGACGCGCACGCCATGTTCGTGGAACAGCCTGTAGAGCAGCCGCTCGGCGCCGATGGTCGGGTCGATCAGCTCGGTCGGCTCGATGGTGCCGAGCAGCGCCACCAGCTCGCGCCACGAATTGTCGGCCGGCTCCTGCGTCACGTCACGCGGATCGCCGTCGCCGCCCGAAATGTCGGGCACGCGCATGCGCTCGGGTGACTGCGGCAGGAACTGCGCCAGGATGCCGCCGGCGCGCCACTGCTCACGAGCGCCGCCGGGACCTGGCGTCAGAAGCTTGGCCACCGACAGCCTGAGGTCGGTCGGGATCTGCTCCGACTGGCGGAAATAGGTGCGCGCGGCGTCCTCCAGCGTCTCGCCGTCGAGCTGGACGATGCCCTGATAGCGCTGCGTGTGCGCGCCCTGGTCGATGGTCAGCGCCAAAACGCCGCTGCCCAGCAGCGTCTGCTGCGAGGTCTGGCCTGCGGCCACCAGGGCCTCCAGCCGGTCGGCGTCGAAACGCGCATAGGCGCGCAATGCCGAAGGCGTGGAGAAATCCGCGACCAGCATGTCGACCGGGCCGTCGGTGCGGGTCTGCAGGATGAACTTGCCTTCGAATTTGAGCGAGGTGCCGAGCAGCACCGTCAGCACACAGGCTTCCGCCAGCAGGCGGGCGACCGGCTCGGGATAGTCGTGACGGTTGAGGATGGCGTCGAGCATCGGCCCGAGTTGCACGGTGCGGCCGCGCACGTCGAGCGGGCCGACCTCGAAGGGTACGACATGATCGTCGCCGGCATAGCCGAACTCGCCGAGTTTGGGGTGATGTTCAGTCACTTGATGCGTTTCCAACATGACAAAGCTCCAGGGCGCGGCCATGCGGCCCGGAGGGGTGCATGCGTCCAAACGCGCTTGATTTGCGTGATGGGGCGCAAATAGGCATCGCGCCGCCCCGGATCAAGCGCTTGGAGATCAAGCGCCTGGAGATCAAGCGCCCAGACACCAGGCCAAAACCGCCTTCTGGGCGTGGAGCCGGTTCTCGGCTTCGTCGAAGACAACCGAATGCGGACCGTCGATGACCTCGTCGGTGACTTCCTCGCCGCGATGCGCCGGCAGGCAGTGCATGAACAGGGCGTCGGGCTTGGCCCTGGCCATCAGCGCCGCATTGACCTGATAGGGCGAGAAGACATTATGGCCGCGGGCGCGGTGTTCCTGGCCCATCGACACCCAGCAGTCGGTGACGATGCAGTCGGCTTGGTCGACGGCTTCCTCGGGCGAGCGGGTGAAGTGCAGCTTGCCGCCATTGCTCTTCGACCAGTCGATATGCTTTTGCGCCGGCTCGCTGCCTTCCGGCACTGCGACGTTCAGGTTGAAGCGGAACCGCGCCGAAGCTTCGAGCAGCGAATGCAGCACGTTGTTGCCGTCGCCGGTCCAGGCGATGGTCTTGCCGGCAACCGGACCGCGATGCTCCTCGAAGGTCATGATGTCGGCCATCAGCTGACAGGGATGGGTGTCGTCGGTCAGCCCGTTGATGACCGGAATCGTGGCATTCTCGGTCAGCTCGAGCAGCCGCTCATGCGACGTGGTGCGGATCATGATGGCGTCGACATAGCGCGACAGCACCTTGGCGGTGTCGGCAATGGTCTCGGAACGGCCGAGCTGCATTTCGGTGCCGGTCAGCATGATGGTCTCGCCGCCGAGCTGTCGCATGCCGACGTCGAAGGACACGCGCGTGCGCGTCGACGGCTTGTCGAAGATCATGGCCAGCACCTTGCCTTCGAGCGGTTTGGTCCGTTCGCCGGCCTTGAGGCGCGCCTTGCGCACCACCGCATCGTCCAGCATCAGGCGCAGATCGCCTTCGGAAACGGCGGAAAGATCGGTGAAATGGCGAAGGCTCATCGGGAATGGTTCTCGGGATTACTTCGCGGCGGCCGCGGCGATGGCGTCGGTCAGGCCCTTGGCGCCGGCGCGGATGCGATCGAGCGCTTCGCCGATCTCGGCGTCGGTGACGGTCAGCGGCGGCAGCAGACGAATGACGTTGTCGCCGGCCGGCACCGCCAGCAGATGCTGGTCGCGCAGCGCCATGTTGACCTTGGTGTTGGGCATGGCGCATTTCAGGCCAAGCATCAGGCCGCTGCCCCTGATGCCTTCGATGACATCAGGAAATTCGTCGGCGACCGCCGCCAGGCCCTGCTTCATCAGCAATGCCTTGCGCTGGACGTCTTCGAGGAAGCCGTCTTCCAGCACGACGTCGAGCACAGCGTTGCCGACCGCCATGGCCAGCGGATTGCCGCCGAAAGTGGTGCCATGCACGCCTGCCGTCATGCCGACGACAGCGTCGTCGGTGGCGAGGCACGCGCCCATCGGGAAGCCGCCGCCAATGCCCTTGGCAATCGCCATGATGTCGGGCGTCACGCCGGTCCATTCATGCGCGAACAGCTTTCCGGTGCGACCGATACCGCACTGGACCTCATCGAAGATCAGCAGCAGGCCGTGCTGGTCGCAGAGCTGCCGCAGCCGTTTCAAGGATTGCGTCGGCACCGGGCGGATGCCGCCCTCGCCTTGCACCGGTTCGATCAGGATCGCGGCGGTCTCTGGTGTGATCGCCTTCTCGGCGGCGTCGATGTCGTCGAAGCCGACCTGGTCGAAGCCTTCGACCTTGGGCCCAAAACCTTCGAGATATTTGTACTGGCCGCCGGCGGCGATGGTCGCCAGCGTGCGGCCGTGGAAGGCGCCTTCGAAGGTGACGACCCGGAAGCGCTCGGGATGGCCCTTGACGAACTGGTAGCGCCGCGCCGTCTTGATCGCGCATTCGAGCGCCTCGGCGCCGGAATTGGTGAAGAACACCTTGTCGGCGAAGGTGGCGTCAGCCAGCCGCTCGCCGAGCCGGGTCTGCCCCGGGATCTCGTAGAGATTGGAGACGTGCCAGAGCTTGGCCGCCTGTTCGGTCAGGGCCGAGACCAGATGCGGATGGCTGTGGCCCAACGAATTGACCGCGATGCCGCCAGCGAAATCGAGATATCGCTCGCCCTTGTCGGTAACCAGCCAGGTGCCTTCGCCATGATCGAAGGCCAAAGGGGCGCGGGCAAAGGTCTCGTAAAGCGCCGAACCGCTCATTATATGCGTCTCCGGTACCGGAAAAATCAAAAAAGCCGCCAAAGCGGCGGCCTTTGCGGCTTATCGTGTTTTTCGGCCATGAAGTCAACGAAAACGTCGTGCAGAGGCGCGCGGCAAGCTCCGACGAGACGCTGGCTCATAAGCGACCGGGCAAGTTGGGGAAAACCTAAAAAACCGATTCGTGTTGCACCTGGGACTCTTGTCACCGAGTCAACACATGAGGTAATTGTAGTCGGGAAATAACTAGATTTCGTGCGGCGGACCTAATCACCTAATATATGTGGTGTCTGCCCCGGCAAAGATTGCCGGGTCGGGAACGGATTCCGGCTGCCGCACACTTAGCAGGAGCGCGGTCTCATGAACTGGACTGACGAGCGGGTCGAACTTCTCAGGAAACTGTGGTCGGAGGGCTTGAGCGCAAGCCAGATCGCCGCCCAACTCGGCGGGGTCAGCCGCAACGCGGTCATCGGCAAGGTGCACCGGCTGAAGCTGTCGGGCCGCGGACGCTCGACCGCGACGCCGGCGCGTCAGAAGAAGACAACGCAGGGATCTTCGATCCAGAAATCGGTGCCGCGCGCCGCAACCGCGCAGCGCCATGTCACGACTTCGATCGGGGCGAACGCGCTGCAGGCGCAGTTCGACGCCGAGCCAGTGGCGCGCCACTACATCCGCCCGGTCGAAAACGTCGTCGTGCCGATCTCGCGGCATCTGCAGCTCACCGATCTCACCGAGCGCACCTGCAAATGGCCGAATGGCGATCCGCTGTCGGAAGACTTCAACTTCTGCGGCAACGAGGCGGCTGAAACCGGACCTTACTGCAAGTACCACGCAAGGGTGGCGTTCCAGCCGGCTTCAGAGCGGCGCAGGAGCCGGTAGTTAGGAATAGGGATTGGGGACTGGGCAGTAGGGAATGGGGTAGCGCTCGTGAGGCGCTACCTTATTCTGCCTACTGCTTACTGCTTACTGCTTACTGCTTACTGCTTACTGCCTACTGCCTACTGCCTACCATCACAGCCACCCACTCTTCCGAAATCGCCAATACAAAAACGAGCAGATCAGCGCGATCGAGACCAATACGACGGGATAGCCGTATTGCATCTTCAGTTCCGGCATGTCGTCGAAATTCATGCCGTAAATGCCGGCGAGCGCCGTCGGCACCGCCAGGATCGCCGCCCATGAGGCCAGCTTCTTGGTGTTCGCGGTTTCCTGGCTCTGGCCGACCAGCAGGCTGGCTTCGAAAGCGAACGCCAGAACCTCGCGCAGGCTGTCGATCTTTTCCTGCACGGTGCGGATATGGTCGGTGACATCGCGAAACAGCGGATGCATGGCGGTATGGATCTGCGGCAGGTCGGCGCTGGTCAGCCGGCGGCAGACCTCGACCAGCGGCAGCGCCGCATTGCGCAGGCGCAACAGATGCGGCGCAGCATGTAGAGCCGCTCGATGTCGGGACCGGTCATCGGCTTCAGCAGCACCCTGTCCTCGATCGCCTCGACCTCGTCCTCGATCTGCTCGAGCACCGGCATGTAGTTGTCGACGATGAAGTCGAGAATGGCGTAGAGGACGAAATCCTCGCCCTTGGCCAGTGAGTGCGGACAGCTTTCCCAGTGCTGGCGCACGGCGGCGTATGAGGTCGAGGGACCATGCCTGACGCTGACGATATAGCCTGAGCCGACGAACAGATGCGTCTCGCCGAAGGTGACGCGTCCGTCGATCAGCTGTGCAGTGCGGGCAACGATGAACAACGCATCGCCATATTGCTCGATCTTCGGCCGCTGGTGCGGATGTTCGGCGTCTTCGATCGCCAGTTCGTGCAGATGAAATTGCGCCTTGACGCGCAGCAGAAGCTCGCGGTCGGGTTCGAGCAGCCCGATCCAGACGACATGGCCCGACTTCTTGGCCCATTCGCCGGCTTCCTCGATCGGTATGTCGGCGATGCGCTTGCCGGCGGTGTAGACGCTCGACGCGATGATGCCGGACGATGCCGGCGCCGGCTTGAACTCTCGGACATATTCCATCGCAGCCTCCTGAGCGCCTGGCCTTGGCCAGGAACCGAGACGCTAACATCCGGGCAGTTTAGCGCAATATGATTAAGCGTTCGAGGGCGCGCGATCACTTCACCGGCAGCGCCGGCAGGGCAACCTTGTCGGTCTTGTCGCCCTTTGGACGCTCGGCCGGCAACTGCTCGCCGGTGACGATGTAGTAGATCGTCTCGGCAATGTTGGTGGCGTGGTCGCCGATGCGCTCGATGTTCTTGGCGCAAAACAGCAGATGCGTGCACGGCGTGATGTTGCGCGGATCTTCCATCATGTAGGTCAAAAGCTCGCGAAACAGCGAGGTGTACATGGCGTCGATCTGGTCGTCGCGGTCGCGAACGAAGCCTATTTTCTCGACCGAGCGCGAGGCATAGACGTCGAGCACTTCCTTGAGCTGGGTCAAAGCGAGTTCGGCCAGCGCCTCGAGGCCGCGAAACAGGCTGGTCGGCTGGCGGCCATCAATGACGCTGACCACACGCTTGGCGACGTTCTTGGCGAGGTCACCGACCCGTTCGAGGTCGGCCGAAATGCGGATGGCGCCGACGATCTCGCGCAGATCCGTCGCCATGGGCTGGCGCTTGGCGATGATGACGATGGCTTTGTCGTCGATTTCGCGCTGGCCATCGTCAAGCACGATGTCGTCACGAATGACCTTCTGGGCGAGGCCGGGATCGGCATTGACCAGCGCCTGGATCGCCTGCTCGACCATGCGCTCGGCATGGCCGCCCATCGCAGCGATGCGCTTCGCCAGGTATTTCAGCTCTTCGTCATAGGCGCTGACAATGTGTACGGACTGCATGGGCGAAATGCCTTCCTTAAATCTTTGGCCTTTTGAGTCGTTTTCCTCGGCCCTGTGCTGATACGCTAGCCTGATGACAGAAAGAAGAAACAGGCAGTTAGCAGATAGTACCGCCTCAGCCTGCCGGCAAATGGACCGTGAACGCCGCGCCCTTGCCAACTTCCGACTTGATCGAAAGCCGGGCGTTGTGGCGCGTCAGAATATGCTTGACGATGGACAGGCCAAGACCGGTGCCTTTCTGGGTGCGGCTGCTCTCCACGTCGACGCGATAGAAGCGCTCGGTAATGCGCGGTATGTGCTCTTCCGGGATGCCCGGGCCATAGTCCCTGATGGTGACATCGATGCCCGGTTCCGGGCCGGCCTCGCCCCGCGCGATCGACACCGTGACGCGTCCGCCAGGCTGGCCGTATTTGCAGGCGTTTTCCAAGAGATTCTCGAACACCTGGAACAGCTCGTCGCGGTCTCCGGGCACGTCGAGCGGCCCCTCGGCGTAGTCGCGTTCGATGACGACGCCGTTCTCGCTGGCGAGCGGGCCTAGTGAATCGATGACGCTGTCGATGGTCTGGCGCAGATCGACCTGGGTTCCCGGCCTCAGGTAAGGCTTCATTTCAAGCCTCGACAGCGACAGGAGATCGTCGATGAGGCGCGCCATGCGGCCGGTCTGGTTCTGCATGATCTGCAGGAACTGCTCGCGCGCCGCCGGATCGTTGCGGGCCGGGCCGCGCAACGTCTCGATGAAGCCCGAGATTGAAGCAAGCGGGGTGCGCAACTCGTGGCTGGCATTGGCTATGAAGTCAGCGCGCATGCGGTCGATGCGGCGCGTCTCACTCTGGTCCTTGAATACCAGCACATAGAGATCGGTGGCGTGGCCGACCGAGGACGCGCTGACCCGGTAGGCCCGTTCCACCGGCAGCTTCTCGGTGTAGTCGACGGCATCGGAGGCGACGGTTCCCGACAGCACGCCGTCCAGCAAGGCCTGCATTTCCGGCGCGCGGAATTTTAGCGACAGCGACAGGCCGGGCGCGATGCCGCCAAAGGCGGCATAGGCGGCGGCATTGGCGTGGACGATGGTGGCGGTGCGGTCGAAGATGATCAGCGGATCGGCAACGGCAGCCGCAAGATATTCGCCGGAAAGCCGCTGCAGCCCGCTCGCCTCGACCGTGGTAATGGTCTCAGCAGACCGGCTGGCGCCACCGGTTGGCAGAAGCGCGGCGGCCAGCAGCACCGTCAACGCAGCCAGGACGACATAGGCGGAGATACCGGCAAACCCATAAACGGCCATGATGGCGATCGCACCGGCGGCAAGCAGCCATCGGCTGTTCCACAGCCGGCCGGCGACGGCCTGCCCCGTGGTTGTCCGCTCTGCGCCGGTGTCAGCCATTCGTGCTTTCCGTGCTTCTGCGCCGGTCCCGCCGAAACTTCCGCTGGACCGGGTTTGAGGCCCCCCATAGCATGAGTCCGCAAGCTGGAAAGGTTCGTCTCGATGAAAAAAGCCAAGGAAAGTCCCGCCGCAGAGCCGGCAAAGGGGCCGCTGAAGATCAAGGTGGACGGCAAGGAGCGGGAGTTCGACATCGAAAACCCCGAGCTTCCCAGCTGGATCGAGGACCACAAACTGACCGCAGGCGACTACCCCTACGACAAGAAAATGAAGAGCGAGGAGTATGACGAGACGCTGGAGCGGCTGCAGATCGAACTGGTCAAGGCGCAGGCCTGGCTGCAGGCGACCGGCAGCAGAGTGATGTCGCTGTTCGAGGGGCGCGATGCCGCCGGCAAGGGCGGCACCATCTCGGTGCTGCGCCAGTATCTCAATCCTCGAACCGCGCGCAACGTGGCGCTGACCAAGCCGACCCCAACCGAAGTCGGGCAATGGTACTACCAGCGCTACGTCGCCCATTTCCCGACATCGGGCGAATTCGTCACCTTCGACCGGTCCTGGTACAACCGCGGCGGCGTCGAGCCGGTGATGGGCTTCTGCACACCGGAACAGCATGCAAAATTCCTCGACGAGACGCCGCATTTCGAGCGGATGATCTCCAATGAGGGCATCTATTTCTTCAAATTCTGGCTCAACATCGGCCGCGAGACCCAGCTCGAACGGTTTCACGACCGCCGCTGGTCGCCGCTGAAGAACTGGAAGTTCTCGCCGATCGATATTGCCGGCATCACCAAATGGGACGACTACACCAAGGCGCGCGACCAGATGGTCGAGCGCACGCACAAACAGTTCGCGCCCTGGATCATCGTGCGGGCCAATGACAAGCGACGCTCGCGGCTGGCCGTCATGCGGCGCATCCTGTTGTCACTGCCCTATGATGGGCGCGATCTCGACGCCATCGGCAAGGAAGATAAGAAGATCGTCGGCGAAGGGCCGTCGTTTCTCGAGAAGTAGAGACTGGCCTCGATAGGCAGAGGCTGAAATTACAGAGCCCACCCCCACACGGAGGTGGGCTCTGTGGCCATTGTCTAAAGCGCATCGCATTTGAACGGATTCACGCGACGCGCTTTAGGTCTTTGTTTCATGCATGTGTTCTCTCAAAACCGGGGCCACTTTGAGCGACATGCATTAAAGCGCGTCGGGTGAAGACAGTCTCACGACGCCTGCCGCATGCCGAGCATGTGGGGGGTGCCCCTGGCCAACACCGGGGCGTGATGGTTGCGGCGCGAGCGCACGACATCCAGCGTATGCTCGTTGAAGGTCAGCAGTGTGGCGACGACCTGCTGGTTGCCATAGGTGCGCTGGTAACCGAGCGGCGTCGCCAGGAAGTGCAACTGCAGCGTCCGCAGCACCCACACCGGCTCGACCTCGATAATGACCTGATCGACATTGCGAGCAAGGCCCCATTCGACGAAGCCGGCGATCAGTTCGGTGCCGACCGTAGACACGCCGCGCTTGCCATCGCGAAACCCTGGCGCCACCGCGTAACGGGTTAGCTCCCAGACATTCGGTCCCGAAGGGCGCTTTCCCTCGCAGAGTTCCGGCATCACATCGCTAAGGAGATGCGGCCGTGTGGTCGGCAGCATCCGATGATAGCCTGCAAGCTCGCCATTGCGTATGACAAGGTGGTGTTCGGCCTCATCATGGTCGAATTGATCGATTTCGAGGCCGTCCGGGCGATCGAGATCGGTCCACCGCATCTCATCGACGAAGACCTTGTAACGCAGGCGATGGACGGCCTCCCATAGGTCGGGACGTTCCATCAGTTGTTGAGTGGTAAGGGAAAATAGCATTAGCCGTCTCCTGGGCTTAAGAGGAAGATACGGCCGGGCTTTCCCGAAAAAATTGCGCGAAGGTGTTGGCAAGGATTTCCAGGCTGCCACAGCCGACATGGCTAATATAGCTGCGTCTAAACGCCTCCGCGATGGCGTGCGCCCTGTTGGCGACGCCGAGTCTGCTTTTGGCGTTAAGAAAGCATTAGCCGTCTCAAGAGGACGACAGGGGCCGGTCTTTTCTGAAGATATGACGCCAACAATGCGGCCATAAATTTCGGGCCGCCAGAACCGGCCTAGCTGATATAGCCGTGCCTGACTGCTTCGGCGACTGCCTGCACACGGTTGGCGGCGCCTAGTTTGCTCTTGGCGTTGAGAAGGTGTTTCTCAGAGGTATGCTCCGAGATGCCGAGGATCTGCGAAATCTCCCACTCGGATTTTCCGACCGCCGCCCATTGCAGGCATTCGCGCTCGCGCGGCGTCAATTCAATGTGATCGATAGATTTGCCGGCCGTCGTTTGAAGCTGCATGGCGCGGCCGATGGCATAGGTGGAGGCCAGCGAGACCATTGCGAATTCGGCTTCGGACAGTTCGACCGCCTCACCGCCCAGCGAGACCAGCGCGATCTGGCCTTCGAGCGTGATCAGCGGGAAGGCGAGGCCGTCACGCAGCTTGAACTGGCGGGCGTCGCGCATTACCTCGGCGCTGCTCTTGTCGGCGGGCATGCTTTGAACGGCATCGCGCCATTGGAATGGCGCCCGAAACTGCTTCAAATGGCTGACGACCGGATCGTGGTCGACGTAGTTGCGCGATAAGTAACGCTCCAGCCATTCGCTAGGCCAATCGCAGAGCAGCACATGGTCCTTCGTCTGGCTGCTTGGTGTACCGGGCTGCGGCACCGTTGCGGCTATCAGGGCCGTCAATCCGAAATTCGAGGTGACACTAAGTAGCTGCTCGCACACCGCAGCCGACGTGTCGGCACGCTGCACCCGGTCAATATATTCAAGTGTCCGGTCAAAATAACCCATCGCAACATCTACCCCATGTTGCCTACCGCTCTTGAGACCGATGCTACGTGCCTGCCCCGCACTTAGCCATCAACCCCCGATTGCAAAGCCACATCCTTAGCTTTTCTAACGCCAGCGACCGCCAACCCCAGGCCGACTCTGTGCGGCTATTTGCAACCTCGCCAAAGCATAACCCGAAATTTGCCCTTTGAAATCAAAAACAATTGTGCCTGCGCCGTTTTCGTATCACAAGCCAACGGCCAAGACGGGCGGAGTTTTTTGTGACATCACGCTGGATAACCATCGCCTTGCTGTCGATGCTGATCGGAGTGCAGCCGTTTGCCGGCGCTGTGCGGGCAGCGGAACCGCAGGTGCCGGTGCTTTGGGATGCCAAGGAGCGGCTGCCGAAGCCGGACCTTTCGGCGCTGCCGAGGCTCAGGTTCCTCACCACAACCGATTTCCCGCCCTTCAATTTTCTCGACGGCACGGGCCGACTGTCCGGCTTCCACATCGACCTGGCGCGGGCGATTTGCGCCGAACTCGACATCGCCGACAAATGCCAGATCCAGGCGCTGCCCTGGGCCGAACTCGACGACGCGTTGCAGAAGGGCGAAGGCGAGGCGATCATCGCCGGCATCGCCGCCACGCCGGAGACGCGGGCGAAGTACAGCTTTTCGCGCTCCTATCTACAGTTTCCGGCGCGCTTCATCATGCCGAAGACCAAGGCCTTCGCCGAGCCGATCCTCGACAAATTGCGCTCGAAGCGGGTCGGCGTGCTGGCCGGCTCGGCGCATGAAAAGATGCTGCGCGATTATTTCGGCACCGTGCAGATCATCCGCTTCGACCGGCCGGAAGACCTCTACAGCGACTTGAAGATCGCCAAGATCGATGCCGCCTTCGGCGACGGCATGCGCTTTTCCTTCTGGCTGGGCGGCACGGACGCCGCCGGTTGCTGCCGCTTCGCCGGTGGACCCTACCTGGCGCCGGAATATCTGGGGTCCGGCATGACCATTGCCACCCGGGCCAGCGACCCAGCGCTGGCCGCAGCCATGGACTACGCGCTGCAGGAGATATCGGTGAAAGGCACCTTCGCCGAATTCTACCTGCGCTATTTCCCGGTCAGTTTCTTCTGATCCGGTTCCAGGTCGTTTCTTCTGATCCGGTTCCCGGTCAGTTTCTTCTGATCCGGTTCCCGGTCAGTTTCTTCTGATCCGGTTCTCGGTCCAGCTTTTTCTGATCCGGCCCCGGTCAGCTTCCTCTACGGGCTGGATCAGGTCAGCGTGCGCAGGCGGGCCTTCGTCCCGGGCGCGATGGCCGCGGCGGTCAGCGTGTCGAGATCGAGCTCACGCCGGATCAACTGCAGCACCCGCAATTCCTCCATGCGCATTTCGAGATCGACGGCGGCAACTTCGAAGGCGACGGCATAAGCGGTGTCGTGCAGCCGTTCGGGCAAAGTCTCGGCGACACGCTCGAGCACGCCTTCCAATCCATCCTTTTCATGCAGCATCTTCTGGCAGTCCTGCGCAATGGCGATCAGCCTGTCCTGCTTGAAATCCTCGAACACCGGCCAGCTGCGGACGACGTCGCCGATGCGCGCCAGTTCGATATCGGTCATGTCGCGATCGGAAGCCGAGGTGATGACCATCAGGTAGATCAGGGCTTCATGGGTGGACGGCAACGGCATTCAAAACTCCTTGATAGTGATGGTCGAAGGTAGGGACGCTACGGCGCCGTCGCAACGAAAACGCCTGATATCGTTGACGCTCCGCCCTGTCGCGCCTAGAGACCCGGTTGAAAAATCTTACCAGCCGCGAAAGCCGGCCATGACTGGAACTTTGACATGACGGGATCAAACATCGCCGATCTCAACCCCGAAATGCTTGCGGCAGCCGCCGAAAGCAAGGCCTGGCCGTTCGAGGAAGCCAAAAAGATTATCGAGCGCTACAAAGGCGCCGACTTTCCCGAGACCGTCCTGTTCGAGACCGGCTACGGTCCGTCGGGTCTGCCGCATATCGGCACGTTCGGCGAGGTCGCGCGCACCTCGATGGTGCGCCATGCCTTTCACGTGCTGACCGGGAACAAGGTCAAGACCAAGCTGCTCTGCTTCTCCGACGACATGGACGGCATGCGCAAGATCCCCGACAATGTGCCGGATCGCGCAGCCCTCGAGCCTTATCTTCATATGCCGCTTTCGTCGGTGCCCAATCCGTTCGGCGGCGACTATGCGAGCTTTGCCGACCACAACAACGCGATGCTGTGCCGCTTCCTCGATACGTTCGGCTTCGACTACGAATTCGCCAGCGCCACGCAGTACTACAAGGCCGGCCGCTTCGATGCCATGCTGGTGCGCGCCGCCGAGCGCTACGAGCAGATCATGGCGGTGATGCTGCCGACGCTGGGGCCGGAGCGGCAGGCAACCTACAGCCCGTTCCTGCCGATCTCGCCGAAGAGCGGGCGCGTGCTCTACGTGCCGATGAAGCATGTCGACGCCAAGGCCGGCACCATCACCTTCGACGATGAGGGCACCGAGACCACACTTTCGGTGACCGGCGGGAAGGTCAAGCTGCAGTGGAAGCCGGATTTCGGCATGCGCTGGGCAGCGCTCGACGTCGATTTCGAAATGTTCGGCAAGGACCACCAGACGAACGCGGTGATCTACGACCGCATCTGCAACATTCTCGGCGGGCGCGCGCCCGAGCATTTCGTCTACGAACTGTTCCTGGACGAGAACGGCCAGAAGATCTCGAAGTCGAAGGGCAACGGGCTGACCATCGACGAATGGCTGCGCTACGCGCCGACCGAAAGCCTCGGCCTCTATATGTATCAGCGGCCAAGGCAGGCGAAAAAGCTCTATTTCGACGTCATCCCACGCGCCGTCGACGAGTACTACACCTTCCTCAACGCCTATCCGCGCCAGGACTGGAAGGAGCGGCTGGGCAATCCGGTCTGGCACATGCATGACGGCAAGCCGCCTTCCATCGACATGCCGGTGCCGTTCTCGCTGCTGCTCAACCTGGTCAGCGCCTCCAACGCGCAAAACAAGGATGTGCTGTGGGGCTTCATCTCGCGCCATGCATCTGGCGTGACGCCGGCGACGCATCCCGAACTCGACCAGCTGGTCGGTTTCGCCATCCGCTACTTCGACGATTTCGTGAAGCCGACGAAGACCTTCCGGCCGGCCGACGATGTCGAACGCGTGGCGCTGGAAGCGCTTGGCAACGCGCTTGCTGGCCTGCCGGCCGGCGCCGACGGCGAAGCGATCCAGAACGCTTCGCTCAACGTGGCGCGCAAGATCGAACGCTATCAGGACCATTCGAAGAAGAGCCCGGACGGCGGCCCTGGTGTCTCGGGCGCTTTCTTCCAGATGATCTACCAGGTGCTGATCGGCCAGGAACGCGGACCGCGCTTCGGTTCGTTCGCAGCCCTCTACGGCATCGCCGAAACCCGCGCGCTCATTGAGCGGGCGCTGGCTGGTCAGCTGGCGGCGTAATTTCCGTCCCGGCCGGCGGCGTGTCTATCGCCGGGGCATCGAGGATCGGTTGCGACGCCGTCGGTGCCGCAACAGGCGTTGGCGCCGGTGGCAGGCCGCCAAGATCGGGCGCGGCGCCGAAGACGCCCTTCTTGGCGGCGCGCGCCTTGTCGCCCGCTTCGACATAGGGGCCGCCTGCCGTGGCGCGCGCCCAGCCGTTTTCGACCAGCCACTGGCCGACATCCAGCTTGCCGATGCGGCATTCGGCGGCGATCAGCGCACGGTCGGCCTCCGGCGGCACCTTGCAGGCAACGGCCCGGCCGCGCAGGAAAGACCGGAACGCGGTACGCGCCCTGATACCGCAAGCCCAGGACTTGCCGCCCTCGGTGCAGGTCTCGTCTTGCCTGACGATGTCGATGCCGGAGACCGTCACGGAATAACCATTGGCTTCGATCAGGCCGGCGGCGGCCGCGACCGGCTGGAACAGTTTTGTTCCTCCCCAGTCGTCGACCGCTCTGCGCCCACGCGGCTTGGGCGGCCCGGCCAGCGCCAGGTCGCTCAGCGGCGCGCGCGGCTCAACCCGTTCAAGTTCTTCTACCAGCAGCGGCGGCGGAGCGATGGCCTCGGGATCGATCGCCCTCGAATGCACCTGAGGCGAGTGCATCGGAGGCTTGACGGGCTGGACCTCGGGGATCGCCGACGTCGCCGGCTCCTCGGGCACGGCCTCGGTGTGCGGGTCGATCTGGTCGACAGTAATGGCGGGGCCGTCGCGATGCAGCGCGCGACCGCCGGCGACGACAATGGCGACCATCACCGGGATCGCCAGGAGGGCTATGAGGATTTGAAGCAGACGCACCGCGAGACCTACTGGCTTGCCCAGACGATCCGCGCCACCCATTCGACATCGCGCATCGCGATGTCGCGGTCCGGATGGTCGGGGTTGAGCGAAATCAGCACGATCGATTTCGTCGTCTGGCGGTCGAGCACCTTGGCCATGACTTCGCCGGCATTGGTCTTGACGACGACGCGGTCGCCCTTGCGGGTAGCGGCGCCCGGCTCGACGATCAGCACATCGCCATTGCGGTACAGCGGCAGCATGGAATCACCCTGCACCTTCAACGCATAGGAGGTTTCGGTCGCCCGTGCCGGAAGCTCGACAAGGTCCCAGCCCTGGCCTGAGGGATAGCCGGAATCATCAAAGAAGCCGCCGGCGCCGGCCTGGGCAAAGCCGAGCAGCGGCACCGCCGAACGCTGCGGGGCCAACGAGCCCGAAGCTGTCTTGGCACGGCCTTCGACCAGTCCGGTGAATTCGTCGAGCGAAGCGCCGGTCGCCTCGATGATCTTGGCCAGCGATTCGGTCGAGGGCCAGCGCGGCCGCCCATCCGAGGACAGCCGCTTTGACTTGTTGAAAGCGGTGGAGTCCAGACCGGCTCGCCGGGCCAGGCCGGAGGCCGACAACGAATAGCGCTCGGCGAGAGCGTCGATGGCTGCCCAAACTCGGTCATGCGAGAGCAATTCGCTCTCCTCAAAACAGGAAAAAATACCTTTTCCTTCTAACGCGCGGTTATCCGATTGTCCACCGGCGCGCGGCCCGATCCCCTAAAAAGCTGCGTGCGGCGAAGTCGTCATGGATGCCTCAAACTGCCTTGGGCAGGCTGCGCAATCCCTGGTGGGAGGTCATGCAAACCCGCTCGGCCTCGGTCGGCGGTCGCGGTTGAACGGAGCGGGCAAGCGTCCTGTTGGACGCGCCAAGGACGCTGTAGCTTTTTGATTTGGCGCATGATCCTTTCCGAAAATCGATTCCGATTTTCGGGGTCATGCGCGAGGTCGGCGAGCATCATGTAGCGGGCGTTGTTGAGATGGAGGTTGAAGTCGATGTCGGCAGGCAGCGAAAAGCCAGCCGACTTTCGCTGCCGACCGCGTAAGGGTCACGGCGCGCCTTGCCGTGGCCATGCGCGCAAGGCGCCCTCAGACGTACATGGGGCGCTAGCTCAAGCGGCCTTCTGCACTTCGCCTTTCGCATAGGGATCGAAGCGCTGGTAGAAGGTCTCGCCCTTCTCCGCCAGGTCGAGCAGCAGCTTGGGCGCCTTGAACTCGGCGCCGTATTTCTTCTGCAGGCCTTTGGCTATTCTGACGAATTCCCCGGCGCCGATGCCGTCGATATAGGACAGCGCGCCGCCGGTGAATGGCGCGAAACCGAAGGCGAGGATCGAGCCGACATCGGCCTCGCGCGGATCGGTGACGATGCCCTCTTCCATCACCCGGGCCGCTTCCAGCGCAATGGTTACCAGCAGGCGCTGCTGCAGTTCCTCATAATCGACCTCCTCGGCCTCCAGCTGCGGATAGAGATCCTTCAGGCCCGGCCACAGCTTCTTCTTGGCAGGCTTGGCCGGATAGTCGTAAAAACCCTTGCCGTTCTTGCGGCCGAAGCGGCCATGGGTGTCGACCAGCGTGTTGATCAGCGCCATCTGCCTGGGGTCGACAGACTTGTCTCCGAGGTCCCTGATGGTCTGCTTCATGATCTTCTGGGCAAGGTCGATCGCCGTCTCGTCGGTCAGCGCCAGCGGGCCGACCGGCATGCCGGCGGCCTTGGCGGCGTTCTCGATCATCGGCGCCGGAACGCCTTCGATCAGCATCTTGTAGGCTTCCGACATGTAGCGCAGCACGCAGCGGTTGACGTAGAAGCCGCGCGTGTCGTTGACGACGATCGGCGTCTTCTTGATGGCGCGCACGAAATCGATCGCGGTGGCCAGCGCCTTGTCGCCGGTCTTCTTGCCCAGGATGATCTCGACCAGCATCATCTTGTCGACCGGCGAGAAGAAGTGGATGCCGACGAAATTCTTCGGCCGCGCCGAATTCTTGGCCAGTGCAGTGATCGGGATGGTCGAGGTGTTGGAGGCGAAGACCGCTGACGATTTCAGCACGGCTTCGGCCTGCTCGGTGGCAGTCTTCTTGACGGCCGAATCCTCGAACACCGCCTCGACCACCAGATCGCAGCCGGCGAGATCGGCATAGTCGGCCGTCGGCGTGATCAGCGACAGAAGTCTGTCCTTCTCCTCGGGCTTGGCGCGGCCCTTCTTGACCTGATCGGAGATCAGGCTGTCGGAATGCGCCTTGCCCTTTTCGGCCGACGCCATGTCGCGGTCGAGCAGGACGACCGGGATGCCGGCCTTGGCGGTGACAAAGGCGATGCCGGCACCCATGAAGCCGGCGCCGAGAATACCGATCTTCTTGAACTTGGTCTCCGGCACGCCGGCCGGACGGCGGGCGCCCTTGTTGAGCTCCTGCAGCGAGACGAACAGCGAGCGGATCATCGCTGCTGCTTCCTTGGACTGCATGATTTCGGTGAAATAGCGCTGTTCGATCCGCAGACCGGTGTCGAACGGCACCAGCAGGCCTTCATAGACGCATTTCAGGATCGCCGCGGCGGCCGGATAATTGCCGTAGGTCTCGCGGCGCAGGATGGCGATGGCCGGCGGCCACAGATTGAAGCCGGCCGGCGTATAGATTTGGCCGCCAGGCAGCTTGAAGCCCTTCTCGTCCCAGGGCTGGACGGCTTTCAGGCCGTTCCTGATCATCGCCTTGGCGGTCTCGATCAGCTTGCCGGGTTCGGCGATCTCGTGGATCAGCCCCATCGCCTTGGCTTTCTGCGGCGACAGCGTCTGGCCGGTGGTCAGCATCTGCAACGCCTGCTGCTGGTCGGTCAGGCGCGGCACGCGTTGAGTGCCACCGGCGCCGGGGAAGATGCCGACCTTGACTTCCGGCAAGGCCATCTTGACCTTTTCGGAGTCAGCGGCAACGCGGCCATGACAGGCCAGCGACAGCTCGAACGCGCCGCCCATGCAGGTGCCGTTGATCGCCGAGACCCACGGCTTGCCCGACGTTTCGAGCTTGCGCCACAAGCCACCCATGCGGCCGGCATTGTCGAACAAAAGCTTTGCCGCCTTCTCCGGGTCCTTGCCTTTTTCCTTGGCGAAGACCGCCAGCATCTTCTGCAGCATGGTCAGGTCGGCGCCGCCGGAGAAGCTGTCCTTTCCCGAGGTGATCACCGCGCCCTTGATGGCGGCGTCGGCCACCACCTGGTCGATGATCTTGTCGAGCTCGTTCATCACCTCTTCGGTGAAGACGTTCATCGAGCGGTCCGGCATGTTCCAGGTGACCATCGCGATGCCGTCTGCGTCGGTGTCGACCGTGAAGTTTGTATAAGTCATGTCTATCTCCTTCCGGCCGAAAATCAGACGCGTTCGATAATCGTTGCGGTGCCCATGCCGGCGCCGATGCAGAGCGTCACCAGAGCGGTGTTCAAATCGCGGCGCTCGAGCTCGTCCAGCACCGTGCCCAGGATCATCGCGCCGGTGGCACCGAGCGGATGGCCCATGGCGATGGCGCCGCCATTAACGTTGATCTTGTCGTGCGGGATTTCGAATGCCTGCATGTAGCGCAGCACCACCGAGGCGAAGGCCTCGTTAAGCTCGAACAGGTCGATATCCGACAGCTTCATCTTGGCGCGCTTCAGAAGCTTCTCGGTGACGTCGACCGGACCGGTAAGCATCAGCACCGGCTCGGAGCCGATGTTGGCAAAGGCGCGGATGCGGGCGCGTGGCTTCAGGCCCATCGTCTTGCCGGCCTTCTTCGAGCCGAGCAGTACGGCGGCCGCACCATCGACGATGCCGGACGAGTTGCCGGCATGGTGGACGTGGTTGACCTCTTCGACTTCCGGATGCTTCTGCACGGCGACCGCGTCGAAGCCGCCCATTTCGCCAGGCATGACGAAGGACGGGTTGAGCGAGGCCAGCGACTGCATGTCGGTCGACGGCCGCATATGCTCGTCATGATCGAGGATGGTGAGGCCGTTCTGGTCCTTGATTGGTATGACGGAGTTCTTGAAACGGCCATCGGCCCAGGCCTTGCCGGCGCGCTTCTGGCTCTCGACCGCATAGGCATCGACGTCGTCGCGCGAAAAACCATATTTGGTGGCGATCAAATCGGCCGATATGCCTTGCGGCACGAACCAGCCGGGCAGGCCGACGGACGGGTCCATGAACCAGGCGCCGCCCGAGGCGCCCATGCCGACGCGCGACATCGATTCAACGCCGCCTGCAATGACGATCTCGTCGGCGCCTTGAGCGATCTTGGCGGCGCCGAAATTGATGGCGTCGAGACCCGAGGCGCAGAAGCGCGATATCTGCATGCCCGGCGCCTTGTTGTCGTAGCCGGCCTCGAAGGCGGCGGCGCGCGGGATGACGGAGCCGGCCTCGCCCACTGGGTCCACGCAGCCGAAGATGATGTCGTCGACGTTTGCGGTGTCGAGGCCGTTGCGGTCGCGCAACGCCTCAAGCGTCCTGGCGGCGAGCCGCACCGCCGGCACCTCGTGCAGCGAGCCATCCTTCTTGCCCTTGCCGCGCGGTGTGCGCACGGCGTCATAGACATAAGCTTCGGCCATTTGCTTGCTCCTTGCTTTGCCGACGTCGCTCTCAGAGAGAGCGGCCGATCAGCAATTTCATGATCTCGTTGGTGCCGCCGTAGATGCGCTGGACGCGGGCGTCGCGGAACATGCGGGCGATCGGATATTCATTCATGTAGCCATAGCCGCCATGCAATTGAAGGCATTGGTCGACGACTTTTCCCTGCAGGTCCGAGAGCCAGTATTTCGCCATCGACGCCGTCACCGGATCGAGGCCGTCATTGATGTGGCGGGTGACGCAATCATTGTAGAAGACCCGGCCGATGGTCGCCTCGGTCTTCAGTTCGGCGAGCTTGAACTGGGTGTTCTGGAACTCGATGATCGCCTTGCCGAAGGCCTTGCGATCCTTGACGTAGTCGATGGTCAGCGCAAGCGCGCGTTCGATCATGGCGATGGCGCCGGTGCCGATCTGCAGGCGCTCCTGTGGCAATTGCTGCATCAGCTGGATGAAGCCCTGTCCCTCTTCGTGGCCAAGCAGGTTCGAGGTCGGCACGCGCATATCATTGAAGAACAGCTCCGACGTGTCGTTGGCCTTCAGGCCGATCTTGTCGAGGTTGCGGCCGCGTTCGAAGCCTTCGGCCTCGTCGGTCTCGACGACGATCAGCGAGGTGCCCTTGGCGCCTTTGGCCGGATCGGTCTTGGTGACGACGATGATGAAATTGGCCAGTTGGCCATTGGTGATGAAGGTTTTCGAACCGTTGATCTTGTACTGGTTGCCGTCCTTCTCGGCGCGCGTCTTGACGCCTTGCAGGTCGGAGCCGGCGCCCGGCTCGGTCATGGCGATGGCGCCGATCAGTTCGCCGGTCGCCAGTTTCGGCAGCCATTTCTTCTTCTGCTCTTCCGAGCCGTACTGAAGGATGTAAGGGGCAACGATCGCATTGTGCAGGCCGATGCCGAAACCGTCGACGCCGACATGGCCGATCGCCTCGATGATGGCGCTCTCATGCGCGAAGGTGCCGCCGGAGCCGCCATATTCCTCCGGCATCGAGGCGCAGAGCAGGCCGGCGGAACCTGCCTTGCGCCAGCTCTCGCGGTCGACCATCTCGTTCTTCTCGAACTCGTCGTAGCGCGGCGCGATCTCTTCCGACATGAAGCGGTGCGCCATGTCGTAGAGCATGCCGACCTCGTCCGCCGCCCAGGCGGGCTTCGGCAAGGAGAGCACTTCGGCTGGATTTGTCATGCCGTTTCTCCCGCGCCAACGTCCCCCTCCCCCTCGAGGGGAGGGTGGCCGCGAAGCGGTCGGGTGGGGTCGCCGATGACGTGCTCGACCTTATCTTCGGAATTGACGCGGGTTTGGGGCATTGCGATCATCTCCTACCAAAGCGCCAACCAGCCGGCGCACTGCACGCAAGGACCCCTCCCGGCCCTTCGGGCCACCCTCCCCTCAAGGGGGTGGGGGACGCCAGCCATTTCTAGAACGCTTCCGCAGGCAGCGCCATTAGCGTGTCCGCACCACTGGAAATGCGGGCGAGATGTGCCGATGTCTCGGGCATGATCCGCTCCATGAAGAAGCGCGCCGTCACCACCTTGTTATCGTAAAAAGCCCCATTTTCGTGGACAGATTGGGAGCCATTGGCCCCGGCCTTACCGAGCGCGGCCTTGGCCATCTGCGCCCACATATAGCCCAGCGCGACCAGGCCGAAGAGATGCATGTAATCGGTCGACGCGGCGCCGGCATTGTCGGGCTTGGCCATGCCGTTCTGCACCAGCCACATGGTCGCCGCCTGCAGATCGTTGAGGCCCTTCTTCAGCGCCTTGGTGAAAGGCGCCAGCTTCTCGTCGGCGCGGTTCTCCTCGCAGAACTCGCCGACGTCCTTGAAGAAGGCCTGCACGGCGCGGCCGCCATTCAGACCAAGCTTGCGGCCGACGAGGTCGAGCGCCTGGATGCCGTTGGCGCCTTCATAGATCATGGCGATGCGGGCATCGCGCACGAACTGGCTCATGCCGTGCTCTTCGATGTAGCCGTGGCCCCCGAACACCTGCTGCGCCATGACTGCATGGTCAAAACCCTTGTCGGTGAGCACGCCCTTGATCACCGGCGTCAGCAGGCCGGTATAGTCGTCGGCCGCCTGGCGATCCTTGTCGTCGGCGGAGCGGTGGGCGATGTCGGACTTGATCGCCGTCCACAGCGCCAGCGCGCGGCCGGCCTCATTGAAGGCCTTCATGGTCATCAGCGAGCGGCGGATGTCGGGATGGACGATGATCGGATCGGCTTGTCTGTCCGGCGCCTTGGCGCCAGACAGCGAGCGGCCCTGCAGCCGGTCCTTGGCGTAGGAGACCGCGTTCTGGTAGGCGATCTCGGACAGCGACAGGCCCTGCAGGCCGACGCCGAGCCGGGCTTCGTTCATCATCGTGAACATCGCCTTCAGGCCGCCATTGGCCTCACCGAGCAGCGTGCCTTCGGCCTCGTCATAATTCATGACGCAAGTCGAATTGCCGTGTATGCCCATCTTCTCCTCGATCGAGCCGCAGGAGAGCGTGTTCTTCTCGCCCGGATTGCCCGAGGCATCGAGCTTCAGCTTTGGCACGATGAACAGCGAGATGCCCTTCACGCCTGCCGGCGCGCCTTCGATGCGGGCCAACACGAGATGGACGATGTTTTCCGACATGTCGTGCTCGCCGGCCGAGATGAAGATCTTCTGGCCTGAGATCTTGTAGGTGCCGTTGCCGTTCCGCACCGCCTTGGTGCGCAGCAGGCCGAGATCGGTGCCGCAATGCGGCTCGGTCAGGTTCATGGTACCGGTCCAGGACCCCTCGACCAGCTTCGGCAGCCATGTCGCCTTCTGCTCGTCGGTGCCGTGTGTGATGATCGCAGCGATAGCGCCTTGAGTCAGGCCGGGATACATCATCAGCGCCATGTTGGCCGAAACCATGTATTCGGCAACCGCAGTGTGCACGGCATAGGGCAGCCCCTGGCCGCCGAACTCGACGGGCGCCGCCAGTCCCATCCAGCCGCCTTCGCGATACTGGTCGTAGGCTTCCTTGAAGCCCTTCGGCGTCATCACCGAGCCGTCCTCATGGCGCACGCAGCCTTCGATGTCACCGACGCGGTTCAGAGGATGCATAACGTTTTCGGCAAGCTTGGCGCCTTCGGCGAGGATCGCCTCGACAACGTCGGGCGTCGCGTCGGCAAATCCGGGAAGGTTAGAGTAGCGCTGATAACCCAGCACCTCGTTGAGCACGAACAGCGTGTCCTGGACCGGCGCCCTGTAGATCGGCATGTGTTTCCTCCACCATGCGGGTCTTGGCCGCAAGATCGGGCCCCGAAACATGAGGTTGGGGCGGCATGCGGGCCAATGTGAAAGCGGGATAGCAAAAATTGACGTTTGCGTAAACGTCAATTTTGTCGTCGGGACAAAATTTACCTATGCCAGCCTATCGGCACGAGCGGTGCATGGCTTGTGCAAAGCGAGGGGGGTCAAACAAAAAGAGCCGCGCGGGCGGCCGCGCGGCTCTTAAGTTCAAAGCTTTCGCCGGGAGCTGCGGAGCAAAATCAGCTGGCGGCGCTGGCCGGGGCCGAACGCTCGGACAGCATCTGGCGCACGGCCGACATCGAGCCGCTCAGCTCGTTGATGGCGTCGTCGATCAGCGCGCGCTGCTTCTGCAGGCGGGCTAGCTGCTTCTCCGACTTGTCGAGAGCCAGCCGCAATTGCTTGGTGTTGGATCCCGTGGGATCGTAGAGATCCATCATCTGCTTGACGTCGCGCAGCGAGAACCCGACCTTGCGGCCGAGCAGGATCAGCTTCAGCCGCGCCTTGTCGCGGCGCGTGTAGAGGCGCGTTGCCCCATCGCGTTTCGGATTGAGCAGGCCCTTGTCTTCATAGAAACGCAGCGTGCGCAGCGTCACGCCGTATTTCTTGGCCATCTCGCCGATGCGCACGAGCTCCTCACTGGCTTCGGCAGACATATTGTTGGTGTTGGCCGCGGCTTCGCCGGGCGAAACAAGTTTCATAGTCACTGGCTTTCCCCTGTCGTGGCATCGCGGTCTCGGACCTTGCAACGCCTGAGTGGAAGCGGGGGCATGCTTCCAGTCGTGGTTTCAACTAATTCATCGCAAAAGGCACGAACGGCGCCCCTCTTACGTTTACGTCAATTCTATAACGATAGCCGTCGCATGACGCAAGGGCGTTCTGGGATTGCGAAACCTTATGCCGCACCCCCGGCGCCGGGTCCGA
The DNA here is from genome assembly GCF_040320535.1 of Mesorhizobium sp. M0676. Classification (NCBI taxonomy): domain Bacteria; kingdom Pseudomonadati; phylum Pseudomonadota; class Alphaproteobacteria; order Hyphomicrobiales; family Phyllobacteriaceae; genus Mesorhizobium; species Mesorhizobium sp. M0676. The sequence continues at coordinate 195,991 of NZ_JAMYPU010000006.1, forward strand.
ACGGGCACCGCCTGTATTTCAGCAATGCCGTAACTTCTTAAGCTTGGTTAACACCTTGTTTACCACGATGGGTGAAATGTGCGGATGTCGGTCACCCGTGTTTATCCTGTAGCGAATTTTTCACGGTTTTTCGGAGAGCGGGCCTGGCCCGGGAAGCTCGTCTTCCGCCGCAGCAGTGCCGCGCGGCCGCCTTCGTTCCCGATAAGGACTTGGGAAACTGGCAGCAAGCCGGCCATTCTGAAAAACGGACGCATCGATGAACAGCAAGCGGTCCTATCTCGATACACTCAACGCCGGCAGGCCGCGCAGGCCGAACACCACGCTTGACGAATTGAACCGCTCGCTGGAAACGCTGGAGCAGCGGCTGGAGCGCAAGCGCGAGGACGCCGCCGAGCGCTTCGATCCGCGCCGGCCGCCGGCAGAGCCGCGCTACGCAAGCGCCCAGCCCTACGCCCCGCCGCGCTGGTACGAGGACCCGCAGCCCACGCCGCGGCCGAAAGGCGCCGGGCCGGCCGGCTTCGACCAGAACTATCAGGCGATCGCGCGCGACATCGACCGCGTGCGCGGCCAGGAAGACAGCGTCGCCGTGGTCGGCAAGATCGCCGGCGAATTGCGTGGCCTGCGCGAGGAACTGCGCCATCAGATGACGGCCGGCCTGCAGCGCGAATTCGCCGCGTTGCGCAAGGACATCGAACGGGCCTTCCAGGCGAGCAACCAATCGGGTGGTCAGGCAGGCGGCTTGCCCGGCAAGGGCAGCGCCGAACTCGGCGTCGAATTCGAGCGGCTGTCCGGCGCCATCCAGACGCTGGCCGAGAAGAGCGACGACCGAAGCGTCAACATGCTGCGGCTCGAGCTCGAGCAGGTAAAGACGGCGCTCGACACATTGGCGCGCGAGGAAAGCGTGCTGAAGGTCGACCGCCGCTGGGACGATTTCGACCGCCGCTGGAGCGCGTTCGAGGACCGTGTCGACGCCGACCAGCGCAACCGCGCCGACGGCCCCGGATTTTCGGCCCTGACCGACCGGCTCGAACAGATCAGCAATGCGGTCCACAATCTGCCGGAATCGCTGTCGCTGCGCTCGATGGAAGAAAAGGTCCGCACGCTTGCCGGCGCCGTCAATCATTTCGTCAGCCAGCAGAGCAACCGCGGCGGCGACACGCTTGGCCTGATCGACGAACGGCTTGATGAGATTTCGCGCGCCATCGTCGCCTCGACCGTCGCCGCACAAGCCAATTCCTTCGACCCCGAACCCTTTGAACGCATCGAGAAGCGGATCGCCTCGCTGGCGCAGCAGATCGAGGAAGTCGTGCAGGTTCGTCCGAGCGGCGAGGTTCTCGACCGTCTCAGCACGCTGTCGAACAGGGTCGACGAGCTTGCCGGCCGCGCCAATCTGCCGGAACAGGCGATGGAGCGCCTCGGCAAGCAGATCGCGATGATCGCCGACAAGATCGACCGCGCCCCGGCCATGCCCGACGCCGACTATATCTTCCAGGGTCTGGAACAGCGCTTCGACGTGCTGTCGGGCATGATGGAACGCCGGCAGGGCGACGCCATCGAACAGGGCAACATGCTGTTTCGCGATCTCGAGCGGCGGCTGGACGAGGTTGCCGACCGGCTGGACCAGCGCCAGCCGCAGGCTGACAGCGCCGGCATCATGGACGCCATCGACGCATGCTTCACCGCGCTCGCCCAACGCATGGAGACGCGCATTCCCGATCCTGCCAACGAGGCGGCGATCCGCGGCCTGGAAAGCCGGCTCGAAGACATTTCAAGCCGGCTGGAATCGTCGGCCGCGCAGGTCGCCGGCATCGATCCGGCACTGATCCGCAGCCTCGAGGCGCAGGTCTCCAGCCTATCGGCGCATCTGTCGAAGCCCGGCACGCCGCTGCCGGAATTCGAGGACATCAGCCCGCGCCTCAACGAAATCGAGAAGTCGCTGGCCGGAACCCGCGAATCCATCATGGGCGCGGCACGCGAAGCAGCCGAGAGCGCCGTGCGCTCGCTGGCAGATTCCAACGCCAACACCGCGGCCGTTACCGGCCTTGCTCAGGATCTGAAGACGCTGGAAGCGCTGACGCGCCGTTCGGACGAGCGCAATTCACGGACATTCGAGGCTATCCACGACACGTTGCTCAAGATCGTCGATCGTCTGGGCTCGCTGGAGACCAGCGAACCGGCCGAGGCGGTGAGCGAGCTTCTGGATGCCCAGGCCGAGCCGGCGCGGCGGGCCCGCGCTGCACGCGCCTCCAAGATTTCGGTGCAGGACGCGCCGTCGATGGATATCGACCAGCCGCTGCCGCTGACCGGAGACATGGCCGATCTCGACGGCCGCGCCGCCGCCATCATGCGCAGCGAGCCGGATATGCGCAGCGACCCGGGTACGCGTAGCGACCCGGTCATGGGCAGCGAACCAGTGCGGCGCTCGCCAGCCGAAGCTGCCGCGGCCGCTGCCCAGGCAGCGCTCGGTTCCGACAGGATTGCCGAGAAAGGCGAAGGCACGGCCAAGAAGTCGCTGTTCGGAGGATTGGCGCGCGCCTTCAGGGGCAAGAAGCCGGCTGACATGCCGCCGCTTGCCGGCTCGGGGCCCAATGTCGACATGCCGAGCGTCGATCTCGACGAGCCGCTCGATCCGAAGCTCGCCAACCGGCCGTTGGAGCCGGGCTCCGGCGCGCCCGACCTCAACGCCATCATGAAGCGCGTGCGCGACGAGCGTGGCCCACCGGTGCGCCAAAACTCCGGCGATGCATCGAAATCCGACTTCATTGCCGCGGCCAGGCGCGCGGCGCAAGCCGCGGCCGCCGAGGCCGACGCACTGAAACGCCAGTCCACCATGAAGGGCCCGGTCAAGGCGCTTCGTATCGGCGACCTGCTCAAGGCGCGGCGCAAGCCGATCCTGATGGGAGCGGTCGCGATCATGCTGGCGCTTGCCGGCCTCCAGTTGGGCAAGGCCTTCTTCGCCGACCCGGTCGAGGTCGCAAGCAACGATACAGCGCCGGTCGTCGCCTCGCAGCCGGTCGAGACTGCCTCGGTCAACGCTGCCAGCCAACCCAAGGCAGAACAGCAGGTGGCCGTGCAGGACGTGCCGGCCCGGATCGTCAGGCAGGCGGAGCCCAGGGAACCGGCAGCTGGCAACTATGCGCCAATGAATGCCGCCTCGGTCGCTGGGCCCGAAGTGCCGGCGGTGGAGCCCGCGCCAGCGCCGATGGCTTTGGCCGATCCGGCCCCCGCGCCAAATGCAATGCTGCCGACCACCGCCACTGCGGAACCGGCGGCAGCCGACGCGCAGCCTGCGGCCGCCGTCATGGCGCCCTCGGCCTCGGATACGACGGCCTCGGATACGACGGCCTCGGATACTACCGGCGCCGTTCCGCCGGCTGATGCCGCGGTAGCACCTGTCGTGGCCAAGATAGACGTTCCGGCCGATGCCGGCCCGCAAGCCTTGCGCGACGCGGCTGCCGGCGGTGACGCCAAGGCGCTGTTCGAGCTCGGTTCGCGCTATGCTGAATCGCGCGGCGTCAAGGAAGACATGGCGGCAGCGGCCAAATGGTACGAAAAGTCGGCCGAGCTCGGCTTCGCACCGGCGGAATACCGCATCGGCAATTTCTACGAGAAGGGCATCGGCGTCACGCGCGACGTCAAGAAGGCAAAGACCTTCTACCAGCTCGCCGCCGCGCAGGGTAATGCCAGCGCCATGCACAATCTGGCCGTTCTGTTTGCCATGGCCGCCGACGGCGTGACCGACAATGAATCGGCCGCGCACTGGTTTCAGGCGGCGGCCGATGTCGGCGTCAAGGACAGCCAGTTCAATCTCGGCATCCTGGCGGCAAAGGGCGTCGGCATGAAGCAGAGCCTGGAGGAATCCTACAAATGGTTCGCGCTCGTCGCCAAGACCGGCGACAAGGATGCGGCTGCAAAGCGCGACGAAGTCGCCACCGCGCTGCGCCCCGAACAGCTGGAGCGGGCGCGCGCCGCCACGGAACTGTGGAAGCCGAAGCCGCTCGACCCGGCGTCCAACTCGGCCGACATTCCTGAATCCTGGCAGGAAGGCACGCCGCAGACCACCGCCAGCGTCGACATGAAGAAGGCGGTCAAGAACATCCAGCTCATCCTCAACAAGAACGGCTACGATGCCGGCGGCGCCGATGGCGTGATGGGCGGCAAGACCAAGACCGCAATCATGGCTTTCCAGACCGACAACAAGATGCAGGCGACCGGCGAAATCGACGAAAAGCTGGTGAAGGCGCTGCTGGCGCACAAATAACGGCAGATGCGTCGCTAACGCGACGCCCTTGCCATACATTTGCCTGTTAACTGCTTGAGATGTTTTTTGTTTCGGTAGGGCGGCGGGGTTTGATCCCACTGCCCCGGCGGTGCAAGAAAGAATTGGCTTTTCGGTGCGACAATGCCCTGGAATGGCTGCAATCGCCGACAGGCAAACTGATCGAGACTGACGGGTGGGCATCTATCTCCCGATCGCGGAAATTTCCGTCAACGTCTTCGTGCTGCTGGCAATGGGCGCGGCGGTGGGTTTCCTGTCGGGCATGTTCGGGGTCGGTGGCGGCTTTCTGATCACGCCGCTCTTGATCTTCTACAACATCCCGCCGGCAATCGCCGTTGCTACCGGCGCCAACCAGGTTATCGCCTCCTCCTTCTCCGGCGCGCTGTCGCACATGAAGCGCGGCACGCTCGACTTCAAGCTCGGCGGGGTGCTGCTGGCCGGCGGCATCGTCGGCTCGACCGGCGGTATCTTTGTCTTTGCCTTCCTGCGTCGGCTCGGCCAGCTCGATTTGTTTATCTCACTGCTTTACGTCGTGCTGCTTGGCACCGTCGGCGGGCTGATGCTGGTCGAGAGCGTCAATGCGCTGCGCGCGACGCGCAGCGGTGCGGCGCCGGTCTTGAAGAAATCCGGCCAGCACAACTGGATCCACCGGCTGCCGCTGAAGATGCGCTTCAGGGCCTCGAAGCTGTTCGTCAGCGTCATTCCGGTGCTGGGGCTCGGCGCCGGCATCGGCTTCCTGTCGTCGATCATGGGTGTCGGCGGCGGCTTCATCATGGTGCCGGCGCTGATCTATCTCTTGAAAGTGCCGACCAACGTCGTCATCGGCACCTCGCTGTTCCAGATCATTTTCACCTCGGCCTACACCACGCTTGTCCACGCCACCACCAACCAGACGGTCGACGTCATGCTTGCCTTCCTGCTGATGGCGGGCGGCGTTGCCGGCGCGCAATATGGCGCCAAGGCAGGACAGAAGCTGCGCGGCGAACAGCTCAGGGCACTGCTGGCGCTGCTGGTGCTGGCGGTTGCCATCCGGCTTGCCATCGATCTCTTCGTCACGCCGCCAAACCTCTATTCGCTGACCGCCGCGGGCCTGAACTGATGCCGCAGTGGGGGATTTTTTCGGCCGCCGCTTTGCTTATCGCCGTCGCTCTGCCGGCCGCAGCGCAATCGCCGAACCCCTTGCCGGAAGGCATCCAGATCGGTCTCTCCACCGACGCCGTGTCGATCACCGCCGGTTTTTCCGGCGCCGACCTGACCATTTTCGGTTCGCTGGAAAATCCCGACCCGCTGGTCGCGCGACAGGGGCGCTACGACGTCATCGTCGTGCTCGAAGGCCCGCCGCGGCCGGTGGTGGTGCGCCGCAAGGACCGCGTGCTCGGCGTCTGGGTCAATCTGGAATCCGAGACCTTCGAGAACGTGCCGGTATCCTACTCCGTCGCCACGACGCGGCCGCTGCAGGACATCACCGAACCCAACAGCTACAAGCAGCTGTCGCTCGGCGCCTCCAACCTTTACATGCAGCCGGCCGAGGTAACCGACAGTCCGGCGACGATCGAGGAATTCACCGTGGCGCTGCGCGAGCGCAAGGCGGCGACCGGCCTCTATAGCGAGAATGTCGGCGGCGTGCAGTTCTTGTCGCAGAACCTGTTTCGCGCCACGGTGCGGCTGGCGCCCAACGTCCCGGTTGGAACCCATAAAGCCCGCGCGTTCCTGTTCAAGAGCGGTCTGTTCCTCAAGGAAAGCTCGGCCCAGCTCGAAATCCGCAAATCGGGCTTCGAACAGTCGATCTTCCGCGTCGCGCATGATTACTCGTTTCTCTACGGCGTCTTCTCCGTGTCGCTGGCCATGATCACCGGCTGGCTGGGCAGGCTGATTTTCCGCAGGGATTGACGCGCAGGACCCATTTCCGGGGAAAAGGGGTTCCCCTTTTCTCAGTCTTGCGATAGACCGCCGCCTCCCAACCCTCGGGTAACACGTACAATCATTCGGCAGAGCGGTCAGGCCTCTGGACGGCGCGCGCCTTGCGGACGCCTGCCACAGCGACGACCCAATGACAGGAGGCTGCAATGCACCAGGCATTTGGCGGCATCGATTTCGGCACGTCCAATTCTACGGTGGGCGTGATCCGCAACGGCCAGGCACGGCTGGTGGCGCTGGAAGGTGAACAGCCGACATTGCCAAGCGCGGTTTTCTTCAACTTCGAGGACGGTCACACCTATTTCGGCCGCCGCGCCATTGCCGACTACACCGATGCCATCGAAGGCCGGCTGATGCGGTCGCTGAAGAGCGTGCTCGGCAGTTCGCTGGCGCATGAGAAGACGCGGATCAAGGCCCGGCAGATCGGTTTCATCGACATTGTCGGCATGTTCGTCGGCCATTTGAAGAAGCGGCTTGAGGAAGATGCCGGCGCTCCGGTGGAGAACGTTGTGCTCGGCCGGCCGGTGCAATTTGTCGACGACGATGTGGAAGCCGATGCCAAGGCGCAAAGCGAGCTTGAAAAGGCGGCGCGCGCGCAAGGCTTCAAGCACATCGCCTTCCAGTTCGAACCGATCGCGGCAGCGCTCGACTATGAGCAGGACGTGAAGCGCGAGGAACTGGCGTTGATCGTCGACATGGGCGGCGGCACGTCCGACTTCTCGATCGTGCGCGTTTCGCCGCAACGCGCCCGCTCACGCGACCGCAAGGACGATATCCTGGCCAACCGCGGCATCCATATCGGCGGCACCGATTTCGACCGGCTGCTCAGCATTGCCCATGTCATGCCCAAGCTCGGCTATCTGACGTCGACAAAAGACGGCAAGCGCAACCTGCCGGCGAGCTATTTCATTGATCTCGCGACGTGGCAACGCATCAACCTCGTTTACACCGCCAAGGCGATGACGCATCTGAGGCAGATCCGCTTCGAGGCCGTCCGCGCCGACCTTGTCGACCGCTTCATCCATATTGTCGAGCACCGTTACGGCCATGCGCTGGCCGGCCTGGTCGAACGAGCCAAGATCGCGCTGACAGATCAGGCTTCGGCTGATGTGACGGTGGCACTGCCCGGCGCACATTTCGCCGCCGAGATCACGCGAAGAGACCATCGCCGCCGACATCGAGCGGGTGTCCGCTACGGTGCGGCAGACGATTGCCGATGCCGGCATAACGGCGTCTGCGATCACCGCCGTATTCCTCACCGGCGGTTCGACCGCGATCCCGCTGGCACGGCGTGAAATCCTGTCGCTGGTGCCGCAAGCCGCCGTTATCGAGGGCGACATGTTCGGCTCGGTTGGCCTCGGCCTGGCGCTGGATGCGCAGCGGAAGTTCTCCTGAACACATAACTGCGGCTACCCCATAATGACCATAAATACCCAAACGAGGCCGCACCATTTCACCCCGACCCTAGACCGATATCAGATGCCCTGAGGACGGCTATGCCGGGATGCCGTTCCCCGCTTCAGCGCCGAGATGCGCCTTGAGCGCCATCTGGGCCAGGCTTGCCCGGCGGTCACGATGGGTGATCATGGCGAAGTCGCGCTTCGGCAGTTCGAGCGGCACCGACCGGAGACTGCCCTCGGCGACGGCGCGTCCGACGACGAGGTCCGAGATGATGGTGGCGCCGGCGCCGGCCTCGACCGCCTGGCGAACCGCCTCGTTGCTCGGCAGCACCAGAAATATCTGCAGGTCGCCAAGCGATATCCCCTCGCGGCGGGCCAGGTCCTCCAGCACCTCGCGCGTGCCCGAACCACCCTCACGGATGATCCAGCGCAGCCCTCTGATATCCGGGCGGCCCGGCGCGATCTCGGCGATTTCGGGATGCGAGGCGGCGACGACCAGCATCAACCTGTCGACGTCGACCTTGGTGCGGCGGAGGATGTCTGACTCGGTGCGCCCCTCGACCAGACCGAGATCGGCGGTACCGTCGAGCACATTGGCCTCGACCTGCCTGGTGTTGCCGATGCTGACGCTCAAGCGCACCGCCGGGTAGGCTTCATGGAAAGAGGCCAGCCTGCGCGGCAGCCAGTAGCTGGCGATGGTCAGGCTGGCGGCGATCGACAGGCTGCCGGCGACCGTCTGCGAGACATGCTCCAGCACATTTCGGGCGGCGGCGGCGCGTTCCAGCACCGCCTTGGCCTCGGGCAGGAAACGGTGCCCCGTCTGGGCAAGCTCGATGTTGCGGCCGACGCGGTTGAACAGATGAACGCCATGCTGCTCTTCGAGCGCGCGGATGGCGGCCGACGCCGCCGACTGGGAGATACCCAAAAGCTCCGCCGCCTTGGTCATATGGCCGCGTTCGGCAACGGCAACGAAAATGCGCAACTGGTCCAGCGTCATGTGTGCATTAAGAACCAATTCCGATCGAATTTACAAGAACAACTGATTAGACGGATCGATAGCTTTATTCTACTTTTTCTGCCGAAGTTAGAAAAAATTCGCCAACAAATCGCATCCAACAAAATGATCGGGCGGTTCAGATCCCTGTTTGCGCATTGGACCCGTGGCCTCAGGCGGCGGCTGGCCGGCGACCGCTATCATCCTGAAGAACACTATATGCGTGGCCCCGGACCGAAGGCGCGGGCCAAATTCGCAGGTAGCAAAAGCACGCCGGCATCATGAACCCAGCTGCGCCGCGCGGGGCCAATTCCGCACCGTCGCAACGGTCGCTTGCCGACACGCGCGCGCCGGATGAAGGCGACGGCGTCGACACCTCGCCCGATGTCTCCGACAGCATCGCCAAGACCACCTGCTATATGTGCGCCTGCCGCTGCGGCATCGACGTCCATATCAAGAACGGCAAGGTCCGCTACATCAACGGCAACAAGGCCCATCCGGTCAATCGCGGCGTGATCTGCGGCAAGGGCAGCTCCGGCATCATGCAGCACTACAGCCCGGCGCGGCTGAAGAAGCCACTGCTGCGCAGCGGCCCGCGCGGCTCGGGCGAATTCCGTGAGATCGAATGGGAGGAAGCCCTTTCGATTGCGACCGGGCGGCTATCGCATATCCGCCGGACCGATCCCAAAAAGCTTGCCTTCTTCACCGGGCGCGACCAGTCACAATCGCTGACCGGCTGGTGGGCGAGCCAGTTCGGCACGCCGAACTTCGCCGCCCACGGCGGCTTCTGCTCGGTCAACATGGCGGCCGGCGGACTCTACACGATCGGTGGCTCGTTCTGGGAGTTCGGCGAGCCGGACTGGAACAACACGAAATACTTCATGCTGTTCGGCGTCGCCGAGGACCATGATTCCAACCCGATCAAGATCGGCTTGGGTAAACTCAAGGCGCGCGGCGCCAAGGTGGTGTCGATCAACCCCTGTCGCACCGGCTACAACGCCATTGCCGACGACTGGATCGGGATCCGGCCCGGCACCGACGGCCTCTTCGTCTTAGCCCTAATCCATGAACTGCTGAAGGCAGGCCGCGCCGATCTCGATTATTTGCTGCGCTACACCAACGCCCATGTGCTAGTCGTCCAGGAGCCGGGTGCGGCGGACGACGGGCTGTTCCTGCGCGACAGCGACAACAATCTTCTCGCGTGGGACAGAGTGGCGAAGACAACCGTCAACGCAGCCGATGCGGATGCGAAACCGGCGCTGACCGGCAGCTTCACGTTCGCCGGCCGCCGTTGCGTGCCGGTGTTCCAGCTTATCGCCGACCGCTACATGGACGACAGCTACGCACCCGATGCGGTCGCGGCGCGATGCGGCGTTCCGGCCGACACCATCCGCCGGATCGCTGCCGAACTCGCCCACGTCGCCTTCGAACAGACGATCGAACTGCCGGTTGCGTGGACCGACTGGGCCGGACGGCGGCACGAGACGATCAAGGGACGGCCGGTGTCGATGCATGCCATGCGCGGCATCTCGGCCCACTCCAACGGCTTTCACTCCTGCCGCGCCATCCACCTGCTGCAGGTGCTGCTCGGCACGGTGGACGTGCCCGGCGGCTTCCGTTTCAAGCCGCCCTACCCGCGCTCGGCGCCGCCGGGACCGAAGCCGGCCGGCAAGGTGGTCAAGCCGATGACGCCGCTCGACGGCATGCCGCTCGGCTTCGTCTGCGGGCCGGACGATCTCCTGGTCGACGAGGCCGGCACGCCTTTGCGCATCGACAAGGCTTATTCCTGGGATGCGCCGCTCGCCGCGCATGGGCTGATGCATACGGTCATCCGCAATGCGTGGGCCGGTGATCCGTACCCGATCGACACGCTGATGATGTACATGTCGAACATGGCTTGGAATTCCTCGATGAACACCGTCGAGACCATTGCCATGCTCACCGACCATGACGAAGCGGGTAACTACAAGATCCCCTTCATCATCTATTCCGACGCCTATTATTCCGAGACGGTGCCGTTCGCCGATCTGGTGCTGCCCGACACCACCTATCTCGAACGTCACGACTGCATCAGCCTGCTCGACCGGCCGATCAGCCATGCCGACGGGCCGGGCGACGCGATCCGCCATCCGGTGGTCGAACCGGACCGAGATGTCAGGCCGTTCCAATCGGTGCTGATCGAACTTGGCGCTCGGCTTGGCCTGCCCGGCTTCGTCGAGGACGATGGCTCGGCCAGATATGCCGACTATGCCGACTACATCGTCAATCACGAACGCACGCCCGGCATTGGCCCGCTCGCCGGCTGGCGCGGCAAGGACGGCACGTCTGTCGGCAAGGGCGAAGTCAATCCCGACCAGCTGCAGCGCTACATCGACAATGGCGGCTTCTGGCACCAGGATTTTGCTGAGGACCAGCGCTATTACAAGATGGCCAACCGCTCCTATCTCGACTTCGCAGAGCAGATGGGGTTCATCCCCAAGGCCGAGCCGATCGTGTTCCAGCTCTATTGCGAACCGATGCAGCGCTTTCGCCTCGCCGCGCGCGGTCATGGTCGCGTCCAGCCGCCCGAGAGCGAACGCCAGCGCATCGAGACCTATATGGATCCGCTGCCGTTCTGGTTTACCCCGTTCGAAGAGGCCGCGGTCGATCCGCAGAAATACCCGCTGCATGCGCTGACGCAGCGGCCTATGCACATGTATCATTCCTGGGGCTCGCAGAATGCGTGGCTGCGGCAAATCACCAGCCAGAACCGCCTGTTCGTGCACCACCAGACCGCGGCAGTTCTCGACCTGGCCGACGACGACTGGGTGTGGATCGAAAGCATCAACGGCCGGGTGAAAGGACAGATCAAGCTGGTCGACGGGGTCAATGCGGATACGGTCTGGACCTGGAACGCCATCGGCAAAAGGGGCGGCGCCTGGGGTCTGAAGGACAACGCTGCCGAGAGCAATCGCGCTTTCCTGCTCAACCACATTATCGGCGACCAGACATCGGCTGACGCGAAAGGCAAACGCTATTCGAATTCCGATCCGGTGACCGGCCAGGCGGCGTGGTTCGACCTCAGGGTACGCATTGTCAAATGCTCTGATGAGGAAGCCGGCTTCACCGAACCGCAATTCGAGCGTTTCAGCCAGCCGCCAAATGTCGAGCCTTCGCCCGACATCCTTCGCTTCGGCGCCGAGTTCCGCGTCCATAGGGAAGCCGTGGAATGACCTGCCTTCCCGCCCATACAGACAAGAAGCTTGGCCTGGTCATCGACCTCGACACCTGCGTCGGCTGCCAGGCCTGCGTCACCGCCTGCAAGGAGTGGAACACCGGCGGCCACATGGCGCCACTGACCGACATCGACCCCTATGGCGGCCATGTCGACGGCGTCTGGTTCAACCGCGTACACAGCTATGAGCACATCACCGAAGCGGGCGGGCGCACCGTCAACTTCCCGCGCTCCTGCCTGCATTGCGAGACGCCGGCCTGCGTCACCGTCTGCCCGACCGGCGCCTCCTACAAGCGGGCATCGGACGGCATCGTGCTGATCGACGAAAGCAAATGCATCGGCTGCAAACTGTGCAGCTGGGCCTGTCCCTATGGCGCGCGCGAATTCGATACCGACGTCGGCGTGATGAAGAAATGCACGCTGTGCGTCGACCGCATCTACAATGACAATCTGGCCGAGGAAGACCGCGTGCCGGCCTGCGTAGCCGCCTGCCCGACCAGCGCCCGGCATTTCGGCGATCTCGGCGATCCTTCGTCGGCTGTCTCGCAATTGGTGGCGGAGCGTGGCGGCGTCGACCTGATGCCGGAGATGGGCTACAAGCCGACCAACAAGTACCTGCCGCCGCGCGCCCGGCGTGCCGCATCGGTGCCGGCGGCAAGGCTCGACCCGGTCAGGGCCGAAGGCGGTTTCCTCGGCTGGGTCGACCGCATGCTTTCGAACTGATATCCATGCATCCTGCCGCCTCGGTCGTTTTCTTCACTACTGCTACAGGAGCGGGCTACGGACTGCTGGCGCTGCTTGGCGTGCTGGGCGGGCTGGGCTTCATCCCGGCCGATTTCTGGCTCGGCCTTATCGGCATGGGGCTGGCGCTTGGCCTGATTGCCGCCGGCCTTTTGTCGTCCACCGGCCATCTCGGCCGGCCCGAACGCGCCTGGCGCGCCTTTTCGCAATGGCGTAGCTCCTGGCTGTCACGCGAGGGTGTATCGTCGGTCGCAACCTTCATTCCCGCCGGGCTGTTCGGTATCGGCTGGGTGTTTTTTGGCCGCACCGGAGGCTGGATGGCCATCGCCGGGTTTCTCGCAACTATCGGCGCAATCGTCACCGTCTGCACCACCGGCATGATCTATGCCTCGCTGAAGCCGATCGCGCAGTGGCATAGCCCGTATACGCTGCCGGGCTATCTCATCTTTTCGGCGATGACCGGCAGCGTGCTGTTGAACGCGCTGCTGCAGGCTTTCGCCATCAGCCCGACCGCCGTTGCGGTAGCCGCCCTGCTGCTGACCTTGCTCGGCTGGGGCTGGAAGCTGGCGACGTGGCGATACAATGACGCGCTGGAGATCGCGACCACCGCCAACACGGCGACAGGGCTCACTGGCGGCACAGTGCGCTCGCTGGAATGGCCGCACACCGAGGAGAACTACCTGCTCAAGGAAATGGGTTTTCGGATCGCGCGCAAACATGGCGCAAAGCTGCGGCTGATCACGCAGTTGCTGGCTTTCGCCTTGCCTGCCCTGCTGCTGCTTTCTGTCTTATTCGCTTTGCCCTGGCCATTCGCAGCGGTGCTGTCGGTGCTTGCGGCAATCGTCCAGTTCGCCGGCATGCTGGTCGAGCGCTGGCTGTTCTTCGCCGAGGCCAAGCACACCGTCACCCTCTATTACGGCCGGTAGAGCGTCCCGCCGTCAGGCGGCCCGTGCTCGTGGCGCCGCCGGCAAATCCTTAAGCAGGATTTCGATCGCGGCATCGATTACAGCTGTCCTGCGGTCGTGCGCGTAAAGGCCGTATTGGACCGTGAGCGGCTCGGGCAGGCCGGCTGACGTCTTCAGCACCCGCATCGAAGCGGTACGCACGGATTCGGGCGGAAGCAGCCCGACGCCCAGCCCGTTCTCGATCGCCGCCTGCAGGCCGGTGACGCTCTGGCACGACAGGACGATCCTATACTGCCGGCCGGCGGCGACCAGCGCCTCGATCATACGCCTGCGCCAAGGGCAGGTTGCGCCGAAGGCGGCGAGATCGAGTGGCCGGTCATGGTCCAGCACATAGTCCTGGGCGCAGACCCACTGCAGTTCGACGTTCCATGTCGTCACTGCATCGGCCGCGACGACGGATGTCGGGGCAATCATGACATCCAGCGCATCCTCGCTCCACAGCCGTCCCAGCGCGACGCTGTGCTCGACCATCGCGTCGAGGCTGATGTCGGGATATGTGCGATGCAGCCGCCCAAGCGCGGCCGAAAGCGCGGCCGTGGTGACCTCTTCGGCAAGACCAATACGCACGCCGCCGCCAATGCCAGCCTGCTGCAGACGCGCCACCGCTTCATCGCCGAGAGCGAGGATGCGGGTCGCGTATCCCAGAAAGAGCTCTCCCTCCGCAGTTGGTACGACACCGCGGCCGGTGCGCTGGAACAGATGCCGTTGGAGCAGGCCCTCCAGCCGGCGCATCTGCATGCTCAGCGCCGATTGGGTCTTGCCGGTCTGCGCGGCGACCCTGCTCAGGCTACCTTGCCGGCAGACCGCGACATAGGTGCGGAGAAGGTCGAGGCCGATCTGTTCAGATATCATCTTGTTTGAACTCTGATGTCATCGGTATCAGTCTACAATGATATCCCGCCACGCGCTATCTCACACTCAAGAGAACAGCGCAGGGAAGAAAACCATGAAAGCGATCCGTGTTCACCGCCATGGCGGGCCAGATGTGCTCGCCTACGAAGATGTCGACATCGGCCAGCCCGGACCGGGCGAGGTGCGCGTGCGCAACCGGGCGGTCGGCCTCAACTTCGTCGACATCTATTTTCGCACCGGCGAATACGCGCCGCCCGCTCTGCCATTCATTCCCGGCAATGAAGGCGCCGGCGAAATCGTCGCCGTCGGTGAAGGCGTCAGCGGCTTCGCGCCTGGCGACCGAGTCGCCTATGTCGAGACGCTCGGCGCCTATGCCGAAGAACGCATCGTGCCGGCGCATTTCGTCGTGCATCTGCCCGACGCCATCGATTTCGAGACGGGTGCGGCGATGATGCTGAAAGGGCTGACGGCGCAATATCTGCTGCGCCGCACGTTTCGCGTCGAGGCGGGCCATACCATCCTGGTGCATGCCGCGGCGGGCGGCGTCGGCCTCATCCTGACGCAATGGGCCAAACATCTCGGCGCGACCGTCACCGGCACGGTCGGTTCACCCGAAAAGGCCGAACTTGCGCGCGCCAATGGCTGCGACCATGTCATCGAATACAGCAAAGAGAATTTCGCCGCACGGGTGAAAGAGGTCACCAACGGCGAAGGCTGCCACGTCGTCTATGACGGCGTCGGCAACGCGACCTTCCCGGGCTCGCTCGACTGCCTGCGGCCGTTCGGCACCTTCGTCAGCTACGGCACGGCATCGGGATCGATCCCACCCTTCGATATCATGCTGTTGATGCAGAAAGGATCGCTGTTCGCCACTTGGCAGTTGCTGTTCCATCATCTCGCCAGGCGTGAGGACGTCGTCGCCATGAGCGAGGATCTGTTCAGCGTCGTCCTCAGCGGCGCAGTGAAAATCCCGGTGCACACAAGCATGCCGCTTGCCGAAGTGGCGGAGGCGCATCGCCGGCTCGAAGCACGGCAGACGACAGGCGCAACCGTGCTTATACCGTAGAAACTCAGCCCGGCCGCAGCATCGAACCGGAAATGGCGAAGATGCGCGCGGCGCCCATCATATAAGCTATCAACGTCTCGCGGCGGAACAGGCCGGCATAGGCGCGGTCGAGCACGTTGAGCGAGCCGGTATAAGCGCCGAAGGCCGGCATGATCATGCGGCCGCCATCGCCGGCAAAGCAGCGCCGCCGCACCGAGCGGCCCTGCTGGACGATGCGGGCGCAAGGGTGAAGATGGCCGGCAACTTCGCCCTCGGTTCTTATCTTCGACGGCTCGTGGCGGAACAGCAGCGAGCCGATGGCGAGTTCGCGCACCGTCTCGCCGGGCAAATCCGCCGGCGCTTCCGGGTCATGGTTGCCGGCGACCCAGAACCAGTCGCGGCCGGCCATCAATGCTTCCAGCCGATCGCGGAAGGTTTGATGCATGCGCTCGGCGCCGCCGCCGTCGTGGAAGGAGTCGCCCAGGCTGATGACGATGGCCGGCTGGTAGTCCGCGATTACCGCCTGCAGCCGGAGCAGAGTGGCGCCGGTATCGTAGGGCGGGATCAGTGCGCCGCGCCTGGCGAAGGACGAGCCTTTTTCCAGATGCAGGTCGGAGACCGCGAGCAGCCTCAGATCGGGGAAATAGAGCACGCCGCGCGAATCACAGATCGCGCGCTCGCCCGCGATGCCGACAAAGTCGGCCTCGGCGATCAGCGATGCCCGCGCCAGCGAAAAATTCATTCCTCAACCATCCCAGGACCCATGGCTTCCTCGACCAAAGTCGCGGCATCCATCAGCAGCGTTTCGTCGGCCTCGCCGTTCACCGGCATCTTGCCGATTTCGAGCATGATCGGCACGGCCAGCGGCGATATCTGTTCGAGTGCCTTATGCACGATTCGACCCTGGATACGCGAGAGCATGTCGGCAAGTCTGCTGACATCGAGCAGACCGGTCGCCGCGTCGGCGCGCGTCGCCTGCAGCAGGATGTGGTCGGGCTCATGGCTGCGCAGCACGTCATAGATCAGATCGGTCGAGACGGTGACCTGGCGGCCGCTTTTCTCCTGGCCGGGGTGACGTTTCTCGATCAGGCCTGAAATCAGCGCGCAGTTGCGGAAGGTGCGCTTGAGCAGCCAGCTGTCGGCCAGCCAAGCCTCGAGGTCGTCGCCCAGCATGTCCTGGTCGAACAGAGCGCCAAGCGAAGGTTTCCGCGATTTGAACATCGCGCCCATATCGCCCAGCGACCAGATGGCCAATGCGTAGTCGGTGGCGACGAAGCCAAGCGGCCTGGCGCCGGCCCTGTCCAGCCGGCGGGTGAGCAGCATGCCGAGCGTCTGGTGCGCCAGCCTGCCCTCGAAAGGATAAGCGACGAGATAGTGACGGTTGCCGCGCGGAAAGGTCTCGATCAAGAGGTCGTCGCGTTTGGGCAATACCGATTTGTTGGCCTGGAACCGCAGCCAGTCCGATACCTGCTCCGGCAGCTTCCCCCAGCGCTGCGGGTCGTCCAGCATGGCGCGCACCTGCTCGGCGAGGTAAGTCGAAAGCGGAAATTTGCCGCCGCCATAGTAAGGCACCTTGGCGTCGCTTCCCGGCGCATTCGAGACGAAGCATTCGTTCTCGCGGATGCCTTCGAAGCGCAGCACTTTGCCGGCAAACATGAAGGTGTCGCCATGCGTCAGCGTTTCGAGGAAGGCCTCCTCGATCTTGCCCAGAGCCCGGCCGCCGTGCGAAGCCGAGCCTTTGCTGCCGGCCTTGACGTAACGCACATTGAGCGCCGGCACCTCGATGATGGTGCCGACGTTCAGCCGGTATTGCTGCGCGACGCGGGGATTGGAGACCCGCCACATGCCGTCCTTGTTGAGGCGGATGCGGGCGTAGCGCTCGTAGTTCTTCAGTGCGTAGCCGCCGGTGGCGACGAAATCAATGACGCGGTCGAATGTCGGCCGGTCGAGGCTGGCATAGGGCGCTGCTGTCAGCACTTCCTCATAGAGATCGTCGGCGCGAAACGGCGCTCCGCAGGCGCAGCCCAGCACATGCTGGGCCAGCACATCGAGCCCGCCATTGACCAGCGGCGGCGTATCCTGGGCGCCCAGATAGTTGGCGTCCAGCGCTGCCCGGCACTCCAGCACCTCGAAACGATTGGCCGGGATCAGGATCGCCTTCGACGGCTCGTCCATGCGGTGATTGGCGCGGCCGATGCGCTGCGCCAGCCGGCTGGCGCCCTTGGGCGCGCCGACATGGACGACCAGATCGACATCGCCCCAATCGATGCCAAGGTCGAGCGTCGAGGTGGCGACGATGGCACGGAGCGCGTTTTCCCCCATCGCCTTCTCGACGCCTCGGCGCTGGGCGACATCGAGCGAGCCGTGATGCAGCGCGATCGGCAAGGTATCCTCGTTGACCCGCCACAATTCCTGAAACAGCAGCTCGGCCTGGCTGCGGGTGTTGACGAACAGCAGGGTGGTCCTATGGCGCTTGATCTCGCGGTAGATTTCCGGCGTCGCATACCGCGCCGAATGGCCGGCCCATGGCACGCGCTCTTCCGAATCGAGGATCGAGATTTCGGGCTTCGCGCCGCCGGTTACGACGATGAGCTCAGACATATCGGGACTTGCCAGGCCTTTGGGCGGATTCTGGCTCACCAGCCAGCGCCGCAACTCGTCGGGCTCGGCCACCGTTGCCGACAGACCGATCGTCTGCAGGCCGGGCACGATGCTGCGCAGCCGCGCCAGCCCGAGCGCCAGCAGATGGCCGCGTTTCGATGTCACCAGCGAATGCAACTCGTCGAGCACGACATAGCGCAGATCCTCGAAGAATCGCCCGGCATCGCCGGCCGCAATCAGCAGCGCCAATTGCTCGGGCGTGGTGAGCAGGATATCGGGCGGCGCCAGCTTCTGGCGCTGTCGCTTGTGGGAAGGCGTGTCGCCGGTGCGCGTCTCGATCGTGACGGGCAGGCCGATCTCCTCCACCGGCTTGCCGAGGTTGCGCTCGATGTCGACGGCCAGCGCCTTCAGCGGCGAGATGTAGAGCGTATGGATGCCGCGCCGTGCCATACCGGCTTTGCGTCTGGGGCGGTTGGCCAGTTCGGTCAACGATGGCAAGAAGCCGGCCAGCGTCTTGCCGGCGCCGGTCGGTGCGATCAAGAGCACCGATTGCCCGGCTTGAGCCTTCGCCAGCAGCTCGATCTGGTGAGCGCGCGGCGACCAGCCTTTTTCGCCAAACCATCTGATGAATGGCTCGGGCAGAAGGACGGCGGCATTCTGTTTGGCAAGGCGCGGCTGCTCGGTCACGCGAAAGAGGTAGCGCGACGGCGCGCGATCGCCAAGGAAAATCGGAACAAAAGGTGATCGGCCGAGCTATCCCTCGCCGCGTTTACGGGGAGAGGGATGCCGGCCGGCAAGTGAGGCGCAGCGCGACCTTTCAGTCGCTGGCGTCGCCCCTCATCCGCCCCTTCGGGCACCTTTCCCCGTGAACGGGCGAGGAAGAGGCGCTAGGGCCGCCGAAACCCAGTCGGCCCGCCATACAGATACCCAATCCGATCAACCGCATCCTTCAGCCCTTCGCGCGAGACCAGCATGGTGTGGCCGTTGGCGTGGATCATTGTCTCGGCGTCCGTCATGATCGCGACATGGCCCTTCCAGAACACCAGGTCGCCGCGTTTCAGTCCGGCATAATCGAATCCCGGATCGAGCGGCTCGCCGAGGCCTGCCGCTTGCATGTCGGAATCACGCAGCACATTGCGGCCGGCCATGCGCATGGCCAGTTGCACAAGGCCCGAACAGTCGATGCCGAAGCCGGAGGTGCCGCCCCAGAGATAGGGCGTGCCGATAAACATCTCGGCGACCGAGACATAGTCGGCGGCGATGTCACTGACCGGGCAAATATGGCCGGCGATCAGCGCCTCGCCGGAGGGCAACAGCGCATAGTGCGTGCCGCGCGTTTCGGCGGCACCGGTTACCGTCACCGTCGAGCCCATCGACAATTGGCCGCTGATCGGGAAGCGCAGATCCGGGCCAGGATAGAGGAAGGTGCGCGGCGCCGTGACGATGTGGGTTGGCGCATGCTCGGGTGCGCCCAGCATGGTGGCGCCGACGTAGCCGACATAGCCGTCACGTTCGGCCTGGACCCAGGCCCATCCCTCGGCTTCCTCGAAGACAAGCACATCGTCGCCGAACAGAATTTGCGTGTTGACGCCGGCATCCGGGCGCGGTGCCTTGCGCACGTCAGCCACGGAGGCTGTGATCCGGGCCGGACGGCCGGTGACGAAGCGATCGGCCGACACCTCCCCTTTCAGCCTGGCATCGGCGAGGTCGGAACGGAAGGCGTGGAGGCGGGCGTCCCTGGCAGTCAAATCGGTACTCGTCTAGTTCTGGATTGATCAGATGGGCAGTTCATGAGCCTTGGCAACGATACCATCCCCGAAGCGCTCGACAAAGAGCGCGCCTTCGACCGTGCGCCGGATCAGCACATTGCGCTTGTCGAGCTCGTCGCGATGGCGCGACACCAGTTTCAGCGCACCCATAGTGTCGAGCGCGCGGGTGATAACCGGCTTGGTGACATTGAGGCGGGCGGCTAGACCGCGCACCGTGTGCGGCGGCGGGTCGAGATAGATGGTGAACAGGATCGCCGTCTGGCGCATGGTGAGATCTGGCGCGCCGGCGCGCACCTGCGACAGCATCACCTGCTGCCACAGCCGCATCGCCTGGCTCGGACGCATCGAAATCGACATCGCCCGAGCATGACGGCAAATTGTTTCGGTTCCGTTTCAGTTTTGGTGGCCGTCCCAGGGCGTCAGGCATAGCGCCTCGAAATGACCCGCTCCAGTGCACGGATGCCTTGCGCCTCTCCGCCGGCGGGTCCGTAGGGGCGATCGGACGGGTTCCAGGCGAAGATGTCGAAGTGCGCCCAGCCCGTTGTCCGTTCGACAAAGCGCTTGAGGAAAAGCGCCGCGGTGACCGAACCGGCGAAGCCGTCGGTGGTGACGTTGTTGATGTCGGCGATCTTCGACGCCAGCCTGGCGTCATAGGGCCGCCACAACGGCATGCGCCACAACGGATCCTCGACGGCCATGGAGGCCGCAGCCAGTTCGGACGCCAGCGTTTCGTCGCCAGTGTAGAAAGGCGGCAGATCGGGCCCGAGCGCGACACGCGCTGCCCCGGTCAGCGTCGCCATGTCGATCAGCAGTTCCGGCTCCTCGTCATCGGCCAGCGCCAGCGCATCGGCCAGCACCAACCGCCCTTCGGCGTCGGTGTTGCCGATCTCGACGGTAATGCCCTTGCGGCTGGTCAGTACATCTCCAGGCCGGAAGGCGTTGCCGGCAATCGAATTCTCGACCGCCGGGATCAGGACGCGCAGCCGCACCTTCAGCCCGGCAGCCATGATCATCGAGGCCAGGCCCAGCACATTGGCGGCGCCGCCCATATCCTTCTTCATCAAGAGCATGCCCGACGAAGGCTTGATGTCGAGGCCGCCAGTGTCGAAACAGACACCCTTGCCGACCAGCGTCACCTTCGGCGCGCCTTCGGGTCCCCAGACCATGTCGATCAGGCGCGGCGCGCCGACCGAGGCGCGGCCGACCGCATGGATCATCGGGAAATTCTGCTTCAGGAGATCATCGCCCTTGATCACCGACACCTCGGCCTTGTGAGTGGCCGCCAGGGTCCGAACCGCCTTCTCCAACTCGTCCGGTCCCATGTCGCTGGTCGGCGTGTTGACCAGGTCGCGCGCCAGGAAGACGCCGTCGGCGATGCCCCGGACACGTCCTGGATCTACGCCGAGCGGCAGCGCGAAACGCAGCGCCTTGCCTGATTTCTTGCCGTAGCGAGTGAAGACGTAACCACCGAGCACCAAGGCTATGACCGCGAGTTCCGGCTCGGCTGGAGCGGCGGCAAAATGCCAGTCGCCTTCCGGCAAGGCTCTCGCCAGCATGCCGACGGCCAGCGCGCCCTCGCCGTCACCGACGCCGAACAAGGCGCCAGCAAGGGAACCGTTGTCGCCCGGGACGGCGAGCGTCCTGCCGGCTTCGCCGGAAAAGCCGTTGGCGGCCGCCCATGCGATCGTGGAAGGCGAAAGCCCCAAGGCCTCCAGTCCATCCCTCGCGACCAGATGGATCGGCAAGGCAGTGTTTAGTGTCTCGACGAGTTCGACGGGCATTTCGATGGTCTCCGGGAGGCTTGCAGATCGTCCTCAGTCAAGTGACAGGGACGTCGAATGATTTCAACATCTATGCACAGAGCCGAGCATGGGACGTGCCAGGTCAGTGGCTTCCGGCGGCCGTTCACCGATCCGACGGCTCGCTTTTTAACTGTCCGTTAGGGTTAACAGAATATTTCTGCAGGGATGAAGATGGCCACGTGAATGGCCACGCGCAGAATGGAGAGCCCCGTGCCGATGCCCACCAGCCGAAGGATGAACGTCACGGGCAAACGGTTGGTCACCACGGCGCTGCTGATGGCGCTGGCGGCCGGTGCTGCGGGGTGCGGAACCAGCAAGCTCACGACCGGCTCGATCGGGCGCACCAGCGGCAAACCGCTGGAAACCATGTCGGCCAGCGAGTTGCACGGGGCGACCGGGCGGCTCGGCGAATCCTACGCAAAGAACCCCAACGACAAGCGGCTGGCGACAAATTTTGCGGCGGCGCTCCAGATGGACGGCGATGCCGACCAGTCGCTTGCCGTGATGCGCAAGCTGGCGATCGCCTACCCCAAGGATCGCGACGTGCTTGCCGCCTACGGCAAGGCGCTGGCCGCCAACGGCCAGTTCGAGCCGGCGCTCGACGCCGTGCGCCGGGCGCAGACGCCGGAATATCCGGACTGGCGGCTGATGTCGGCCGAGGCCGCCATTCTCGACCAGCTTGGCCAGAAGGATGAAGCGCGCCAGAACTACCGCAAGGCGCTGGACCTCAAGCCGAACGAACCCTCGATCCTTTCCAATCTCGGCATGTCCTATGTGCTGGAAGGCGATCTACGCACCGCCGAGACCTATATGCGCTCGGCAGCCCAGCAACCGAATGCCGACAGCCGGGTGCGCCAGAACCTTGCGCTGGTCGTGGGACTGCAGGGCCGCTTCGACGAGGCCGAGAAGATCGCCTCGCAGGAGCTTTCGCCGGAACAGGCGCAAGCCAATGTAGCCTATCTTCGCCAGATGCTTGCCCAGCAGAACGCCTGGAGCCAGCTCAAGGATCAGGACAAGGCAAAGGCGGCGACCAACTGAGCGCCGCATGGGCGCCGGCTCCGCACAGCGCAAAATCCGTCCACGCATCAACGCTGAAAGCCAAGAGCCGCACTGCATTGGCAGTGCGGCTCTTTGTATGGCTGCAACGAGGCCTACTGGCTTGAGGAATTGTGCTGGTCGCCGAAGATGCCGCGCTGGCTGACCTGAATGCCGGCTGGGCCCAGAATGATGGCGAACAAAACCGGCAGGAAGAACAGGATCATCGGCACGGTAAGCTTCGGCGGCAGGGCGGCGGCCTTCTTCTCGGCTGCATTCATGCGCATGTCGCGGCTTTCCGCGGCCAGCACGCGCAATGCGTGCGCCACGGGTGTGCCGTAGCGTTCCGCCTGGACCAGTGCCTGGGACACTGACTTCACCGATTCCAGGCCGGTACGAGCCGACAGGTTTTCATAAGCCTGCTTGCGTTCCTGCAGATAAGAGAGTTCGGCATTGGTCAGCACGAATTCCTCCGCCAGCGCCACCGATTGCGAACCGATCTCCTCGGAGACCTTGCGCAAGGCAGCCTCGACCGACATGCCCGACTCGACGCAGATCAGCATCAGGTCGAGCGCATCCGGCCACGCCGCCTGGATCGACTGCTTGCGCTTGGCGGCACGATTGTTGACGTAAAGGATAGGCGCATAGAAGCCGGCGTAGGCGACGAGAATGCAGACGAACAGTTTCGCGAAGGCCGGCCGGTCAGGCAGTCCGCCGAGCACGAACAGATAGATCGCTGCCAGCGCGAAACCCACAAATGGCAGGATCAGGCGGAAAAACAGGAAGCGCGTCAGCGGGTTTTGGCCACGAAAGCCCGCCACCTTGAGCTTCTGCAACGTGCCTTCATCGGCCAACGCACGCCGCAGGTCGAGCCTGTCGACGATGTTGCGCATGCCGATCGACTGCTCTTCGCGCAGCCCCTTGCGGCGGCGATCGGCTTCGTTGGCAAGCCGCGAGCGCTGCTTGGCGCGCAATTCGTCACGCTCCAGCGCCACCGATTTCATGCGCGCCTTGAGCTGATTGCCGCCAAGCGCCGGCAGCAACGTGAAGACGGTCGCGAACACCGCAACGCCGACCAGCAATGCGATCAGGAAGGCAGGATCGGTCAGCGATTTTACGACTTGGTCGGTCATCCGTTTTCAGTCTTTTCGTTCGAGCTTTCCAAGGTGGGCCTAAACTTCAAAGTTCATCATCTTGCGCATCACCAGAATGCCGATCGACATCCACACGCCGGAACAGCCAAGGATCAGATTGCCGGTGCTGGTGGTGAACAGCGGCATGATGTAGTTCGGGCTCGACAGATAGACGAGAAGGGCGACGACAATAGGCAGCGCGCCGATGATGACGGCCGACGCCTTCGCTTCCATGGACAGCGCCTGGACCTTGGCCTTCATTTTCTTGCGATCGCGAAGCACGCGCGAAAGGTTGCCTAGCGCCTCGGAGAGATTACCGCCGGCCTGTGACTGGATCTGGATAACGATTCCGAAGAAACTTGCCTCGCTGCACGGCATGGTCTCAGCCATGCGCAAGGTGGCGTCGGGGATGGACATGCCAACCTGCTGCGAATCGACGATCCGGCGGAACTCGGTCTTGACCGGCTCCGGCGATTCATTGGCGATCAGGCGAATGGCGTCGTTGAGCGGCAGGCCGGATTTGACGGCGCGCACGATGATGTCGAGGGAGTTGGGAAATTCGTTGAGGAACGCCTTGACCCGGCGCGCGCGGCGAAACGAGACGAACCAGCGTGGCAGGCCGAGCGCGCCGGCCAGAAGCGTACCCGGCAGGACAAGTAGCGGCGCGCCGGCGAGATAGGCGAGCACCGTCAGCGCGATGCCGCAAATGACGGAGTAGATATAGAAACGCTCGATCGAGACCTGCATGCCGGCCTGACGAATCTGGGCCTTCAACGGCGGCTTCTTGACGGCGAGTTCGTTGGTTTTCTGCTTTTCGTCGAGCTGTTTCAGCGTGTCCTGGACAGATTTACGCCGCTTGACCGCCTCCGCGACACGGTCGCGCGAAGCCTTGACGACCGAACGATCGGTCTCGGCGGCCTTGATCGTCTCGAGCCGCTTGCCGGCCTGCTTCTCGTTGCTCATCTTGGTGAACAGGAAGGCATAGGCGACCGCACCGGCGCTGAAGCCGGCGAGCACGATGAACGCCAGTACGGTGGTATCAATTCCGAACATCGACCTCAGTCCCCACGCCTCGATATGCGTTAGTCAGCGCGTTTCTCCATCGATTCCAGAGCATTGGCGAGGCGCTGTTCCTCGCCATAGTAGCGGGCGCGATCCCAGAAATGCGGACGGCCGATGCCGGTCGACACATGCTCGCCAAGCAGCCTTCCGTTCGAGTCCTCGCCCTTGATGTTGTAGAGCACGATGTCCTGCGTGATGATGACGTCACCTTCCATGCCGATCACCTCGGTGATGTGGGTGATGCGGCGCGAGCCGTCGCGAAGGCGTGCTGCCTGGATGATGACATCGACGGAGCCGACGACGATTTCACGCACGGTCTTCTGCGGCAGCGAATAGCCGCCCATGGCGATCATCGATTCGATACGGTTCAGGCATTCGCGCGGGCTGTTGGAGTGGATCGTTCCCATCGACCCGTCATGGCCGGTGTTCATCGCCTGCAGCAGGTCGAAAACCTCCGGTCCGCGCACTTCGCCGACGATGATGCGTTCGGGCCGCATGCGCAAGCAGTTCTTGACCAGGTCGCGCATGGTCACCTCGCCTTCGCCCTCGAGATTGGGCGGGCGGGTTTCGAGACGTACCACGTGCGGCTGCTGCAGTTGCAGTTCGGCCGAGTCCTCGCAGGTGATGACGCGTTCCTCGCGGTCGATATAGTTGGTCAAGCAGTTGAGCAGCGTCGTCTTGCCGGAGCCGGTACCGCCGGAGATGACGATGTTGCAGCGGACGCGGCCGATAATCTTGAGTATCTCGGCGCCCTGCGGCGAGATGGCGCCGAACTTGACCAGCTGATCGAGCGTCAGCTTGTCCTTCTTGAACTTGCGGATGGTGAGCGCGGTGCCGTCGATGGAGAGCGGCGGCGCGATCACGTTGACGCGAGACCCGTCAGGAAGACGGGCGTCACAGATCGGGCTCGATTCGTCGACGCGGCGGCCAACCTGGCTGACGATGCGCTGGCAGATGTTGAGCAGCTGCTGATTGTCGCGGAAGCGGATGCCGGTCTGTTCGACCTTGCCGTTGACTTCGATGTAGACGTTCTTGGAGCCGTTGACCATGATGTCGGCGATATCGTCGCGGGCGAGCAGCGGCTCCAGCGGCCCGTAGCCTAGCACATCGTTGCAGATGTCGTCGAGCAACTCTTCCTGCTCGGCGATCGACATTGCGAAATTTTTGATGGCGATGATGTCGTTGACGATATCGCGGATTTCCTCGCGCGCGCTCTCGGGATCGAGTTTCGCAAGTTGCGACAGGTCAATGGTGTCGATGAGTGCGGAGAAGACCTGGCTCTTGGTGTCGTAGTAGGTTTCGCTTTTTTCGCGCTGGATCTTTTTTGGCGGCTCCGGCGCCATCGACGGCGCCTCAACGGCACGGCGAGTTGGCGGCGTTGCCAGCGCTCCCGGCGGCGGCGCTGCCGGGGGTCGGGCAGGTACCGCCATGTCCGCAGGCGTTGCAGCAGCCGGCGCCGCTGACGCTGGCTGACGGAACTCCGGGGTGAACCGGCCGCCGTCGTCGGAGCCTCTTTTTCCAAACATGATCGACTACCAATTTCGCTTGAGAAGCGTCATTTCTTGTTACGCGAGAGCTTGCCGAGGAGGCCGCCAAGGCCTGCCTTCTTCCTGGCCTTGATTTCGCTGCGACCGGTCAGCACGTGCGCGATTTCGTTGATCATGCCGACGACCGGGCTCTTGGGATCCATCTCGCCCAGCATGCGGCCGTTGTTCGCGGCATTTCCAAACAACAACGGGTCGAAGGCGATGACCGACATCGGCGTGAGGCTGAGCGGCTCGGCGAAGTCGGACGCGGAAATCTCGGGCCGTTTCGGCACGCCGGCCTGATTGATGATCAGTTTCGGCGGCGGATCGTTCGGGCGAAGCCGCGTCAGCATATCGACCAGATTCTTGGTGTTGCGCAGATTGGCCAATTCCGGCGTCGCAGTGATGACGATCTCGTCGGCCTTGATCAGTGTGTTCTTGGTCCAGCCCGTCCAGATATGGGGGACGTCGAGCACCAGCAGCGGCACGCTGCGCTGGGCGGTATCGATGAGTTGCGTGAAGGCATCGGGATCGAAATCATAGACACGTTCGAGGGTGGAGGGCGCGGCGAGCAGCGACAGATGTTCGGCGCACTGGGCAAGCAGACGGTCGAGATAAACCTCGTCGACGCGTTCGGGCGAAAACACGGCCTCGGCGATGCCTTGCGCAGGGTCCTGGTCGAAGTTTATGTTGGCCGTCCCGAAAGCCAGGTCGAGATCGGCGACGACCACTTCCGACTTGAACAGCGATGACATCGCCCACGCCACATTGTGGGCGATGGTCGAGGAGCCGACGCCACCCTTGGCGCCGACGAAGGCGATCGAGCGGCCGATCGGCTCGGCTTCCGGATCGACGAAGATCGACGAAACCACCGAGACAATATCGGCCATCGACACGGGCGCGATGACGTATTCGGAAATACCGAAGCGGATGAGTTCGCGGTAAAGACCGACATCGTTGTAGTGGCCGATCACCACGACTTTAGAGGAGGGATCGCAATATTCTGAAAGCTGGGCAAGCTGCTCCAGCAACTGCTTCGGTTCGCTGCGCGACTCCAGAAGGATGAGGTTCGGCGTCGGCGCGGATTGGTAGAATTCGATCGCCGTGGCGATGCCGCCCATATGCACTTTCAGATGCGCCTTGGCCATGCGGCGATCCTCGCCGGCCCGCTCCACCGGATGCGCGACACCTTCCGTCTCGCAAAATGCCTGGATGGAAATACGCGGAACCGGCCGCAGCGCCTGCATCGCGGCAATATCCAATTGCGAGCTGTCGCCGCCGTCTACGGGCGTATCGTAGGCAAGATTGCTCATTGTCATGCTCTTTTCCGTGACTTCTCTTCCGGTCTCTACGCGGGACCGGCGCTCCTAGTACGTCACTTCCGAATTGCCGAGGAACTCGTCCGAAATACCTCTGCCGCGGTAGACGTCGATCACCGCGCCGCGGTTCTCGGCGTCGATGTCGGACGACTTTCTTGGCCCGAGCAGATCGGTCGGATTGGCGAGTTGCGCGGCGAGGTTGTTTTGAGACGAGCAGCCGTAATCGGCGTAGTGCTTGTTTTCGGAGGTTTCGAGGATGTCTTCGGGCCAGCGCCCGCATTTGTCGGTCTGGGCTCTCACCGAAATATAGGAAACGCGGATAGGCGCCGACGCTTCCGGGGAAACCGACTGGTAGGAGGTCACCACGATCCGGTTTAGCTTGATGCCGCTGGCAACCGCCAGCCTTGCGAAATCGCGCGCCGCGGCAGTCGCCGCGACCTCATTAGCCGAGCCGATCGGGGTTGCGATCGTCAGCGCCGGGGCAGCGCTCTTGTCGTAACCGTCGAGGAAGCCCAGAAGCGTGTCGCGCTGCGAGCCGGTCATGCCGCGATCGCCGGCGCCGACCGGGAGGTCGAGCTTCTGGTTCTTCTCAGCAATTACGATCGGATGCGTGGTGCGATAATCATCGGGAATCGCCCCAACCGTGATGCTGTCG
Organism: Mesorhizobium sp. M0676; assembly: GCF_040320535.1. Taxonomy (NCBI): domain Bacteria; kingdom Pseudomonadati; phylum Pseudomonadota; class Alphaproteobacteria; order Hyphomicrobiales; family Phyllobacteriaceae; genus Mesorhizobium; species Mesorhizobium sp. M0676. The sequence continues at coordinate 224,300 of NZ_JAMYPU010000006.1, forward strand.
CGCTTAGCGCAACCGGCAAGCGAGGCGGCGATCGCGACCGCCAGGATCGGCATTGCCGATCGGCGGATCCGGCCACGGCCAGACCATGCCGTTGCGGCAATCGCCAGTACCTTTGATGCTGACTGAGACATGTCCGCTTCCCCGCTTACTTGTAGATGAAGCCGACAACGCCGTGGTAGCGGCCGTTGGGCTTGTCGGTCTGCATGGTGCCGTAGACGCGGTTGACGCGGCCAAGGAACATGGCCGGACCATCGCCGGCGGCATTGAAATTGTCGTCCGGCTTAGCCAGGTGGTTGCGCGCCACCGGCCGAGCCAGATAAGGCGTGATGATGATGACCAGTTCAGTTTCATTGCGGACGAAATCGCGGCTGCGGAATAGCGTGCCGAGCACCGGGATCTTGGTCAGGCCGGGCAAGCCCGATACAGCCTGGCGGACGTCGTCGCGAACGAGGCCGGCAATCATCATCGAACCGCCCGACGGCAATTCGACGGTGGTGTCGGCAAGTCTCTTGCGGATCGACAGAAGCGTCAGGCCGGGCAAGCTGCCGCCGCCTTCCAGGGTGGTAGCACCTTCCGAGGTCGGCTCCGAAACCGATGTTCTGACCTTGAGGCTGATCCGGCCCGCCGACAGCACAACGGGCTGGAACTCGAGGCCTATGCCGTATTCCAGCTTTTCGTTGGTGTAGGTGACCTGGCCGGTCTGGTTGTCGGTCGAAACGTTGTTCGTACGTGCCGTGATGAGATTGAATTCGCCGCCGACCCTGAACGTTGCCTTCTCGCCCGAAACCGCGGTGAGGGTCGGTTCTGCAAGCGTCTTCATGACGCCGCTTTGCTCCATGGCATTGATGTAGGCTTTGAGGCCACTGCCGCCCAAGTTAAAGCCTGAATTCTGCGAAAGCGGCTTTCCCAAACCGTAGTTGGGCGAACTCAGCGCACCGTAAGCGATGCCGTCCATGCTGCCGCTGCCAACCATGTTGACGCCGAGCTGCTTCATCACCGAGCGGCTGACTTCGGCCACGGTCACCTTCAGCGTCACCTGGTCGTCGCCGATGATCTGTAGCAGGTTGACGATCTTCGAGACCCGGCGTTCGGCATCCGGGTTGTTGATGTCGACGCCCCCATTGGCATTGCCGCCGGCCGCGGTCTGCGAATACTGGCCCGTCGTCGCTTCACCTCCGGACACGAAGATGGTTGCCAGATCGACGGCGCGCTTGGCATCGAGCGGCGTATCCACCGTCCCGGTCAGGACGACGTTGTCGTTCAGCAATTCGACCTTGATCTCGGCATTCGGAAGGAAGCGCTTGAGGTAGTCTTCCAATCCGGCGACGTCGCGTTCGACGGCCAGATCCAGGCTGGCAATCTGCTCGCCATTGGGACCGAAGACGAAGATGTTGGTTTCGCCCACCGACTTGCCGAACAGATAGATGCGCCTTGCGGTGCGGGTCACCGCATCGGCGACCGCGGGATTGGCGACAAGGATGTCGTAGGCGTCGCTCGGCAGATCGATGACGACCGATTTGTTGAGGCCGAGCTTGACACGTTGCGTGGCGGTCGAGGCCGTGACCCCGACGCTCTTTCCGGCGGCCTTGGCGTCGCCGAGGCCACTTGCATGGGCTCCGAGGAAAAGCAGGCCGACGGCTGCAGCCATGGTGACCGGCAGTTTAGCGACTAACCTCATTTCCTTGCCCCTACTTCGGAAACTTCGCCCGATTTGATCAACCGCACCGTTCCGCGCCGCCCACTGCCGGAAACGAGGTAGTCGGCTTCATCGGTACCCTTTTCCTTGTTGTCGGTGATCGAGCGCAGCGCCAGCGTCAGGCGATCGGCCATCTGCTGGGCGACGGTTATGATCTCGGCCTGCTGCGGCGTCAGCTCCAGCGTCGCCGTCTGTCCGACCCTGGTCTTCTTGCCTTCCTCGTCCTCCTGGATGGTCTGATCGATCGCCAGGACGCGGATGTTCTTGAGGATGGTCTCGGTGGTGAATCCGCTGCCGCCGTTGCCGGTGTCGGATCTGCGGGTCATGATGACGTCGACAAAATCGTTGGGCAGGATGAACCCGCCTGCCGACGTGTCAGCCGAGATCGCGGTGGCGACGGCACGCATGCCGGTGGGCAGGATCGAAGACATGAAGCTTTGCCCCTCGCCGATCAGCTTGGAGCGCCGCAGCGGCTCACCGGTGTACATCGCCATGCGGGCGACGGAGCCCTTCAGTTTCTCCCGCGCTTCGGGTTCGGCGGCACGGGTGATGAAATTCGCATTGATGCCATCGGACGGCCAGGACTCCCAGCTGAGATTGTTCTCAAGTGGGCTGCCCATCGGCACGTCGCCGGAAAGCACGAGCACATCCTGCAAGGCAATGGCCGGCGCCTGCGGGGCATCGGCGACGACCTGCTGGGGCGGGACCGCCACCATATTCTTGGCAACATAACCTGCACCACCCGCCGCAGCCACCGCCACGCCCAGAATAATCAGTCGGGATGCTGGCATCTGTCCGAACCCTCGCCTTTAGGCAACCACCTAGCCAGGCCGGACTTTGCAGCGGCAATCGTCAAAACAAGGTTAATGCAATGCTTACGATCGTGATTAATTTAAGGTTTACATAAATTGGACGGACCCGTGCTCCGACGACAGAAAGGGCGACCAGCGGCCTCTTTTCAGACCGATGTCGGAGCGGCAAAGGTTGCTTGCTGCTTCAGTTCGCCAGCTTTGCCAGTGCCCAAACCATCAGGGGTGAATCCGGATAGGTCAGCAGCCCGCCAATGCCGAGTGCAATGCCGTAGGGAACGCCAGTCGTGTCGTCGGCGAAATGGCGCAGGAATACATTGTGGCTGGTGTAAATCGCCAGCGGCGATTTCCGGTAGAGAAGGATGGCGAGCGTCAGCAGTCCGCCGATGAACGTCGATATCACGAGATACTCGACAAGGTGAATGTTGAACCCCATCCAGACGGCGGTGCCGGCGAGCAGCTTGGCGTCGCCGCCACCCATGCCGCCGAGTGCAAACAGACCGAACGTCACGGCCAGCACTAGGGCGCCGGCGGCGAAATGCCAGCCATAGGTTGCCCAGTCCATGGCCGTCAGCGGCGCAACCAGCGCAAACACCGCCAGCAGCAGCACCGGTACGCGGTTGGCGATCGTCATCGACAGCATGTCGGAGATCGCGGCGAAGAGCATGCAAAAAGGAAAGATGACGAAGATCAACGCTTCGAGCATGGGCGCGACACCCTGTTGCCAACTGTGTCCAGCCTCAGCCTAGACATATATGATTAACGATCGATGAGACTGGGTTACTCAAAACCGCCCGACGCGATGAAATAAGGGCCGCCAGTCAGGCGGCCCCTATCTCTAAGGCAACCAGGGTATTACGAACCACTCACCTTACCGGCGATGGCGATGAACTTGTTGTTCAGGGCGTTGCCGAGCTGACCAGCGCCAAAAATGATGGCAAGCGCGATGAGAGCGGCGATCAGACCGTATTCGATAGCGGTCGCGCCGGATTCGTCCTTCGCGAAACGTGCGATGAGATTAGACATTCGAGAGCTCCTACTCCACGTGTTACAGCACTTCCGTCAACTTCTGTGGTGGTTGATCGGATGCTGCCAATCTACGGAGAAGCTCTTTCAATCGGCTTAATAAACAGCCTTACCGATTCCTTTCCCGCTTCGAACAGCTTGCGTGGTTAACCGTAAACTAAACGCTGGACAGTGGCTCGCCTGCCCGTGAAAAGCTGTAATTTCACGGCTATCGGCAGGACGCATTGTTATATCAGCTGGCAGCAAGATTGGAGCGAATACCCGGCGCCGGTCAAGGGTTTAACCGTTGGTTCACCAATCTCCTTCATGTTCCGTGAACAAGTTTTGCCGCTGTGGAGCGCCTTGATGACCGCCATGAAATCGTCATTCCTGCTTGTCGCGCTTCTCGCCGTCCCGGCCTTCGTGCTGCCGGCCAAGGCCGGAGCCGGCATTGAAGTGACGATGAACCAGGCCAAGATCGTCAAACTGACACGCCCCGCCGACACCATCGTCGTCGGCAATCCGGCGATCGCCGACGCCTCCGTCCAGGATGCATCGACGATCGTGCTGACGGGCAAGGGATTCGGCGTGACCAATCTGGTTGTCCTCGACCACGATGGCAGCCCGATCGTCGACGAGCAGGTGACCGTAGTGCGCCAGGACGCGTCGTCGGTGCGTATCTACAGGCGCGCCTCGGTCCAGACCATGTCCTGCACGCCCTATTGCGAAAGCTCGTACAAGAGCGACTCGGAAAAGTCGTCCGAGGCCGAGATGAGCGCTGGGCAGTAAGCGCCTCAGGTGACTTGATTGTCTGGGGGAGAGCCGCGTCGGTTAGCGGCCGGTTAACGTCGCCTGGTCGAATTTAACGGTCATTCAAACCGGAGCTAAATGGGTTCTTGATAGTGGTGCTGACGGTACCGCATCAGGATCGGCAGGAACGGGTTATGGGCGACGTTTTGGACGAGGATTCAAGACGCAAGATCTGCAAGGCCAAGGCAGGGCGCGTGACGTTTGCCCGTCGTTTCCTTGGTGATCGGCGCGGCGGCACGGCGATAGAATTCGCCATGCTTGCGTTACCGTTTGCGGCTCTCGTCTTCGCCATCCTCGAGAGCTGCATTTCATTTGCCGGACAGGAGGTGATGGCCAACATCACCGATGATATCGCCCGTCAATTGCGTACTGGCCAGTTGAGGCAAGCCGATGTGACGGAAGAGAAGCTAAAGGGTAGGGTCTGCGCCAGACTCGAGATCATTGTCGCCAAGGGTTGCCCCGGTTTGCTGGTTGATCTGCGCCCGTTCAAGACCTTTGCCGGGGCAGCCAGTGCGGGTTTCAAGATTTCCGGCTCGACCATCACGCTGACGGGCAAGGATCCGGATACAGGCAAGGACCCGGCTTTCGGGACCCCCACAATAGGTCCGGCAGAATCAAAGAACATGCTGCGGGTTTTCTACCCTTGGCCGGTCATGACCGATTTCATGGCTCAATACATGTCGAATATGGATGGCGGCAAGACGCTGCATTACGCAACGGCAACGTGGCAAAACGAGCCATTCGACAACTGAGGCACGTGTAGCAAAGGAAAAGGGCATGTTTCGTGCGGGGGCACATCCGGGGATATCGGTTATCTGGAAGAGAGCGGCGCGGTTTTGTGCCGATCGGCGGGGCATAGCGGCGGTCGAGTTTGCCCTCATCGTGCCCGTCTTGCTGATCATGTATTTCGTTACCATGGAGGCCTCGCAAGCCATCGAGGCCAGCAAGAAGGTCAGCCGCATCAGCTCCATGGTTGCCGACCTCGTCACGCAGCAAACGTCGGTGGTCAATGCAGATCTCACCGACATTATGAAAATCGGAAACTCCAGCCTTCAGCCTTATAACCGCTCAGTCGCCGATATCTTCATCACAGCAATCGACATCGAAGCCGATCCGGGCAAACCGACACCGAAGGCGAAGGTGGCGTGGTCCTGGCGCGTGCTGAATGGGGTCACGAGCCGCGACTCCAACCCGACAAGCTCCACCACTGTTCCGGCGACGCTCAACGTTGCGGGGACTTTCCTTATTCGTGTCAAAACCACTCTCAAATATGAACCGATCATCTCCTGGTCGGAAAGCGCCGAAAAGCCGCTCGGATTTATCTCGGCCTTCAACGAAGGCAAAATAACGATGAGCGAAACCTACTATCTCAGGCCGCGCCGGGCCACCTCGATCCCCTGCAGCAATTGCTGAAGCAGTTCTACCCATTCAACCCGGGTCATTGCGCGCTGCTGTCCGTGCTGCCTGACACCAGGCGCACGATGGAAGCGGCCATCGCATAGTCACTCGCAGCGGCGAGCGTGAACCCTCCCGCATGTTTCGATTCCACGAAATCGTAGACTTCCGGCGACTGCGATCGGAGATTGGTGAGGAAGACGGTCAGTCGGCGTTTGGCTTCGAGGTCGAGATCGCTGCGGACGGCGTGAGGGCCGTATCTGAGCACGCCGGAGGTCCAGATGATCTGGAGCGCGGCTTCTGGAATGCCCGCCGCCTCCAGCCGCGCCGCCGTGCCGTCCGGATCCGCCGGCTGATCGCCAGCAATCGCCGTCCGGTTTTCCGCCCTGGCCCGCTCCCAGCCGAACAAGGCATCGGCCTGGCCATCGACCAGCATCGCTTCTGCGGCGGCAGCCGAGCCGGCATGAGCGAGGAATGGCGCATCCTGACTGATCTTGATGCCGTCGGCCGCCAGCCCGGCGAGCGGTAGAAGCGAACCGCCGACATAGTCGGAAGGCGCCATGGCGATGCGGTGCGTTTCCAGGGCCGCGAGATCGGAAAGCCTGCCGTCGCGCGTCAAAAGCACGGAGCGGATGCCCGTGGCACCGTCGGCGTCGACCGGCGCCACAAGAGGTTCGACGCAGCCGCAGCGCTCCGAGGCGGTGGCGTAGGCGGTCGCCGAATAGACCGCGTATTGAATCCGGCCATTGGCCTGCGCCTCGATCAGCGCCGCATAGTCATGCGCGACGACGAATTCCACCTTCATGCCGAGCGCCCTGCCGTAGGCGTCAGTCAGCATGGCCAGACCCGGAACCGTGTTGCCGGCGCCCGGCTCGGCAACGATGCCGATCCGAAACGTGCCGATCTGGTCGCGCCAGTCGGCGTGCGCGGCGAGCTGCGAGGCCAGCAGTGCTACGGTGGTCGCCAGTGCACTCCAACCGAGGTCAGCCCGTCTCATCGATCCATGCCCCGCACACCGTTCCTTGAAGCGCATTGCATGTCTCAAGGATGCGTACACCACGCCTGCCCGACTTCGCGACCATCGCGTCAGGCCGTTGCCGCCTGGTTTACGATTTGCCAATGCCGCGACGGGACCTTATGTCTGGTCAACCAGACTGGCAATGACGGCACCTATGTCACGCGCTTTCCTCTTCGTTCTCGATTCTTTCGGCATTGGCGGCGCCGCCGATGCCGAACGCTATGGCGACGCCGGCTCGAACACATTGGGACATATCGCGCTGGCTTGCGCGGAAGCCCGCGCCGATCGCGAGGGCCTGCGCGAGGGACCGCTGAAGGTGCCCACCATGGTTTCGCTCGGTCTCGGCCGCGCAGCAGAAACCGCAACCGGCTTCCAATTCGACAGCAAAGCCGCCGTTTCAGCCTCCGCCTTCCACGGCGCCGCGCAGGAGATTTCGAGCGGCAAGGATACGCCGTCGGGTCACTGGGAAATCGCCGGGCTGCCAGTGCGGTTCGACTGGGGCTATTTCCCCGATAAGGTGCCCGCCTTCCCTGCCGAACTGACCGAAGCGATGATCCGCGAGGGCAAGGTCCCAGGCATTCTCGGCAACTGCCATGCACCCGGCACGGAGATCATCGAGCGCTTCGGCGAGGAGCATATCCGCACCGGCCAGCCGATCTGCTACACCTCGGTCGATTCCGTCCTGCAGATAGCAGCGCACGAAGTTCATTTCGGCCTGGAGCGGCTCTACGAGTTCTGCAAGACGGTACGCCGGCTGGTCGACCCGCTGAAGATCGGACGGGTGATCGCACGGCCTTTCCTGGGCGAAACATCAGCCACGTTCGAGCGCACCTACAACCGCCATGACTACGCCGTGCCGCCGCCTGAGCCGACGCTGCTCGACCGCTTGACCGGGCGCGGCAGCCGGGTGATCGCGGTCGGCAAGATCGGCGACATCTTCGCCCACCGCGGTATCTCGGAAGTACGCAAGGCGCCCGGCAACATGGCAATGTTCGACAAGGCGCTGGGCGCGATGGACGATGCCGGCGACGGCGACCTGGTGTTCGCCAATTTCGTCGACTTCGACACCGAGTTCGGCCATCGCCGCGACGTCGCCGGCTATGCTGCGGCGCTCGAAGCCTTCGACCGCCGGCTGCCCGAGGCACTGGCAAAGCTGAAGCCGGGCGATCTGCTCATCCTCACCGCCGACCATGGCAACGATCCGACATGGCGTGGCACCGACCACACGCGCGAACGCATCCCGGTCATCGGCATCGCACCGGGTCTCACGGGCGGCGACATCGGGCTCAGGACCACCTTCGCCGATATCGGCGAGACGGTCGCCGAACACCTCAAGCTGGCGCGCGGCCGCCACGGCGCTTCCTTCCATGCGGCGATAGGCGGCCATGCCTGAACTGCCCGAGGTCGAAACGGTCCGGCGCGGCCTGCAGCCGGTTCTGGAATGCGCGCGGATCGTGCGCGTCGAGGCGCGCCGGCCCGATCTCAGATTTCCGTTTCCGGGGAAATTTGCGCAGCGGCTGACCGGCAAGACCGTCACCGCGCTTGGCCGCCGCGCCAAATATCTCACCATACACCTGGACGGTGGCCCGGTGCTGATCTGCCATCTCGGCATGTCGGGCTCGTTCCGCATCGAGGCCGCTGATGACAAAGAGACGCCCGGCACGTTCCATCAAGAGCGCTCGAAGGATGCCAAGCACGACCATGTGGTGTTCCATGTCGTGTCGCCTGTCGGCGTCCAGTCTCGCGTGGTCTTCAACGACCCGCGTCGCTTCGGCTTCATGCTGTTTGCGGAAGGCCTGGCCGACGCGCATCCGATGCTGGCGGGACTGGGCGTCGAGCCGACCGGCAATGCGCTGGAAGGCACCCTGCTCGCCTCGCTGCTGAAGGGCCGCAGATCGCCGTTGAAGGCGGCGCTGCTCGACCAGAAGCTGATTGCCGGGCTCGGCAATATCTATGTGTCGGAAGCGCTGTGGCGCGCCGGCCTGTCGCCATTGCGCGAGGCAGGCACCATCGCGGGGACCGGCAAGAAGGCCAAGGAACAGAGCGAACGACTGGCCGAGGCAATCCGTTCGGTGATCGCCGATGCGATCGCCGCCGGCGGGTCTTCGCTGCGCGACTATGTGCACACAGACGGGTCGCTGGGCTATTTCCAGCATTCCTTCGCGGTCTACGATCGCGAAGGCGAGCCCTGTCCGACGCCCGGCTGTCGCGGCCACATCGAGCGCATCGTGCAAAGCGGCCGCTCGACCTTTTATTGCCGGACCTGCCAGCGGTAAGCTAGACAGTCCTTCAGTGCCGCAACCAGGAGGCCAGCCCATGAGCTATGAAACCATCATCGTCGAGACGCGCGGCAAGGTCGGCCTGATCACGCTGAACCGGCCCAAGGCGCTCAACGCGCTGAACGCGCAGGTGCTGGCGGATTTGCTGACGGCGGCAAAGGGGTTCGACGCCGATCCCGGCATCGGCGCCATGGTCATCACCGGTTCCGAGAAGGCTTTTGCGGCGGGCGCCGACATCAAGGAAATGCAGGCCGTCACCTACGCGGAGGCCTATGTGCAGGATTTCTTCGTCGGCTGGGAAGAGTTTACCCGTGCGCGCAAGCCGATGATCGCGGCGGTCGCCGGCTATGCACTGGGCGGCGGCTGCGAACTGGCGATGATGTGCGATTTCATCATTGCCGCCGACACGGCGAAATTCGGCCAGCCCGAAATCACGCTCGGCGTCATTCCCGGCATGGGCGGGTCGCAACGGCTGACCCGCTTTGTCGGCAAGTCGAAGGCCATGGACATGTGCCTGACCGGTCGGATGATGGATGCCGCCGAAGCCGAGCGCAGCGGCCTGGCCTCGCGCGTCGTGCCGGCCGGCGAGTTGATCGAGGAGGCGATGAAGGCCGCGGCCAGGATATCAGAGTTTTCACTGCCATCGGTGATGATGGCCAAGGAGGCAGTCAACCGCGCCTACGAGACGACGCTGGCGGAGGGACTGCGCTTCGAACGCCGGCTGTTCCACTCGCTGTTTGCGCTCGACGACCAGAAGGAAGGGATGGCAGCCTTTGCCGAGAAGCGGAAGCCGAATTTCACCAATCGCTAGAGTGGCGGCGGAGAGGACCAAAAAGAAGCCAAAGCGGCGTTGACGCGCCGGAAAAGCTGAACTATAAGCCGCTCCAACCGAGGCGGCCGTTGGCTGCCCGTTTGTTTTTTGCGCCCTGCGGCATCCCGCATGCGCCCACCAGATCAGAAGAGAGGCATCATGGCCAATACCTCCTCGGCCAAAAAGGCAACGCGCAAGATCGCCCGCCGCGCAGCGATCAACAAGAACCGCCGCTCGCGCGTGCGTACATATGTCCGCCAGGTCGAAGAGGCACTGGCTGCCGGCGACAAGGCAGCCGCGCTGGAAGCCTTCAAGACCGCAGAGCCGGAATTGATGCGCGCCGCGACCAAGGGCGTGATCCATAAGAATACGGCATCGCGCAAGGTGTCGCGTCTGGCTCACCGCCTCAAGGTGCTGTCGGCCTGATTGACCGTTCCTGAACTGTCGTTCTTTCAAACCCGGCCAATCGCGCCGGGTTTTTTCGTTTGCCGGCAAGCACTTAAAAAGAACGGCCGCAAAGCACGCCCGAGCCGCATTCCAGAGTCTGGAATGCTTTGCCGGCACATACACTCCCACTGATATTCCAATCCGCCGAAACGGCCCACGCCAATAAATTTGGCTGTCACAAATTGCTGATGTTTTTCAACGACTTGCTGGAAGTGATCCACAGCTTGTTCACATCGCCTGTGGGCGATAGGCAGCAAGTTGGTGTCAAGCGAATTATTTCAGAAAATTTCAAACCGCAGAGCCATTTTCATATTCGCGGCAAAAGGGTTTGAATCCCAATGGCTTTGTCAAAATATGCGCTTCCAGCACGGAGCCCGAACCGTTGTTCACTAACCAGATTCCTTAAAAATCCGTTAGAGGTGGCCTTGCCCTATCCACAGCGATTTCGGTAATGTCGATCTATCGAAAGGGACGGGCCTTAGCCCTTAACCCAGCCTGAATCGGCCAGCTAACAGTGGCAGAATTCATGACGTGGATCAATTCCGCGAACGGGTATGGCTTGCCTTTTCGATACGATAGGGGACTGGCGTAATTGTACATGGCAGCTTGATGGCGCACCGGCGTTTTCGCCGGGTAGCACCGCTTTGCCCGAACATGTCAGACGGACTGGCCTTAAGCAGCCGGGACCGATCCCATTCTGACGAGGCAACGTCATCCGCCGGCGGCGGCGGTGGTGTTGTAGCGAAGATACGGTCGCCGGAAACATGGGTGCAGGAGGCGCACTCCCGGCGGAAAAAAGGTACAAAGGAAAAGGAACGCACAATCATGCAGAGCGGCATCGAGCGGGAGCTTACGGGCGACCTGCCATTTCCCGGAACATTGGTCGGAGCGCACGATATGGCGGCTTCCAGCGACGCGGAACAGAAGTTCGACCGGGTCAAGGCCCAGTTGAAGGCGCGCCTGGGAACCGAGGTCTATTCGAGTTGGTTCGGCCGTATGAAGGTGGCTGAGGCTTCCCGGGGCATTGTACGCATCTCGGTGCCCACGGCCTTCCTGCGCTCGTGGATCAATGGCCATTATCTCGATCTCATCGCCGATCTGTGGAAGCACGAGGATCCCGAAATCCTCAAGATCGAGATGGTCGTGCGCACCGCGACCCGTCCTGCCCGCAATGGGGTCGAACCCGAGGTCGTGCCGGCGCGCAAGATGACCAAGCATACGCAGACCGCATTGGCGGCCGGCACGGTCGGCCCCGGCAGGGTGGAGCGGGCGCCCGCCCCTCGTCCCGGCACGCCGATCGAGAGCGAATTCCGGCACAATGTGCTGGGGTCGCCGCTCGACCCGCGCTACACGTTCGGCTCCTTCATCGAAGGCCCGTCGAACCGGGTGGCTTTCGCCGCAGCCAAAGCCGTGGCGGAATCGCAGTCGAGCGCGGTGCGCTTCAACCCGCTGTTCCTTCATGCGACCGTCGGGCTCGGCAAGACGCACCTTTTGCAGGCGATTGCGGCCGAATCCCTGAAACAGAACCCGAAATCGCGCGTCGTCTATCTGACGGCCGAATATTTCATGTGGCGCTTCGCCACCGCGATCCGCGACAACAATGCGCTGACGCTGAAGGAACAGCTGCGCGACATCGACCTCTTGATCATCGACGACATGCAGTTCCTGCAGGGCAAGTCGATCCAGCACGAATTCTGCCATCTCATCAACATGCTGCTCGACAGTGCCAAGCAAGTGGTGGTTGCCGCTGACAGGCCGCCGTCGGAACTGGAATCGCTGGAACCGCGGGTGCGCTCGCGCCTCAATGGCGGTGTCGCGCTGGAAATGTCGGCGCCGGACTTCGCCATGCGCATCGGCATGCTCAAACTTCGGCTTGCCACCGCCAAGGTTGACGATGCATCGCTCAATATTTCGGAGGAGATCCTCAACCATGTCGCCCGCACGGTGACCGGCAGCGGTCGTGAGCTGGAGGGCGCGTTCAACCAACTGCTGTTTCGTCAGTCGTTCGAGCCGGCGATCACCATCGACCGCATCGACGAGATCCTGGGGCACATCTATCGCTCTGGCGAGCCGAAGCGGGTGCGCATCGAGGACATCCAGCGCATCGTGGCGCGCCACTACAATGTGTCGAAGACCGAGTTGCTGTCCAACCGGCGCACGCGCACCATCGTGAAGCCCAGGCAGGTCGCCATGTACCTGTCGAAGGTATTGACGCCGCGCTCGCTGCCGGAGATCGGCCGGCGGTTCGGCGGCCGCGACCACACCACGGTGCTGCATGCGGTGCGCAAGATCGAGGACCTTTCCGGCGTCGACAACACGCTGGCGCAGGAACTGGAACTGTTGCGCAGGCTGATCAACGACCAAGCCTGATCGGCGCGGCAAACGGAGCGCGCCGGGTTAGAGTATTCGGTCGTCGCGCTTTAAATTTTCTTGTTTTGATGCATGTCGTTGTCCCAAAACCGCTGCGCAGTTTTCGGCGACATGCATCGGTTGCCGGCCAACGTCCGCTTTATCCCCAGAAAGCCCGCTTAACCGGCGCGAACCGGTGGCCCGGACTTGCGTTTGCTGGCTTTTTCCTGTCAGTTTGCATAGATTCTGAGCCTGTTCAGACCTTTCGCGGGGCGCCGCCCACTGGTGACCCGTCCATTCATTCAAGCGAGCCTGTTTCGTCATGCGTGTTATCCTGGAACGGTCCAATCTCCTGAAGTCGCTCAACCACGTTCATCGCGTGGTCGAGCGGCGCAATACCATACCGATCCTGTCGAACGTGCTGCTCAGCGCCGAGGGCGCCAGCCTTGAAATGAAAGCCACCGACCTCGACCTCGAAGTGACCGAAGCGACGCCGGCAAAGGTCGAGCGCGGCGGGGCGACGACGGTTCCGGCGCACCTGCTCTACGACATCGTGCGCAAGCTGGCCGACGGCGCCGAAGTGATGCTGAAGACCGACGAGGACGGCAACGCCATGACGGTAACGTCGGGCCGCTCGAGCTTTCGCCTGCAGTGCCTGCCGCAGTCCGATTTCCCGGAGCTTTCGGCGGGGTCCTTCTCACACATCTTCCGGCTCGATTCCGTCGCCCTGAGAGGCCTGATCGAAAAGACCCAGTTCGCCATCTCCACCGAAGAGACGCGCTACTATCTCAACGGCATCTACCTGCACACGCATGAAACTGGCGGCAAGCTGAAGCTGCGTTCGGTGGCGACCGACGGTCACCGCCTGGCGCGCGCCGAGATCGACGCTCCGGCCGGGTCCGAAGGCATGCCGGGCATCATCATTCCGCGCAAGACGGTCAGCGAATTGCAGAAGCTGGTCGACGATCCCGATGTCGCGGTGACCACCGAATTGTCCGACACCAAGATCCGCTTCACCATCGGCAGCGTGGTTCTGACCTCGAAGCTGATCGACGGCACTTTCCCGGACTACCAGCGCGTCATTCCGACCGGCAACGACAAGAAGCTGATCATCGACCGCCAGAGCTTCGCCGCCGCCGTCGATCGCGTCTCGACCATTTCCTCCGAGCGCGGCCGCGCGGTGAAGCTTTCGATCACCGAAGGCCAGGTGACGCTTGCCGTCAACAATCCGGATTCGGGCAGCGCCACCGAGGAGCTGGCGGCCGACTATTCGTCCGACCCGATCGAGATTGGCTTCAACGCCAAATATCTGCTCGACGTCGCTGCTCAACTCACCGGCACGGAAGCCAAGTTCATGCTGGCCGATGCCGGCTCGCCGACGCTGATCCACGACATGGCCGATGAGACCGCGCTCTATGTGCTGATGCCGATGCGGGTGTAGCCGCACTGCGGCACACTGCAGCATAGTGATTGCGGCGACTTCTACAGGCGGATAGCGGTTGCCGGAACAAAATCACATAAGTAAGCTCACACTTACGAATTTCCGCAATTATGCGGCGTTGTCGATCGGCTTTTCACCCGGCGCGGTGGTGTTTTCCGGCGACAATGGCGCCGGCAAGACCAATCTCCTGGAAGCCATCTCGCTGCTGACGCCTGGCCGCGGCCTGCGCCGGGCGCCCTATGTCGACGTGGCCCGCGAAGGCGGCGATGGCGGCTTTGCGCTCCACGCAAGGCTCGACGGGCCGGAGGGGCAGGTCGAGATCGGCACCGGCATCACCGGGGGTGAAGCGTCCGGCGAGGGCGGTCGCAAGGTGCGCATCAATGGCGCGCCGGCACGGTCGGCCGACGCCATGCTGGAATGGCTGCGCGTGGTCTGGCTGACGCCGGCCATGGACGGCCTGTTCCCGGGGCCTGCCGCGGACCGGCGGCGCTTTCTCGACAGGCTGGTGCTTGCGATCGATCCCGGCCACGGCCAGCGCGCGCTCGACTATGAGAAGGCGATGCGCGGACGTAACCGATTGCTTACGGAAGGTTCGCGAGACGGCGCATGGTTCGACGCCATCGAGATGCAAATGGTCGAAACCGGCGTGGCGATTGCCGCGGCGCGCGCCGAGCTGGTGCGCCTGCTGGCCGCCATGATCGACAGGTTGCCGTCCAGCGGGCCGTTTCCGCAAGCCGACATCAGCCTCTTCGGCGACCTTGAAAGCCATGTCGCCTCAGCACCCGCTGTGGATGTCGAGCAACGCTATCGCGACGCCCTTGCCGACGGCCGCGAGCGCGACCGCGCCGCCGGACGCACGCTCGACGGCCCGCACCGTTCGGATCTACTGGTGCGCCACCGCCCCAAGGCGATGCCGGCCGAACTCTGCTCGACCGGAGAGCAGAAGGCGCTGCTGGTCGGCATCGTGTTGTCGCACGCAAGGCTGACCGGCGAGATGTCGGCGATGACGCCGATCCTGTTGCTCGACGAGATTGCCGCGCATCTCGATGCCGGCCGGCGCGCCGCGCTGTTCTCGATCCTGGAGGAGCTGAACTGCCAGGCCTTCATGACCGGAACCGACGCCGCGCTGTTTTCCAGCCTGAGGGGACGCGCGCAGTTCCTCACCGTCGACCACGGCACGGTTGGGCCAACCGAAGAGACCTGACAAGGTTTTTGCTCCGCTATATGGTCGGGCAATGACCCCTGCCGCCCTCACCGACGAAGAACTCGAACGCTATGCCCGCCACATCGTGCTGCCCGAGATCGGCGGCGCCGGCCAGCAGAGGCTGAAGCGGGCCCGGGTACTGGTCATCGGCGCCGGCGGGCTCGGCGCGCCGGTGCTGGAATATCTCGCTGCCGCGGGCGTCGGCACGCTTGGCATCGTTGATGACGACATTGTCTCGCTGTCCAATCTGCAGCGGCAAGTGATCCACGCCACCGATACGGTCGGCACGGCGAAGACCGAGAGCGCCAAAGCAGCGGTCGCCCGGATCAATCCCCATGTCGCGGTGGAATTGCACGGTTTCAGGCTGACGGCCGACAATGCTGCCGTCCTCGTCACGCGCTACGACGTGGTCGTCGACGGCTCCGACAATTTCGAGACGCGCTATGTGGTGGCTGATGCCTGCGCGGCGGAAAAGCGGCCGCTCGTGCATGCCGCCGTCGGCCGCTTCGACGGCTCGGTGACGGTGTTGATGCCGTTCGGCACCGGCGCCGACGGCAAGCCGAACCCTGGATATCGCGACCTCTTTCCCGAAGCGCCGCCAGAGGGGCTGGTGCCGTCCTGCGCGGTGGCCGGGGTCGTCGGTGCGCTGACCGGCGTCGTCGGCACGCTGCAGGCGATGGAAGCCATCAAGCTGATCACCGGCATCGGCGAACCACTGGTCGGCCGGCTGCTGCTCTACGATGCGCTGTCGGCGCGCTTCGACACGATCCGCTACAAGAAAAACTGACCGCATGGATCAGTCCACCAGCGTCCTTGTTACGCAGCTCGCCTCCGATTTCGAGCGCTGGGATGAACTGCTCAGCCTGATCATGCATTCCTTTGCGCCGATGGACGGCGTCATCGATCCGCCCTCCTCTGCGCATCTGCTGAGCGTCGAAAGCCTGAGGGACAAGGCTGGGCGGGAAACGGTGTTCGTGGCTCTGCAGGGCGGCCAGATCGCAGGCTGCGTTTTTGCGCTGGAGAGACCCGATGATTTCTATGTCGGCAAGCTCGCCGTCGAACTCGGGCTTCAGGGCCAAGGCATCGGCAGACGATTGATGCAGGCTGTCGAGGATCTTGCCCGCAACCGCAACAAACCCGCCATCGAACTGCAGACGCGGGTCGAGCTCACGGCAAATCACGCAACCTTTGCGCGTCTCGGCTTCCGCGAAACCGCGCGCACGGCGCATGACGGTTATGACCGGCCGACCTCGATCACCATGCGCAAGGAGTTCGCGTGAGCCTCGCCCTCAGCGCACAGGAGCAGACAATCGCCTCCGGCCATGACGGGGCGGCGATGGCGATGCGCATCGTTGCCGAAAGCGCTGCGCTGCTCGGCGCGCCGCGACTGATCCCGATCGCCTCGACGCATATAGACGGCGCGCTCTATCACGGCGATTCCGGCACGCTGTTTGCCGAAAGGCTGGTCGATGGCGGCGCCAGGGTCGCGGTGCGCTCGACGCTCAATGTCGGCGCGCTCGACCTGATGGGCTGCTCGCGCGTGCGCCTCGAAGAGCCGGCGCGCGGCATGGCGCGACGAATGATGGAGGCCTACCGCAAACTTGGCTGCGAGCAGAGCTGGACCTGCGCGCCCTATCAGGCCGGCCACAGGCCAGCGCTTGGCAGCGATGTCGCCTGGGGTGAATCCAACGCGGTGGTGTTCTGCAATTCGGTGCTGGGGGCACGCACCAACCGCTATGGCGACTTCCTCGACATCGCGTGCGCCATATCGGGGCGCGCGCCGGATTACGGCCTGCATCGCCCCGAGAACCGGCAGGCACGGCTGGTGTTCGATGTGTCCGGCCTCTCCGCCTCGTTCCTTGGATCCGAGATCGCCTGGCCGGTGCTGGGCAACCTCTACGGCCGTGAGGTCGGCAATGCGGTCGGCGTCGTCACCGGCATATCCAGCCATCCCGGCGAGGATGCGCTGAAGGCCTTCGGCGCGGCGGCGGCATCGTCGGGCGCCGTCGGCCTGTTCCACATTGCCGGCGTGACGCCCGAGGCGCCCGACGCCGAGACCATCCTGGTGGGCGGCAGGCCGGAAACGATGATCCGCGTAACGCCGGAGATGGCCATGAAGGCCCGCGCAGGCCTGTCCACGGCAGCCACGCAAACCGCCATCGATGCGGTGGCGATCGGCAGTCCGCATCTGTCTTTGGCCGAATTCGATGCACTTGAGCGGCTGATTGGTGGGCGGCGGCTCAGCGTGCCGATTTACGCCTGCACCGGCCGCCACGTGCTCACCAGGCTGGAGCAGAACGGCAACCGCAAGATGCTCGAAGCCAGCGGCGTCATCATCGTCGCCGACACCTGCGTGGTGGTGACGCCGATCCTGCCGGATCTGGCCGACGGCGTGCTGATGACCAATTCGGGAAAGTTCGCGCACTACGCGCCGGGCAATACCGGCTACGCCGTGCTTTACGGCTCGCTGGCCGACTGCGTCGAAAGCGCCGTTTTGGGTAAGCCGAGGTTTACGGATATCGCCGCATGAGCGCCGTCGATGAAATCCTGGTGCCGGGCAGCGGAGGCGAAGGGCTGGCCTTGGTGCTGACCGCGCCGATCAGCTTCTGGGGCGGCGTCGACCCGAAGAGTGGCCGCATCGCCGATGTCCGTCACCCGCAGCATGGCGAGACCATTTCCGGGCGTGTGCTGTTCCTGCCCGGCACGATCGGCTCGTCCTCAGCGTCAGCCGTGCTGATGGAACTCGTCCACAATGGCCATGCGCCGACGGCACTCGTGCTGCACGAGCCGGACGCGATCCTGCTGCTTGGCTTGATTGTGGCCAGGGAAATGGGCTGGCGGACGCCGGTAGCGCTCAGGCTCAGGCGCGACGCTTTTGAGGCCTATCGCGGCAAGCGTGTGAGTGTCGCGGCGGATGGGGCCCTCACAACCGCAGCCTGAACGCGGCCCGCTTCAAGTCCGTAGCGGAAGCACGCGGTCCGGCGGCCGGTGGCCGTCGAAGAAGGCGCGGATGTTGATGATCACCTTCTCGCCCATGTCGATGCGGCCCTCGATCGTCGCCGAGCCCATATGCGGCAAAAGCACGACCTTGTTCTTGGCGGCAAGCTTCAGCAGTTTCGAGTTCAGCGCCGGTTCGTGCTCATAGACGTCGAGGCCGGCACCGGCGATCTTGCCGTCCTGGATAAGCTTGACCAGCGCTTCCTCGTCGATAATGTCGCCGCGCGCGGTGTTGACCACATAGGCGGTGGGCTGAAGCAGAGCTAGGCGCCGCGCCGAAAGCAGATGAAAGGTCGCCGGCGTCGACGGGCAATTGACCGAGATGATGTCCATGCGGGCAAGCATCTGGTCGAGGCTTTCCCAATAGGTCGCCTCCAGCCCTTCCTCGACCGCCGGCAGCACGCGATGGCGGTTATGGTAGTGGATGGACAGGCCGAAAGCCTTTGCGCGCTTGGCAACAGCGGTGCCGATGCGGCCCATGCCGACAATGCCGAGGCGCTTGCCCCAGATGCGCCGGCCGAGCATCCAGGTCGGCGACCAACCGGCCCATTTCTTGTCACTGGTGAGCACATTGGCGCCTTCGGCCAGCCGCCGCGGGCCGGCCAGCATCAGCGCCATGGTCATGTCGGCCGTATCTTCGGTCAGCACGTTCGGCGTGTTGGTGACGGTGATGCCTTTCTTGGCCGCCGCCGCCACGTCGATCTTGTCGACGCCATTGCCGAAATTGGCGATCAGCTTGAGATTGTCGCCGGCCTGGGCAATCAGCGCCGCATCGATCTGGTCGGTGATGGTCGGCACCAGCACATCGGCTTCCTTGATCGCCGCGACCAGCTCCGGCTGCGTCATCGGGCGGTCCTCGACATTCAGCCTGGCGTCGAAGAGTTCGCGCATGCGGGTCTCGACCGGATCGGGCAGCTTGCGCGTGATGACGACGAGAGGCCGTTTTTTGCCTGCCATTGTTTCCTCGAACCCGATCTCGTTGAGACCTCTTTAACCAAGACAGGCGAAACTGAATACCGGTCGCGGCGCCTGCCACTCCTGTAACAAGCGGTGCCGCCGAAGACAAAGAAAAAGGGGCGCCCGGACCAAAGGGCACGCGCCGAAAGGAATGAAAGTGTCTGGTTTCGCGTCGCTTCGCCTGATCCTCAGCGCAGCGCTTCTCGGCGCTCTCCTGCATTTCCCGCAAGCCGCGGCGCAAGGTGCCGCCGCACCTGTGCAGACGGTCACGCTCGGGCCGAGCGGCCTGCCGCTGCCGCGTTTCGTCAGCCTGAAATCGGCTCGCGTCAACTCGCGCGTTGGCCCCGGCGCCAACTATTCCGTCGACTGGATGTACACAAAGGCCGGCCTGCCGATGGAAATCATCCAGGAATTCGATACCTGGCGGCGCGTGCGCGATGCCGATGGCTCGGAGGGTTGGATCAACCAGTCGCTGCTGTCGGGCCGCCGGACTGCGATCGTCGCCCCTTGGCAACGCACCAAAGGTGGCCGAATCAATCTGCTCGACGATGCCGATAAGGACGCCAGCGTCATCGCGATCATCGAGCCGGGCGTTACGGGCACGATCAAAACCTGCGATGGCCAGTGGTGCGAAATGACCTTCGACGGCCACACCGGCTGGATCGCCCAGTCGCAGGTGTGGGGCGCCTATCCCGGCGAGCACGTCAAGAATTGAGATTGCTGGAGTCCTAACGGCCGATACGGCCGAGATGGGTGTCCTGAAAACCGGTCGACAATTTGAGACCGTAGCCGAGCGCGCGGTCGACGGCGATGTGGATGATCCAGATCAGACCAATCGCGGTCGCCGTCGAGTTGGCCAGAACATATCCGGCGGGCGCCAGCAACAGCGGGACGATCAATATGTGCAAGGCATTGTAAGCGACAACGCCGATCCGTGCCCCGGCGAGATAGCTCAGCATCGACAGGTCTGGCGCCAGGATAAGCAGGGCGAACAGCCACCAGGAAACGCCTGACGCGGCATAGGCGACTATAGCCACGACCGCGACCGCAACCCATTCGAGCCGGATTGCAAAATCGACAGGTTTCACGGGTTGGGGCTTAAACGCTGCGCTTCGGGCGCAGCCTCACCACGATGTCGACATTGGCGATCTCCATGCCTGCGGGTGGCTCCGGCAGGTTGGAGACGGTCACCGGACCGCTTTCTATATCGAAGATCCTGTTTTCGCCTTCGATGTAAAAATGATGGTGATCGGAGGTGTTGGTGTCGAAATAGGTCTTGGACCCCTCGACCGCCAGGATGCGCAGCAGGCCGGCCTGGGTGAACTGGTGAAGCGCGTTGTAGACGGTGGCGAGCGAGACCGGCACGCCGGCGGCGACCGCCTCTTCATGCAGTTCCTCGGCCGAAAGGTGGCGGTCGCCCTTGGCAAACAGCAGATCGGCCAGCGCAATGCGTTGGCGTGTCGGCCTAAGGCCGGCTTCGCGAACCCGCTTGTCCACAGCGACATTTTCCTTCCGGCCGCCCAGATCCATCTATCCGTCCAAGCCCACAGTTCTGCCTCAAGACACGCCCAGAGTGGCGAAAAAACTCATTCGCCGAAACTGGATACCTCCCGACATATATTCTGTTGGCCGAATACGATCAATAGAGCGACGTGCGTCCAGTTGGACGCACTAAGTGCGCTCTATAGCTGTTTTGGCGTCGCATCGTGCTTTCCGGAAATCGAAATCGATTTCGGACCGATGCGAGAGCGCGCATTGACCCGGGCAGACGGGCGAGTTAAGCGCAAACGCCGGTTTCCGGCCCGAATGGGATTGTGTTAGGAAACCAACGACAAGGGCGCCCCACCGCCCGGGACGATTATGGGGACGAGACATATGGCGGGTTCGAAATCCAGCTACGGTTATGAGGAATTGCTCGCCTGCGCCCGCGGCGAGCTGTTCGGGCCCGGCAACGCCCAGTTGCCCTACCCGCCCATGCTGATGTTCGACCGCATCACCGAGATCAGCGAGACCGGCGGCGCCCATGACAAGGGCTTCATCCGTGCCGAATTCGACATCAAGCCGGACCTGTGGTTCTTCGCCTGCCATTTCATCGGCAATCCGATCATGCCGGGGTGCCTGGGCCTTGACGCCATGTGGCAATTGACGGGTTTTTACCTCGGCTGGCTCGGCGAGCCGGGCAAGGGCATGGCGCTGTCGACCGGCGAAGTGAAGTTCAAGGGGATGGTCACGCCTTCGGTCAAGAAGGTGGAATACGGCATCGATTTCAAGCGCGTCATGCGTGGACGCCTGGTGCTCGGTATCGCCGATGGCTGGCTTAAGGCCGACGGCGAACCCATATACGCTGCGACGGACCTCAAGGTGGGGCTGTCCAAGCAATCGGCCGCCTGACCGGCGCCACTGCAGCGGCGCGTTCTTCCGAGACGCAACGCCGCTGCGGCATTTTGATTTTGCGTATGATCGCCGGTGAAAACCGACTAGGGTTCGGGATCATCCGCTGGAAGGAGTTGCGAATGAGAAGGGTCGTCGTCACAGGCCTCGGCATCGTATCGTCGATCGGCAACAACGCCAACGAGGTGCAATCCTCGCTCCATGATGCCAAATCAGGCATCAGCTTCTCAGATTCCTTCGCCGAACACGGCTTCCGCTGCCAGGTCTGGGGCGCGCCGACGCTCGACCCGATCCCTATGATCGACCGGCGCGCCATGCGCTTCCTGAGCCAGGGCGCGGCCTGGAACCATGTCGCGATGGACCAGGCGATCGCCGACGCCGGGCTTGGCGAAAGCGACATCACCAATGAGCGCACCGGCATCGTCATGGGCTCGGGTGGCCCCTCGACCCGCACCATCGTCGAGGCGGCCGAGACCACGCTCAAGAACAACAGCCCCAAGCGCATCGGTCCGTTCGCGGTCCCGAAGGCGATGTCGTCGACCGCGTCGGCGACGCTCGCCACCTGGTTCAAGATCCACGGCGTCAACTATTCGATCTCGTCGGCCTGCTCGACCTCGGCGCATTGCATCGGCAACGCCTACGAACTGATCCAGTGGGGCAAGCAGGATGTGATGTTTGCCGGCGGCCATGAGGACCTCGACTGGACGATGTCGGACCTGTTCGATGCCATGGGGGCGATGTCGTCGAAGTATAACGACAAGGCGTCAACAGCGTCACGCGCCTATGACGCCAATCGCGACGGCTTCGTCATCGCGGGCGGCGCGGGCGTCCTCATCCTGGAGGAACTCGAACACGCCAAGGCGCGCGGCGCCAAGATCTACGCTGAGATCGTCGGCTATGGCGCGACGTCGGACGGTTACGACATGGTGGCGCCGTCGGGCGAAGGCGCGGTGCGCTGCATGCGCCAGGCTCTGGCGACGGTGTCCACGCCGGTCGACTACATCAACACCCACGGCACCTCGACGCCGGTCGGCGATTCCCGGGAAATGGGCGCCATCCGAGAGGTGTTCGGCGACACGATGCCGTTCATCACCTCGACCAAGTCGCTGACCGGCCATTCGCTGGGTGCCGCCGGCGTACAGGAATCGATCTACTCGATCCTGATGATGCAAGGCGGCTTCATCGGCGAGAGCGCCCATATCGAAAACCTCGATCCCGAATTCGAGGGCATGCCGATCGTGCGCAAGCGCATCGACGACGCCAGGATCGACACGGTTTTGTCCAACTCGTTCGGCTTCGGTGGCACCAACGCAACGCTGATTTTCCAGCGCTATTCCGCATAAGGCCAGCGTTTTTTTGTAGGGGGATTGCCGGCCATGGACGGACTGATGAAGGGCAAGCGCGGGCTTGTCATGGGCGTCGCCAACGATCATTCGATCGCCTGGGGCATCGCCAGGAAATTGTCCGAACACGGGGCGGAGCTTGCCTTCACCTATCAGGGCGACGCCTTCGGGCGCCGCGTCAAGCCGCTTGCCGAGAAACTTGGGGCGTCACTGGTGGTGCCGTGCGACGTCGAGGACAGCGCATCGGTCGCCGCCACCTTCGAGACGCTCGGCAAGGAATGGGGCGGGCTCGACTTCGTCGTCCACGCTATCGGCTTTTCCGACAAGAACGAGCTCAAAGGGCTCTACGCCGACACCAGCCGCGACAATTTCGTCCGCACCATGGTCATCTCCTGCTACTCCTTCACCGAGGTCGCCCGCCATGCCGCCCCGCTGATGAGCGAAGGCGGCGCGATGATCACGCTGACCTATGCCGGCTCTGTCCGCGTCATGCCGAACTACAACGTCATGGGTGTCGCCAAGGCCGGGCTGGAAGCCAGCGTGCGCTATCTCGCCAACGACTATGGCCCGCGCGGCATCCGGGTGAACGGCATATCGGCGGGACCGGTGCGTACTTTGGCCGGCGCCGGAATCTCGGACGCCCGCCACATGTACTCCTACCAGCAGCGCAACTCGCCGCTGCGCCGCACGGTGACCATCGACGAGGTCGGCGGCTCGGCGCTCTATCTTTTGTCCGACCTCTCGTCAGGCGTCACCGGCGAAATCCATTATGTGGATTCCGGCTATCACATCGTGTCGATGCCAACCCTGGATGAGTTGAAGCAGACCGACAGCGTACGCGATTAATTCACCAGTAAAATTAGATGCATCGGCGGAAACTCATTTTAAGGAGATATCCGCTAGAAGTCTTATGGGCTTGGGCTCTGCGCGTTCTTGCTGGGCGCAAAGGATGCTTTAGCCTTTATGAATTTGCGCGTGATATTTCCCGAAAGTCGAGTTGATTTCGGGATCATGCGACAGGGACTGAGCAATGCCTGCTGTCAGCAACCCGAAGCGAACACCTGTGTTCCGGCTGCTCACCGTCGCCAGTTCGGGCCTTGGCAGTTTCATCCTTGGGCTTTGGGGCCTCCGGCATGGTTTCGGGGACGGCTTTGCCGGCATGCAGGCGGAAACCATGGTCGGCATCGCGTCGGCGCTATGCGCGCTGGCCGCCGCCGGTGCTGCCTTGTCCTTCTTCGCCGGCGTCGATGAATCGGTGGACTACGTTTTCAACGAAACCCATTTCGACAAGCTGACCGGGCTTTTGGCGCGGCCGGCGATGGTCGGCAGGATTGCCGACGCGGCGTCCGCGACGATCAGGACCGGTGAGCCGGTGTTCCTCATCGACATCGACATCGACCGCTTCAAGCAGATCAACGACGCCATCGGCTACAGCCATGGCGACGAACTGATCCGCGGCTTCACCAAGCGGTTGAAGGCCTGCATGCCCGAAGGCGCGGTGATGGGGCGCATCGGCGCCGGCGAGTTCGCTATCCTTGTCTGGGAACACCAACTCCAAAGCTCGATGGAAAGCACCGTCGAAACCATGATCGAGGAGATGCTGAAGCCGTACCAGCTCGATTCTCACCTGCAGTCGGTCGGCCTGTCGGTCGGCATCGTGGCGATGCCAAAGGATGGCGTCGATCCGGTCCTCATCCTGCGCCGCTCCAACCTGGCGCTGCAGAATGCCCGCGCCGGCGGCGTGGGCAACTGGTCGGTCTTCCATTCCGACATGGGCCAGGTCGCCGACTACCGCCACTGGATCGAATCCGAACTGCACATCGCCTTCGACCGTGGCGATTTCGACCTTCATTACCAGCCGCAGCTCGACCTGCCGACCGGCCGTGTCGTCGGCTACGAGGCGCTGATCCGCTGGAAGCACCCGGAACGCGGCATGATCCCGCCGATGGAATTCATTCCGATCGCCGAAGAGACCGGCATGATCCACCCGATCGGCAATTGGGTGCTGAACAAGGCCTGCAGCGATGCCCGTCATTTGCCCGAGGACTGCTTCGTTGCCGTCAACATCTCGCCGGTCCAGTTCATGACCAAGGATTTCGTCGGCATCGTGCGCGACACGATGGCCAGCACCGGCATCAAGCCGTCGCGCCTGGAGCTCGAACTGACCGAGACGGCGATGATGCAGGACCGTGACCGCGCCGCGATCATCCTGCAGCAGCTTGCCGACATGGGCATCTCGGTGGCGGTCGACGATTTCGGCACCGGCTATTCCAATCTGAGCTACCTGATCGACTTCGCCTTCGGCAAGCTGAAGATCGACCGCTCGTTCGTCAGCCGCATCGACACCGATTCCAATTCGGGCGCCGTCGTCTCTACCATCGTTGGCCTGTCGCGGGCGCTCGGCGTCGGCATCATCGCCGAAGGCGTCGAGACCGAGAACCAGGCGACGCTCTTGCGGGCGGCCGGCTGCGAGATGGTGCAAGGCTATCTGTTCGGCAGGCCGGCGCCGCTCAAGATCAAGCCTGGCGACATCAGACCGACCATTCCCGTCCACGAGCCGGCGCGCATCGTCAGCATGCATTGAGGTGACCGGCACCGTCCTATCGGCGCGCGGAGAAAACCTTGAACATGCCGTCGCGGGCGAGCTCGGCATGGCTGGAGAAGACGGCCTTCAGAACCGGTTCGTAAGGCAGCTGACGGTTCGCCACCATGAACAGCCGCCCGCCCGGCTTCAGCGCCTTGCCCGCCGCCTGGATCATGCCGGCGCCGATTTCCGGCTCGGCCGCCCGGCTGCGATGGAAGGGCGGGTTCATGACGATGGCATCATAGCGCCGCTCGACCGGCTCGCTCAGCAGATCGGTCCAGAAGAAGCCGGGCTCGAAGCCTGTCTGGCCGATATTGCCCCTGGCCGCCTCAAGCGCGTCGAAATCCGCTTCGTAAAGGTCGAGCCCTGTTATGCCGGGTGAACGTGCCGCGACCTCGGTGGCGACATAACCCCAGCCGGCGCAGAAATCGGCAATGTTGCCGCGCAGGTCTTTGGGCAGGTTGTCGACCAGAAGTTTCGAGCCGGCATCGATGCGGTCGAAGGAGAACATGCCCGGCGCAGTGCGGAAGCGGTCCTCTACGACCAAGGCAGGATTGGCGACGCGCAGTTTTTCCGCAGGCGCCAGATCGATCGGACGGCGAAGCCAGAAGGCGATGCCGTGATATTTCGGCAGATGCCCTTCGATGGGGACAAGCTCGTCGATGCGCTTGCGCAGGCTGGCGATGCCTTCGTCCTTACCGCCGGCGACAATGATCAGACCGCCCGGCGTGACGCGTTCGATCGCCTCGGCAATACGCATCTCGTTTAGCCCACGATGGCGGCCGGCAAGCACGAGCGCTGCATCGAATGCATCGCCTTCCGCGCGCGGCGTTACCTTGTGACCGGCACGCTCCAGCGCTCGGAGATGCGGCCGGAAACCCTGTGCAAGATGGAGCTCTGCCTCGAAGCCTTCCGGCAAGCGGAAGCCGGGCTCCGCACCCAGGAACAACACACGCTCGCCCTTTTGCGGCAGAGGGAGCCCCTCGGCCTCGAAGGGATGGAACAGTGTCTTCAGCGGCTCAGCGGCCATTCTTCGATTCTCATATCGTAGACGGATCTTAAACGAAAACGGGCGCGACATAAGCCGCGCCCGTTTCAACTCTATTGCCAGACCACTCAGGCGGCGTTTTCTTCGCCTTCGGCCTTCTTGTCGCGGGCGATTTCCTTGCCGGTGGCCTGGTCGACGACCTTCATCGACAGGCGGACCTTGCCGCGCTCGTCGAAGCCCATCAGCTTGACCCAGACCTTGTCGCCTTCCTTGACGACGTCCGAGGTCTTGGCGACCCGGTCGTTGGCAAGCTGCGAGATGTGGACGAGGCCGTCACGCGGACCGAAGAAGTTGACGAAAGCGCCGAAGTCGGCGGTCTTGACGACCGTGCCTTCGTAGATTTCGCCGACTTCCGGCTCGGCGACGATGGTATGGATCCACTTCTTGGCCGCCTCGATCTCCTTGGCGTTCGACGAAGCGATCTTGACCGTGCCGTCGTCCTCGATGTTGATCTTGGCGCCGGTCTTCTCGACGATCTCGCGGATAACCTTGCCGCCGGAGCCGATCACGTCGCGGATCTTGTCGGTCGGGATGTGCATAACCTCGATGCGCGGTGCGAACTCACCGAGTTCGGGGCGGGCGCCGGTCAGAGCATGCGCCATCTCGCTGAGGATATGCTGGCGGCCATCCTTGGCCTGGTCCAGCGCGATCTTCATGATCTCCTCGGTGATGCCCTCGATCTTGATGTCCATCTGCAGCGAGGTGATGCCGCTTTCGGTACCGGCGACCTTGAAGTCCATGTCGCCGAGGTGATCTTCGTCACCCAGGATGTCGGACAGAACCGCGAAGCGCTCGCCTTCCTTGATCAGGCCCATCGCGATACCAGCAACCGGCTTGGCCAGCGGAACGCCGGCATCCATCAGCGCCAGCGATGTGCCGCAGACGGTGGCCATCGACGACGAACCGTTGGACTCGGTGATCTCCGAGACGACGCGCAGCGTGTAGGGGAACTGGTCCGCGCTCGGCAGCATCGGACGGATAGCGCGCCAGGCGAGCTTGCCGTGGCCGATTTCGCGGCGGCCTGGCGAACCCATGCGGCCGGTCTCGCCGACGGAGTAGGGAGGGAAGTTGTAGTGAAGGAGGAACTTCTCCTTGTACATGCCGGTCAGCGAATCGACATACTGCTCGTCCTCGCCGGTACCCAGCGTGGCAACGACCAGCGCCTGGGTCTCGCCGCGGGTGAACAGCGCCGAACCGTGCGTGCGCGGCAGGACGCCGACTTCCGAGACGATCTTGCGGACGGTCTTGAGGTCACGGCCATCGATGCGCGAACCGGTGTCGAGGATGTTCCAGCGCACGACCTTGGCCTGGAGTTCCTTGAACACCGAACCGATCTGCTCGGAGGTGTACTTGGCGTCTTCGCCTTCGGCCGGAGCGAACGCTGCCTTGACCTTCGCCTTGACGGCGTCGACGGCGGCGTAACGCTTCTGCTTGTCGACGTTCTTGTAGGCATTGCTGAGCTCGTCGCCGACGATCTTCAGCATTTCGGCTTCGAGCGCGGAGTAGTCCGGCGCCGTGAAATCGCGCGGCTCCTTGGCGGCAACTTCGGCCAGCTTGATGATGGCGTCAATCACCGGCTGGAAGCCCCTGTGGCCGAACATGACGGCGCCGAGCATCAGCTCTTCGCCGAGTTCCTTGGCTTCGGACTCGACCATCAGCACGGCGTCGGCGGTGCCGGCGACGATCAGGTCCAGCCTGGATTCCTGCATCTCATCGACATGCGGGTTGAGCACGTATTCGCCGTTGATGTAGCCGACGCGCGCACCACCGATCGGGCCCATGAAGGGAACGCCCGACAGCGTCAAAGCGGCCGAGGTGGCGACGATCGACAGGATATCGGGATCGTTCTCGAGGTCATGCTGGACGACGGTGACGACGATCTGGGTGTCGTTCTTGTAGCCGTCGGCGAAGAGCGGGCGGATCGGGCGGTCGATCAGGCGGGAAACCAGCGTTTCCTTTTCGCTCGGACGTCCCTCGCGCTTGAAGTAGCCGCCCGGGATCTTGCCGGCGGCGTAGGTCTTTTCCTGGTAGTTGACGGTCAGCGGGAAGAAATCGAGGCCTGGCTTCGGCTCCTTCATCGAAACGACGGTGGCGAGAACCTTGGTTTCGCCGTAGGTCGCAAGCACCGCGCCGTCAGCCTGACGTGCGATCTTGCCGGTTTCCAGGATGAGCGGACGGCCGCCCCATTCGATTTCCACTTTGTGGTAGTTGAACATATCTTGTCCTTAATAAGCGGAAAGGGCCGCGCCGTTTCACGGTGCGCGGATGCCCTTTCCCTGGCTTCCTTTCTCGGGCAGCCACGGGCAAGACAACGGGAAGCTCGGGTAGATTTCGGCGCTGGTTAGCGCACGAGCGTCCTGCAATCCTGCCCCATGACCGTCCATGGGCGGTTTCGAGTGGCCTCTGCACGCTCGAAACCGGGTCTGGCCAATCGATGCGACTGGCAGAATGCGCGACCGGCGGGCTCTCCTTCGAAAGCCCGCCGGTCAATTCGTCAACGGCGCAGACCGAGCTTCTCGATCAACGTCTGATAGCGCGCGTCATCCTTGCGCTTGAGATAATCAAGCAGGCTGCGGCGCTGGGAGACGAGAGCGAGCAGACCACGGCGGGAATGGTTATCCTTCTTGTGGTCCTTGAAGTGGTCGGTCAGGTTCTTGATGCGCTCGGAAAGGATGGCCACCTGGACTTCCGGAGACCCGGTATCGCCCTTGGCGGTTGCGAATTCACCCATCAATTCCTGTTTGCGCTCGGCAGTAATCGACATCGTGTTTTTCCTTATCTGTTTGAGGAAACGGGTCGCCCTCAGCCGGGATGTCGTCCAGCAGGGGCCGGTGCAAGCAAAGCGACATGGCGCGATGCTGCGGCGCATATAGGGCAATTCCCCGGAAAACACCAGCCCATTCATAAAGCCGGCTTGTCGCAGCCCTTTGCTCGGGAATCCAGGATTCCCCTGACACCGAAACCTTACAGCCACTTCTTGCTTTTGAAGAAGACGATCAGCCCGACAGCAACGGCCAGCATGAACAGCAGCGAAGCCGGGTAGCCATAGTAGGCTTTCAGTTCCGGCATGTTCCACGGCGAGATCTCGGGATCGAAATTCATCCCCCAGATACCGACCAGGAAGGTTAGCGGCATGAAGATCACCGAGACGATGGTGAGATAAGAGATGACGTCGTTGGTGCGCGCCTGGCTCAGCGACAAATGCATTTCGATCAAGCCGGTCAGCATATCACGCTGGTTCTCGACCAGCTCGATCAGCCGCAATGCGTGGTCGAGCGTGTCGTTGAAGAAGATTTTCGTCTCCGGCTTCACATAGGGCACGTCGTTGCGGATCAGCGTCGCCAGCGCGTCGCGCATCGGCCACAGCACGCCCTTGAGCACATTGGCGTCGCGCCGCAATTCGTGCAGCTGGCGCATCTGATGCTTGTGAGGCGTGTTGAGCATCTCGTCCTCGATGCCATCGACCTCCTCGCTCGCGGCCTCAATCGGCGGGAAATAGCTGTCGACGATGGAATCGATGAGCGCATAGGCCAGATAGTCGGCGCCGCGCATCCGCAAGCGGTTGGGCAACGCTGCGGCGATGCGCTTGCGCACGGGGTCGAACGGATCGCCTTCGCGCTCCTGGAAGGTGACGACGAATTTCTTGCCGAAGAACACCGCGATCTGCTCATAGCGATGCACCTTGACGTCGTCGATCATGCGCATGACGACGAAGGCGTGGTCCTCGAAGAAGTCGACCTTCGGCCGCTGGCCGGTGTTGACGACATCTTCCAGAGCCAGTGGATGCAGGTTGAAGATCCGGCCGATCTCCTCGATCAGCTGGATGTTGGCGAGACCGGTGCAGTCCAACCAGACGACCGGCCAGTTGTCGCAATGGGTGTTGAGATCGTCGATGCTGGCATCGTTGATGGTCTTGAATTTTTCAGGCGAAATCAGCGTCAGCCGCAGCTCGGACCGTCGCGCCGCCGGATCGGCGATCAGCGTGCCGGGCGAGGCGCCAACCGGCGGCCGGCGCGTTGTCACCGGCGCCCGCTTCTTCACCGCCTCAGCCTTTGCCATGTGCCCCTCGGATGTGACGTCGACGTAAGACTAGACGAGAGTGGTCAGCCGACAAAGACCCGCTTCGGCTTGAACATGCCTTGCTCGATGGCGCCGATGGCGACAAGCTTGCCGCGCGCGGTGGCGCAGGCTTCCTCGGCTTCCACGGGCGCGTCGCGGCCGCGGATGATGACGGGATTACCAAGGCGGATTTTCGTCGCCGCTTCGTCGCTGATGGCAATCTGCGGCAGGCAGTCGAGCGCGGCAGCCGTGTCGACGAGCAGCGCATCGATTGCGCCAAAGTCGATCGGCGCGTCGGCAACATCGGCGTCGCCCTCTTTGTCAGCTTCGCGCTGTTCGCCGAAACGGGCGGCTTCCAGTTCGGCGACGGTGACGAAATCCTCCTGGGTGAACGGCTCGACCTCGACCCTGCGCAATTCAGCGATGTGGCCGAAGCAGCCGAGGTCGCGGCCCATGTCGCGGGCCAGCGAGCGCACATAGGTGCCTTTGCCGCATTCGACCTCGAACAAGGTGTGGCCGGCAGCGTGCTCGACGATGTCCAGACGGCCGATCTCGATCTCGCGCGCGGGGATGTCGACTGTCTCGCCCCCACGGGCGAGATCGTAGGCGCGTTCGCCTGATATCTTGATGGCCGAGAATTGCGGCGGTGTCTGCATGATGACGCCGGTGTAGTTCGGCAGCAGCGCCCTGACATCGTTTTCCGCCGGACGGCGGTCGGAACTTTGCGTCACCGGGCCTTCGAGATCGTCGGTCGAACGCTCCTCGCCCCAGGCGACGGTGAACCGGTAGATTTTGGCGCCGTCCTGCACATAAGGCACGGTCTTGGTTGCCTCGCCGAGCGCGATCGGCAGCATGCCAGAGGCCAGCGGGTCGAGCGTGCCGGCATGGCCGGCCTTTTCGGCCTGGAAAAGCCATTTGATCTTGGAGACGGCTTCGGTCGAACCCATGCCAACCGGCTTATCCAGCACCACCCAGCCGGAGATCGGCCGGCCCTTCTTCTTGCCGCGGCGCCCCACTATTTCTCGTCCTTGTCGTTGTCTTCGCCATCGGCACCCAAGTCTCGCGCGACTTCGGGCGATTTCAGCAGATCGTTGATCCTGGCGAAATTGTCGAAGGACGTATCGAGCTTGAAGCGGAACTCCGGCATGAATTTCATCTGGCGGAGCGCGCCGGAGACGCGGCCACGGACGAACTTCGCGTGCTTGTTGAGCGCGTCGATGACCGCACCCGTGTCCTTGGCGCCGAGCGGCGAAACGAAGGCAGTGGCGACCCTCAGATCAGTCGACATGCGCACTTCCGAGACCGAAACCACGGTGTTCTCGATCAGCGGGTCGATAATCTCGCCGCGCTGCAAGGTTTCCGACAGCGCATGGCGCACCTGTTCGGCGACGCGAAGCATGCGCTGGGATGGGCTGGAGGCGGTTGGACGGGGCATTTTTCTCAATCCGGAAAGCGTGAGGCGCGGGATGGGACCGTGCCGCCATGTCTCATATTTGTTCTATGCATGTCGTTTATCCCGCACTTTTGGGCGACAGGCATTAATGTTAGGGCGGCGGTCTTTCGACCACCGCCCGGTCGTATCGACAGTATACGAACTCAGAGCGTCCGGGTCACCATCTCGACGCGGAAGCACTCGATGATGTCGCCGACGCGCATGTCCTCGTAGTTCTGGAAGGCCATGCCGCACTCCTGGCCGCCCGGAACTTCCGCGACTTCATCCTTGAAGCGCTTGAGGGTCTTCAGCGTACCTTCATGGATGACGACGTTGTCGCGGATCAGGCGCACGCCCGCTCCACGCTCGACCTTACCTTCGGTGACACGGCAGCCGGCGATCTTGCCGACCTTGGTGATGTCGAAGATCTCGAGGATCTCGGCATTGCCAATGAAGGTCTCTCGGCGTTCCGGCGACAGCAGGCCGGAAAGTGCTGCCTTCACATCATCGACGAGGTTGTAGATGATCGAGTAGTAGCGGATTTCGATGCCCGCGGCCGCCGCGGCCGCACGTGCCTGCACGTTGGCACGGACGTTGAAGCCGATGATCGCGGCCCCCGAGGTCTCCGCCAGCGACACGTCGCTTTCGGTGATGGCGCCGGCGCCGGCATGAACGATGCGCGCACGCACCTCGTCGGTGCCAAGCTTGTCGAGAGCGGCGTTGATCGCCTCGATCGAACCCTGCACGTCGCCCTTGATGACCAGCGGGAATTCCTTCAACCCGCTTGTCTGCAGCTGCGACATCATCTGTTCGAGCGAGCCGCGCTGGCCGGCATGGCGAGCCACTGCCTTCTCGCGCGCCAGACGCTGGCGATATTCGGTGATCTCGCGGGCGCGGGCCTCGTTGTTGACGACAGCGAAGCGGTCCCCGGCTTGCGGCGTGCCCTGCAGGCCAAGCACCTCGACCGGCATTGCCGGCGGCGCCTCCTTGATCTGCTCGCCACGGTCGTTGACCAGCGCGCGCACCCGGCCCCATTCGTTGCCGGCGACGAGGATGTCGCCCGGCATCAAAGTGCCGGTCTGCACCAGTACGGTGGCGACGGGGCCACGGCCCTTGTCGAGCTGGGCTTCGATGACCACGCCCTCGGCGGTACGGTCCGGATTGGCCTTGAGGTCGAGGATTTCGGCCTGCAGCAGGATCGCCTCGAGCAGCTTGTCGAGGTTGGTGCCCTTGGTCGCCGACACTTCGACGTCCAGCACTTCACCGCCCATCGATTCGACGAACACCTCATGGCGCAGCAGTTCCGACCGCACCTTCTGCGGATCGGCATCATGCTTGTCGATCTTGTTGATCGCCACGATGATCGGAACGCCGGCCGCCTTGGCATGGCTGATCGATTCGATGGTCTGCGGCATGACGCTGTCGTCGGCCGCCACCACCAGGATGGCGATGTCGGTCGCCTGAGCGCCGCGGGCGCGCATCGCCGTGAAGGCGGCGTGACCGGGCGTGTCGATGAAGGTGATCTTCTGACCGTTCTTCTCGACCTGGTAGGCGCCGATATGCTGGGTGATGCCGCCGGCTTCGCCGGAGACGACATTGGCATTGCGGATGGCGTCGAGCAGCGAGGTCTTGCCGTGGTCGACATGGCCCATGATGGTCACGACAGGCGGCCGCGACACCAGGTCCTCGGCATTGTCGGCAATGTTGAACAGGCCTTCCTCGATGTCGGACTCGGCGACGCGGCGGACCGTGTGGCCGAATTCGGTGGCGACCAGCTCGGCCGTGTCGGCGTCGATGATGTCGCCCGGCTTCAGGATCTGGCCCTGCTTCATGAAGTACTTGACCACATCGACAGCGCGCTCGGACATGCGCTGCGCCAGTTCCTGGATGGTGATGGTTTCAGGCAGGATCACTTCGCGCATAACCTTCTCGCGCGGCTCATTATGCATCGCGCGCTTGAATTTTTCCTGGCGGCGACGCATCGACGACAGCGAGCGGGCGCGCGCGTCCTCGTCGGAAAGCGCCGTGTTGAGGGTCAGCTTGCCGCGACGACGGTCTTCCTCGGCCTTGGTCGGCTTGGCCGGGCGCGCCACTTCGGGCGTAACCGGACGGCGTACCGGGGCGCCGGCGGCGGTGCGCTTCGGCTTGACCTCTTCCTCGTCGTCCGATGCCACAAGCTCGGCAGCCTGCGGCGCGCGGCGGCGCGCTTCTTCCTCGGCGCGGCGGCGGGACTCGGCCTCGGTCTGCAGGCGGGCTTCTTCCTCGGCCTGACGGCGCGCGGATTCCTCGCGCTCGCGCTTGCGGCGTTCCTCATCCTCGTTGCGGCGCTTGGCCTCTTCGATGGCGCGTTGGCGGTCCTCGACGTCGCGAACCTTGGAGCCTTCGAGCGCCCTGCGGCGCGCTTCCATTTCATTGCGCGACAGTTCGTTCAGCACCATGCCGCCGCGTTCGGCCGGCGGCGGCGGAGGCGGCGCCTTGGGCGCTTCCTGCACGACGGGGGCTGCCACTACCGCGGGCTTGGGCGTAAATACGGGTGCAGCCACCGGCTCCGGCTTGTCGCCGGGCATGGAGAATTTGCGCTTCTTGATCTCGACCTGGACCTGCTTGGTGCGGCCATGCGAGAAATTCTGTCGCACGACGCTCTGCTCGGTACCGGGGCGCTTCAGCGTCAAGGTCTTCTTCGGTGTAACACTCAACGTCTTGTCGTCGCCCGATTTCGTATCGCTCATTCCATATCCTCTGCAGCATCATCTTCGTCAGCAACGGCCGCAAGCATTGCCAGATCGTCGGGGGTTCCGCCCCGATATCGGTCGAGCGCAACCATGCGCCTCTCAACCGCCTTGCCCGCGTCTCCCGCGAGAACGGCAGCATGTATCACATTTGTACCCCCCAATGCCAAGCTCAACTCGGCCTCGGAGAAAAGTTTGTAGGCAAGGACTGCCGGCCCGCCGAGGTGGACAGTTGCCCGCCGCGCCTGACTGATCTTGCGCACGCCATCGTCGGATGCCTCGGTCGCGTGGAGCACGAAAAGCGCCAACCCCGAGCGCACCGCGCTCTCGACCTTGGTTGCGCCGAGTGCGATCGAGCCAGCCTTGCGGGCAAGGCCAAGCATACCCAAAGCGGATCGTGCAAGCAGTCCGTCGACCATGCCGCCGAGATCGGGCGGCACGACGACCTGCGCCTTGAAGGCGCGGGCAAACAGGTTCTTCGCCGCCGCCTTGTCGATATGTAGGCGGTCAGCGCTCACCCAACAACCACGGCCGGGCAGATTTCTCTTCAGGTCAGGAACGACGGCCGAATCCGGGCCGACGACGAAACGGATCAGCTCATCCGGCTCGGCTTGCTTGCGCGTGACGATGCAGGTGCGATCGTTCATCTCGTCCTGGGGCGGGTTGTGTGCGATGCGGTTTCACCTCACGCACCAACGGCTTCGTCAGCCGGGACCTGTTCGGCTGCAAGCTCGTCTTCGGTGATCCAGCCGGCCTTGAGGCGGGCTGCCAGAACCATCTGCTCGGCGTCGGCGCGCGACACGCCGTGATTGGCGAGCACACCCGGGAATACCTTGGTCTCGCCGTCCTTGCGTTCCTTCCAGCCGGTCAGGTCGTCGGCGGCATAGCCGGCGAAATCCTCGATCGTCTTCACGCCATCCTCGCCGAGCGTCACCATCATGGCGGTGGTGACGCCAGGGATCTCGCGCAGTTCGTCGGTGACGCCCAGCGCCTTGCGCTTGTCGTCATGCTCGGCTTCGATCTTCTCCAGATATTCGCGGGCGCGGGTCTGGATCTCCGAAGCGGTGTCTTCGTCGAAACCGTCGATCGAGGCGATCTCGCCCGAATCGACATAGGCAACTTCCTCGACGCTGGTGAAGCCTTCGGAGGCCAACACCTGGCCGACCATCTCGTCGACATCAAGGGCTTCCATGAACAGCGACGAGCGTTCGACGAATTCCTTCTGGCGGCGCTCGGACTCCTCGGCCTCGGTCAGGATGTCGATGTCCCAGCCGGTGAGCTGCGAGGCAAGACGCACGTTCTGGCCGCGACGGCCGATGGCCAGCGACAGCTGGTCGTCGGGAACCACCACTTCGATGCGCTCGGCATCCTCGTCGAGCACCACCTTGGCGACTTCCGCCGGCTGCAGCGCGTTGACGATGAAGGAGGCGGCCGAAGGCGACCACGGAATGATGTCGATCTTTTCGCCCTGCAATTCGCCGACCACGGCCTGGACGCGGCTGCCGCGCATACCGACGCAGGCGCCGACCGGATCGATCGACGAGTCACGCGAAATGACGGCGATCTTGGCGCGCGAGCCTGGGTCGCGGGCGACCGACTTGATCTCGATGATGCCGTCATAGATTTCCGGCACTTCCATGGTGAAGAGCTTGGCCATGAACTGCGGATGGGTGCGCGACAGGAATATCTGCGGGCCGCGCTGTTCGCGGCGCACGTCGTAGACATAGGCGCGGACGCGGTCGCCGTACTTGTAGTTTTCACGCGGGATCAGCTCGTCGCGGCGGATAATCGCCTCGCCACGGCCGAGATCGACGATGACGTTGCCATATTCGACGCGCTTGACGGTGCCGTTGACGATCTCGCCGATGCGGTCCTTGTATTCGTCATACTGGCGGTCGCGCTCGGCCTCACGCACTTTCTGCACGATGACCTGCTTGGCTGACTGGGCGGCGATGCGGCCGAAATCCATTGGCGGCAGCTGTTCGGCGATGAAGTCGCCAAGCTGGGCGTCCGGATTGCGCTCGCGGGCCGAGGAAATGGCGATCTGGGTGGCGTAGTCGTCGACCTTCTCGACCACTTCCATCAGCCGCTGCAGCTTCATCTCGCCGGTGTTGGCGTTGATGTCGGCGCGGATGTTGGTTTCCTGGCCGTAGCGCGAGCGCGCGGCCTTCTGGATCGCATCAGCCATGGCGGCAATGACGATCGACTTGTCGATCGACTTTTCACGCGCCACCGCGTCGGCGATCTGCAGCAGTTCAAGTCTGTTGGCGCTTACAACCATCTTATTTCTCCCGAGCTTGTTGCCGAGCTTTTAGGCCCGGCCGCTCATCATAGTTCCTGTTCGATGTCGTCTTCCGCGCCGCCTTCAGCACCTTCGGGTACATCATCAGCTTCGCCGCGGCGTTTCTTGGCTTCCTTGCGTTCCCGGTTGTCCTTCGAAAGGGCATCGCGAATAAGGTCCTCGGTGAGGATCAGCCGCACATCGGCGATCGCGTCATAAGGAATGCGAACCGTCGGCTCTTCGCCGTAGGCGGCCTTGTCGCGCTCGATCAGCATGTCGTCTTCGCCGGCTTCGGCGATCTTGCCCTTGAAGCGCTTGCGGTCGGCGACCGGCACCGAGGTTTCCATCTTCACCAGATGGCCGGTCCAGGTGACGAAATCCGACTTGCGTACCAGCGGCCGGTCGATGCCCGGCGACGACACTTCGAGATGATAGGCCTTCTCGATCGGGTCATCGACGTCGAGCGCCGGCGACACAGCGCGGCTGACCTCTTCGCAATCCTCGACGGTCATGGTGCCGTCCTCGCGTTCGGCCATGATCTGCAGCGTCAGGCCGTTCTGGCCCGACAGATGCACCCGCACGAGGCGGAAGCCAATGCCTCGCAACACCGGCTGAACGATCAGCGCGATGCGCGCATCGATACCGCTTTCGCGGATGATGCGGTCGTCGGCTTCGCTTGCCGTTGCAGTCATGCGGTTCCTGTCGTTCTCTGGATCAGGATGATCGTCGTCCCGAACCATCTCTTTGCTGATGGCTGACCGGCAGGTAATAAAAAAGAGCGGGACCGGGTGGACCCACTCTTCGTCATACCGACCAAGAATTTGAGGTTGATATAGACGATCCCGGCCGGTGTTTCAAGTCTGTTGACGGGCCGGGCAGAGTGCAGCCGGGGACGGCTGGCAGGATTGCGCGCGGCGCATGCCGGCTATGCGGTAACGGCCCTGTGATCCCGGATTTCACATCCCTATCTATGTTGCACTGCACAAATCAAAGATGAGCGCGCGGTGGCGCGCGAAAGGTCAAGACAATGAGCAACCGTACCGTGTTTTCCGCCATAGGCGACGCCTTTGCCCTGTTCGGCAGCGCCGTTGCCGCCTCGCGGGCCGTCGAAGCCGGCCGCAAGCCGCGCGCCAACGATCTGCGCCGGCTCGGCATGGACCCGACCGCTTTCGGCAAGATCGGCCGTTTCTGAAGCCAGACCGGCTGTCGATGCGGGACACTTTCCCGCATCGAACTATTTTCTGATGAAGGTGAGATAGGCCGGCCGTCGGCCCTCGCGAATGGCTTTTGCCTCGTAGCGTGTGCCCGGCCAGCCTTCATAGGGCCGATGCCAGTCGGCCCCATCTTGCACCTGCCAGAGGAGCGCGCCATGCGCCCGACAGTGCAACAAGGTCCAGTTCACATAGGTGTCGATGTCGGATGCGAAGCGGAATTTTCCGCCCGGCTTCAGCACGCGCGCGAACCGATCGAGGTTGAGCGGGCTGACAAAGCGCCGCTTCCAATGCTTTTTCTTCGGCCAGGGATCGGGGTAGAGCAGATCGATGCCGTCGAGCGACGCCTGCGGCAACCAATCGAGCAGGCGCGTGGCGTCGTCGTCATAAACGCGAAGATTGGCAAGCGGCTTTTCCCGCACCGCCATCATCAACTTGGCCATGCCGTTGACGAACGGCTCGACACCGATGAAGCCGGTCGCCGGTGCCTCCGTGGCACGGTGCAGCAGATGCTCACCGCCGCCGAAGCCGATTTCCAGCCGAACCGTTGAAACATCCGCTGAGAATAGCGCGCGCAATTCTGCCGGTGCCTGGACGGAGAGGTCGAGGCCATACGCTCCAAGACCGCTTTCCAGCGCCGCGGCCTGCTGCGGGCGAATGGTCTTGCCGTGCCGGCGGCCGAAGAACCCTTCGGTCGCGCGGCTCCGCCTGTCCTGTGGATCCATGGCCTGGTCGCGCGCCGCGCTTAGATTGAGATGAGATTTGGGATTGAGATGAGATTTGGCTGAAATCTCATCTCAATCTAATCCTTTGTTGGAGCATGATCTTTTCCAAAAAACCGGTACCACTTTTTGGAATCATGCCTAAGCAGCGATCGCGTCCTTGAGCGCCTTGGCCAGATCGGTCTTTTCCCAGGAGAAGGACCCGTCTCGGCCGGCCTTGCGGCCGAAATGGCCGTAGGACGAGGTCTTTGCGTAGATCGGCTTGTTGAGGTCGAGATGCCTGCGGATGCCGGATGGCGACAAATCCATCACCGTGCGCAGCGCTTCCTCGAGCTTGGCCTCGTCGACCTTGCCGGTGCCGTGCAGGTCGACATAGACCGACAGCGGCTGGGCAACGCCGATGGCGTAGGACAGCTGGATGGTGCAGCGGTCGGCGAGCTTGGCCGCCACTACATTTTTGGCGAGATAGCGCGCCGCATAGGCGGCAGAGCGGTCGACCTTGGTGGTGTCCTTGCCGGAGAAGGCGCCGCCGCCGTGCGGGGCAGCACCACCGTAGGTGTCGACGATGATCTTGCGGCCGGTCAGGCCGGCGTCGCCGTCCGGTCCACCGATGACGAACTTGCCCGTCGGGTTGATGTACCACATGCAATCGTCGGCGATCTTGAGGTCGCCGAGCGCCTCACGGATGTAAGGCTCAACGACCTTGCGGACCTTCTTGGAATCCCAGGTCGCGTCGAGATGCTGCGTCGACAGCACGATCTGCGTCGCTTCGGCGGCTTTGCCATCGACATAGCGAACGGTGACCTGGCTCTTGGCGTCGGGTCCGAGCTTGCCGGCTTCGCCGTTGTTTTCGTGACGGGCAGCGGCGAGCAGTTCGAGAATCTTGTGGCTGTAATAGATCGGCGCCGGCATCAGGTCCGGGGTCTCGCGGCAGGCATAGCCGAACATGATCCCCTGGTCGCCGGCACCCTCTTCGCCCTGGCGG
The DNA here is from genome assembly GCF_040320535.1 of Mesorhizobium sp. M0676. NCBI lineage: Bacteria > Pseudomonadati > Pseudomonadota > Alphaproteobacteria > Hyphomicrobiales > Phyllobacteriaceae > Mesorhizobium > Mesorhizobium sp. M0676. The sequence continues at coordinate 264,303 of NZ_JAMYPU010000006.1, forward strand.
TCGGCGGCGTTGTCGACTCCCTGGCCGATGTCGGGCGACTGGCCGTGCAGCAGAACCTCGATCTTTGCCGTCTTCCAGTGGAAGCCGGCCTGCTCGTAGCCGATTTCGCGGATCGCCTTGCGGGCGACCGACTTGAACTTGGCCGGGTTGACGACCGAATGCCCGGCGGCGTCCTTGAGGATGTTGCCGGCTTTGTCCCGCTTCAGCAGAGTATCGGGAACCCTTACTTCGCCGGCGATGACGACGCGGTTGGTGGTTGCGAGCGTCTCGCAGGCGACGCGAACTTTCCATGGGTCCATGCCGGTCTTCTTGGCCTCGCGATAGACCAGATCGACGATCTCGTCCGAGATGCGGTCACAGACTTTATCGGGATGACCCTCGGCCACGGATTCCGAGGTGAAGAAGTAGTTCTGCCGCGTCACGGGTGTCCCCTCTTGAAAAAACGATCGGCAGGGCTGCCGATTTTGGCGCGCCACGTGTTAACGGTGCCGGGCGCCGCTCGTCAAGCGGTGCCGCGGTTATGGCATGAGTGCCGCAGCAATATATCTTGTACCACCGGCGGCTTGGCGCCGCCGGCAGTCGAGCCTCTGGGCCACTCGGGCCCAGGGGATTACTGGGGCCAATGGGTCAATCGACCCACCGAATCACTCGGCATCTTCGGCAGAAAGGGACTTCACAAGGTCGATTATCCGGCGGCGCACCTTCACATCCGCGATCTTGACGAACGCGCGGTTGAGCTGAAGCCCTTCCGGACTGCCGCAGAATTCGACGGCGAAAGCCATCGAAGTGTCCTCGGCAAATCCTCTATTACCCACCGGCTCCTGCCCTGGCGCATCCTCGAAAAAGAAGGCGACAGGCACGCTGAGTATCGAGGCTATTGCCTGCAGACGGCTGGCGCCGACGCGGTTCGTTCCTTTTTCATATTTTTGGATCTGCTGAAACGTAATACCGAGATTTTCACCAAGCTTTTCCTGGCTCATTCCAAGCATATTGCGCCGAAGGCGGACGCGACTTCCGACATGGATGTCGATCGGATTCGGTTTCTTCTTGTTTTCTTCTGTCATTTTTTCCTCGCCGAATTTTTCCGGCCTTTTCTATTTTTCTCGCCCAAACGAAGCCGGAGCCAACTGCCCCAACAGAAACACCAACCGACTTAGAGAAAATTAGGCGGTAACAGTATGAGTTTCTAATGTGTCGACTGTCAATTCACCCGTAGCCGTTGCCTTACGTTCAAGCTGAGGGCGATTGCGGCAAACACCAACATGATCAGCATTCCGTTAATGCGCCGCCCCGCGGCGGAGATGAAGGCTTGGCCGGAGATCGGCACCCGCACGTCGATGGCGCCACGTGCATCGACCGCCAATGCGTCGACGATGCGTCCCCGCGTATCGACAACGGCGGAAATGCCGTTGTTGGCGGCGCGCAACAGCGGCAATCCGTTTTCCACCGCGCGAATCTGAGCCTGCCTGAAATGCTGGTACGGCCCGGGCGTGTCGCCGAACCATGCGTCGTTGGTGACGTTCACAATAAGCTGGGATGACGTTGCGTCAACAGCCACAAGATCAGGAAAGATCACCTCGTAGCAAATAAACGGCAAGGCGCTGATGCCGCCGGGCAAAGCGATCGGATGGCGCTCGTTGCCGGCGGCGAAATTCATCGGCCCGGCGACGAGCTGTCCGATGCCGAAGCGGCTGAGCAGACCGGAAAACGGCAGATACTCGCCGAACGGCACCAGATGGACCTTGTCGACGGCATCAGCGATTTCGCCCTTGTCATCGATCGCCACCACCGAATTGTAGTAGCGGCTGTCGGCATCCGCCCCCGATCCGCGCTCCTCGCGCACGACGCCGGCAATCAGCATCTGACCAGGCTGCAGCATGTCGCCGAGCGCGGTCAGCGCGTCCGGACGCTCGGTGAATAGGAACGGCACCGAGGTCTCCGGCCACAGGATAAGTTGCGGTTTGTCATGACCGGGATCGGGCGCTGCGGCCGACAGGCCCATCATCGTGGCGAAGATGCGGTCGCGCACCGAGGCGTCCCATTTTTCGCTGAGGTCGACATCCGGTTGCACGATACGGACATCGAGAGTGCGGGTTGTCGGCTTGTCGGGGGTCGCGAGCCTGACATAGCCGAAGCCGGCATGGGCGGCGACGAGAATGGCAAGCAGGACCACACCGAGACGGACATGCCGGCGTGCTGCAAGCAAGGCCGGCATGGCGAAGACAAAGACCGCCAGCGCGTTCATGCCGACCATGCCGGTCACCGACACGCTTTGCATCAACAGCGGCACGGGCATCGCCGCATAACCGACGGCATTCCAGGGAAAGCCGGTGAACAGGAAGCCGCGCAGCCATTCCGTCAGGCCAAAAGCAAAGGCAAGGGCGGCAATGCGGCCAATGTCGTTGGTCCATAACAGCCGCGCGACGACGGTGGCGAAGCCGTAGAAAGATGCCAGCGCCAAAGGAATGCCGACGACCGCGAAGGGTAAGGCCCAGGCGAAACTGTCGGCCTCGACCAGAAGCGCCTCACCGATCCACCACAGGCCGGCGAGGAAATAGCCGAAGCCGAACCACCAGCCGACGGCAAAAGCCGGCCGCAGGCGCCTGAGCCAGCCGTCGGAAGCCTCGCCGGTGGCGCCGTCGAGCAGCCAGACCAGCAGTGGAAACGAGACGAAACAGACGGCGAAGAAATCGTAAGGCGCCTGGGCGAGCACCGCCAGCGCCCCGGCAAGAAACGCCACCAGCGCGCGCCGCCAGCCCCAAAGCAGAATTATCCGGCCGGCAAGGCGCTCCATACAGACTTCCCAGGTCGCGCGAATCAGGAGCCAAGATTTATCAGATTTATTGAAACGCGAACCGGCCGATCGCTGCGCTATCGGTGCCATCCCTCGATGGTGAGCCCGCTCAGGTGCTCGGCCTCCTCGCGCGGCACCGTGCGCAAGGTCTGGGTGAAGGTCCAGACATGGCCTTCGGGGTCGCGCGCCCGATACTGCCGTTCGCCGTAGAAATGGTCGGCAGGCTCCTCGACGATTTGGGCTCCAGCCGCCATTGCCCGCTCACAATGCACGTCCAGGCCGTCTTTCAGACGCACACAGACCGACTGAGTGTTCTTGCCGCCGACGCTTACCGGACTGGCAATATGATCGGCCCATTCGGAATCGACGGTGATGTAGCCGTCGCCAAAGCGCATTTCGGCATGGACCAGCCGTCCGTCGGCGTCGCTGACCACCATGCTCGGCTCGAAGCCGAAGGCCGTTTCGAGCCATTTCAATGCGGCTCGCGGGTCCTTGTAGAAGACACCCGAGCCAAAGGTTGAGTGCTTGAAGGGATCGTCGATCGTCATCAGCCGGGCAACGTTCTGTCCTAGGTGTTTAGTCCCAAGGTTTGATGGGTTGGATCGAGCCTGAATCGTTCGGGCTCTTTTGTCCAGATTTTGCAGATGTATTCAAAGGG
>NZ_JAMYPU010000007.1:0-252592 GCF_040320535.1 Mesorhizobium sp. M0676
CGGCGCGGGCGCAATGTATGGCGGGTACCCGGTTTTAAACACAAATTTTCGCCGTAATTTTCTGGGCACATGGGCGGCCTCTTGGTCCATGGGTACGCCCTTTCCTATTGGACTGACGATCTCACGCGCCTCTGAGCGTCAGGTGCAAGGTCTCGGCGAAGCGATCGGGATAGGGCGCAAAGCCCATATGGTCGCCGGGGAAGGCGGCGCGCTTGCTGCCGAGCCTGTCGGCCAGCGCCTTGCCCATGCCGTCGATCGGCTGGCCGATGGACTCTTCGCCGATGCCGACCACGACCGGGCGGCCGCGCAGCGCCTCGATATCAGGACGGTAGAGCGACAGCGGCATGACGCCATGCGCCAGCCAGTATTCGAAATTGCCGCTGACCCTGGCAAAGGTCTCGGCCTCCTCGGGCGACGGTTCGAACGAAGGCGGTCCGTCCTGCGGCCCGGCTTCATCCTGACCCGGCCCTTCCGACAGGCTGTTCTCGCTGAAGAATTTCTGCATCGCCGCCTTGACACCCTGGCTGCGATAGGTGTCGTGCAGGTCGCGCATGCCGGCCAGTGACGGCGACGGGTCGTCGAGCAGCATCATGCTGGGCGGCTCATGCGCCACCAGCGCACGAACCCGGCCGGGATGGCGGGCGGCGAGGTTGAGCCCGATCTGGGCGCCGCCGCTGGTGCCGAACACATAGGCCGGTCCGGCGCCAAGCGCCTCGATCAATCGCGCAGCATCGTCGCCATGGACATCGAGGTCCTGCTCTTGCGGCTCTCCGTCGAAGGTGCTGCGCGAATTGCCGCGCGGATCATAGGCGACCACCGTGTAGCGGTCGGCGAGGTGGCCCGCGACATCGGCGAAGACGCCGGCGTCCTGCGGTCCGCCGGGGATTATCAACAGTACGGGGCCGGAACCGCGCATCTCATAATAGAGGCTGGCGCCCGGTACTTTCAGCGTCGACGTTTGGGGGGTCATGTCCATCTCTCCTGTTGTTCTCATGTCAAAGTTCGGGTTTGCGCCGGGTCCGATCATTTGCCGGTCACAACCATGAGGTTGCCCTCGCTGTCGCGGAATTCGGCGACCGTGCGGCCCGGCTGCCAAGGCGCTTCCTGCGGCTCGGTGATGATTTCGACGCCGCGCGCCTTCAGGCCCGCGACCGTTGCCTCGACATCGCCATCAACGAGCACCAGCACGGGCTCAGTGCCCGGCGTGTCATCGGGGCGTTTGACGAAATGCAAATTGGTGACGGCGCCGGGAAATGTCAGCTCGATCCAGCGCCAGCCGCTGTCGCCCATCAGCTGGTCCTCCGCCACCTGGCAAGCAAGATGTCCGGTGTAGAAGGCCTTGGCGCGGTCCTGGTCGAACACCGGCAATTCGGCAAACTGGATGTGCATGATGGGTCTCTCCTGCTCCTGGACGGCTGCCGCGCAGCCGTCGACGGGAAAGACGATCCGGACGATCGAAAAGATTCGCCGGGCGACGAATCTTTTCGAGGCCGCGAAACGTCTTCTCCGTGCAGAGTTGAAAAACAGGAGACGACAATGGGCTACAATCTCATCCGCTACGGCGTGAAGGACGAAAGCATCGCCGAGAACCGTATGCTGGTTGCACAGGTGTTCGAGGCACTCGACGACACGAAGCCGCAATCCGTGCGCTACCTCGTCCTGGAACTGGAGAATGGCGAGTTCATCCATCTTGTCAGCCAGGATGGCGACGGCCTGACGGGGCTCGCAGCCTTCAAGGCCTTCAGCGCCGATCATGCCGGGCGCCGCTCGACGCCGCTTGCCAGATCGCCGGCAAAGATCGTCGGCAATTATCGTATGCTGGCCGGCGAGGTCGTGCCGGCTTGAATGCAAAGACCGGCATTTTGGGAACGGACAGGATGAACACAGCAAAACTCGACCGCGTTGCCCTGGAGGCGATGCTCGGCGCCTTGCGACCGAAGCTGCACCGCTACTGCGCCCGCATGGCCGGCTCGGTGATCGATGGCGAGGACATCGTCCAGGAGACACTGATCAAGGCACTGCAGGCCATCGACGGCGACGCCACCGTTGGGCGTCCGGAGCAATGGCTGTTCCGCATAGCCCACAATGCCGCGCAGGATCATCTGCGCCGGCGCCAGCGGGAGCAGGCGCGCATGAGCGAGACCGACATGACGACGATCGAAGACCCCTCCGCAAGCGCCGATGCGAGGCTCGCCACCGCCGCCAGCCTGCGAAGCTTCATGCAGCTGGCAACAGTGCAGCGCAGCGCCGTGATCCTTATCGACGTGCTTGGCCTCAGCCTGCACGAAACCTGCGAAGTGTCCGGCGCGACGCTGGCCGCGACCAAGGCAGCGCTGCATCGCGGGCGGTCGCAGCTGCGCCTACTGGCGTCACAGGACGAGCAGGCGCCTGCCCCAAAGCTCGACGCCGGTGACGAGCGGCGCCTGCGCCGCTATGTCGACCTGTTCAACGCGCGCGACTTCGACGCCGTGCGCGCGTTGATCGCCGAGGATATCCAGCTTGAAGTCGTCAACCGCACCCGCATGCGCGGCAAGGCGCAGGTTTCCAACTATTTCGGCAATTACGACCGTGTCCAGGACTGGGCGCTGTCGCTCGGCTTCGTCGACCGCAGGCCGGCCATCCTGATCCGCAACCCGCAAACGGGAGATGACGCCGTGCGCGGCTTCATGCTGGTCGACTGGCAGGATGGAAAGGTCAGCCATATCCGCGATTTCCGCTACGCGCCCTATTGCCTTGCCGATGCGGACATCCGCTTCATCGACGAGTAAGCATCGGCCAGAGAGCGCGGACTTCGCGCCTCAGGCGAAGCTTTGCAAATTGGCGTCCTGCAGCTTGGAGCCGGCGAGCAAGGCCTCGAGCACCTGCTTCTTGAGCGACAGGCACTGCGAGCGGGCAAGCTTTGCGATGGCCGAGACTTCGGCCAGCTCGCAGGCAAGCACCAACTCCTTCTGCTGGCCGATGATCGCTTGCGTGAAGTCGCGCGATTTGAAGCCGAGATGGAGGACACGCTCCGACTGGTCGAGCGTTTGGTCGAGCAGGCGAACCAGCCGCAGATTGCCGGAGAGTTCGGCCAGGGCCAGGCGAAAGGCGCGGTCGGCCGCCAGAAAGGCGACATGGCTGCGCAGCGTCTCCGGCTTCAGCACCTTCTGCGCCGCCAGCCTGATGTCGTCGAGCCCGCGTTCGGTGAGGTTTGCCGCGGCCACCCGGAACACTTCCGGTTCGATCAGGCTGCGGACGTCGAAGATCTCGTTGACTTCGCGCAGGCTGAGCGGTGCGATGACATAGCCGCGGCGCGGCTCGCTCTTGATCAGCCCTTCCTGCGTCAGGCGGGCCAAAGCCGAGCGGATCGTCGCCTTTCTGATCTGGTAGCGGTCGCCGATCTGCTTTTCGGTCAGGCTTTCGCCGGGTTGCAGGACGCAGGCGACGATGTCGCTCTTCAGCTGCTCATAAGCTTCCTCGCTGCGCAATATGTCGGCGGTCGACGGCGCCTTGACGGCGGACGGTGACACTGATTTCGGAAGAGCCATATCTGCCTGCCCGTTTGGTCTGCCCGCGTAGTCTGCTTGCCGGTTTCGACCATCCGGTTGACGGGTCTGCCGGCATTCGCTAGCCTGAGCATCTCAGTTGTATTGGTTGAGCTTCCCAATGGAGATGACGCCAAATGTCTCTTGCCGCCAACTCGCCTCTCTACGCCGTAACCGCCGATATCGTCAACGCAGCCAAAGGTGCTCATGCCTTCGAACGGGTCAAGGCGGTGCTGCGCGAACACACCGATCGCTTCCATGCATCAGGCGTGCTCGCGCATGAGGAACACGACGATGAGGTGCTGCTGCATGCCAGCCCGGACTTGACCATCTACCACATCACGCTGTCGCCCGGCCTGCAGTACCCGCCGCATAACCATCTGATGGATGCGCTGATCGGCATCTACAAGGGTAGCGAGACCAACTTCATCTATCCCGTTGACGGCAGCGAGATCGATGCGCCGGAACGCCACGACATCGCGGCGCCCGCCGTGGTGCACATGACCCCTGATACTGTGCACGCGGTCGCCAACACCGGCATCGCCCGCTCAGGCGCGCTGCATGTCTATCTCGGCAATCTGACCGAGACCCACCGCCACATGTGGAGCCCGGGCAGCACCCACGCCGAGCCGTTTGACAATGAGCGGTATCTGGCTGGAGCGAGGCCTATTGGGCCCTGATCCGGGAAAGGCGGAAGAAAAGTGAGCGTGCTGCGCGGCGCGTGAATGAGCATTCAGCGTCGCTGCGCCCAGATAACGGTCGCCGCGTACTCTCCCGTTTCAAGAACATCGCAGCGCGTTTATAGCGCAGTCAGGCTGACGACTGGGGTAATAAATGAAGAAGCCCGGAATAGGCGGCGTCCAGTTCTCCAGCACTCGGATGAGGCGGTGCTCGGCAACGTGTTCCGCGACCTGCTCTTCATATGCGAGCCCAAGACCGGCTAGCGGATCGCAGGAAATCGCAGATTCGGCGGAAATGGCGCGCCCGAAGAGACGCAGCGTACGATCGTCTTAATCATTGATTCTATTAATCTATTTTACCGTAACGTAGCATGTCTGTAGCATGAACCGGTGACAAAAACCAGTCGCGACCGGGCTGACCGGTTTGGGCACGGACCTCGCAACACTTGCGTTGGCAAATGACTGATTTGGGGACCCGGAAGTTGACTGTCAGCTTTCAGGGTGAAAATCGCATAAGCAGGCATTCGCCGCGAGGAGCCAGCGTCACAGCCACGCGACGCAACAAACAAGCTCCACGAGCGTACCCCTTCCTGTAAGCACGAGTTTCCCGTTCTGCCTCCTGTGATCTACCAGACCATCAAGGCAGCCTTATTGATATTCCGAGGCCAGTTGCGGTCGCATTTGCGGGGTCGACGACCCCTCCCTCCATTTTTATCGGAAAGATACTGGTTGTCCGGGCGGGCCAAACCTGACACCGGCGCTTGGAGGCAGCATCGAGTATTCCGAAAATTTCCGGATACAATTGTCAGCCATGCCGTAGCCATGGCGCATTTGCGTTCTCAGGCGCCGGATTCTCGTCGCAGTCAAGTTGAGCCGGCGGACGCTCGACGGCCTTAGAGGGCATAGCTGAATTTTCGATCCGGTGGCTCCGCGTCGTCGTGCGCGCGCTGCTGTCCAAGTACATAAGCCGGGGCAGAGATGTCCCGGCTTTTTTGTGTTTGGTGACCGCATCCGGTATCGAACCGGCTGAGGCGAGCGAGGGTTTCCCTGGCCCCAACCCTCACGCTCCTTCCCGCCCTTTAGCGCCGCTAGCGTTGTGCAATCCCGACGATCCGGGTAGTGCGTTGCCTGATCCAATCGGAATTGTGAAGCATGGCCCATCTGACAAAAAGACAGCATTACGTCCCAGTTACTTACCTGGAATCCTGGGCAGGTTCGTCCGGTCGAGTCGCTCTGCATGATCTCGAGGGGAACAAATGCATTCACACCGCGCCCGAAAATGCGCTGGCCATAAGCTGGTACTATGAGGAGGATCCGACTTCGCCGGACAATCGCGTCGAGGCGATCCTTTCTGCCGCCGAGGGAAAAGCCGCAACTTCGCTGAGGAAGCTCATCGCAGCATCGAGCGCTTTCTCACCGCAAGAGGTTGCACGCAATCTCAATAGGACGCTGACTGTTGAGGACGAGACAGCTCTGAAGGAGTTCGCCTGTTATCAATATCTTCGCGTACCCGGTGCGATTGAGCAAAAAGCATTTGAGCTGCAGACCACCTCGCTAACCGAGGAAGAGAAAAGGCGCGGTTTGAATCCAGGCTATTTTACGGAGAGTGGATTCGATTACGTTCTTCCACGGTTCCGATCGATGAACTCGATTTTTTACGTTTCTGAAGGCACCGAGTTTATCACGTCTGATTGGCCGTGCTTCGATATCAGCGATTCCGATTTTGCTCCGGCGTTGGGAGAGGAAGTGGGCGTCAATCCCGGCGTTGTGACGTACTGCCCCCTGGCGCCTCGCATTACCGTGCTTCTCGTGCATAGAGAGTTTTCAGGGGGGACTAAGAAGGCGCCGAGGGGATCAGCAATGCCGATGACGAACCAGCTAGTTCGGAACCAAAACGCACTCGTTATCCAGCGGGCTGTACGCTGGGTGGTCGCATCAAAAGATGAGCCATTCATTTTTAAGGCCGCTGGCAAACGGGTTCAGGAGAGTTGACTCCATGGCTGAGATACTGGTCGATCTTAAGGTAGGCGTCCCGGTCAAATCTCCGATTCTCGATGTGCGGGTCATCGCCCTCTACAAGGGCAAAGAGCCCGGGCCTTTTGATTATCTTCAAGGCATGCGTTCAGGCATCCTCCGGGCGTTAGGCAATCCGGAGGAAACCGAGGTGGCGCGCCGCTATCATCGCCGGGAGCAAGAGTTTTTCGAACTGCTTTCCCAGAAGGTACCGGGGCCCGTCACCGCCGTTTTGTCCCCTCCGAGCGATTTTGCGTGGCAAGCCGAGCCCTATCGGGAGGCGATAAAAAGGAAATTTCCCAATGCTATCGATTTGACCCCGGCCATGACGCGCCCCGGTCAGTTTCGTGCGGGGAAGGGGGCCACAGTTGACCAGGTCGTCTCCGGTTTGAGCTACCAGCCACAGGGTACCGAAAACGGAATCGAGCAGCTCGTCATTGTCGACGACACCTTCACCACAGGCACGACCGCGGCGGCTATCGTGTTGCTTCTGCGTGAGCATGGCCTGCCTGAAGAATGTGATGTGATCCTGGCTTGCCCGCTTTGGCTCGATACAGTGACTTGATTGCAGGTGTGCCCCTGAAACGCGTCAGAGTCGCGTTTCACATGTTCCGCGTTTCGACCAAAAACAAGCTCCACCCGCCTCGGATTAGAGACTCAGCAGCCGCAAGCGTTCAGCATTTTTGCGGGGATCATGGCAAGCCGGTCGGTGAATTCGTTGAGGTGGACCTGGCCGAAACCATCGACGAATTGAACTGGGAAAGCGATAAACGCCGCGAAAAGGCAGGACCTTCCCTGATACTCACTCGTTTGGACCGCCTTTATAGGTGGGCGCATCATTTCGGCGATGTCCGATACGCCCCAGCCAGCCTACGGGATCAAGCGACGGATACTCTGAGAGGGCGGTGAAGCTGACGGAGATGGAGCGACCGGCACCCAGGGGGTTGTGGATGGCTGAGCCGATGGCACCGAGGACGGTGGCTGGCTCGCAGCGGTGATTTGCTGCACGGCGGACACGCTTCCTGGGTTGTAAGCGATCATTGGCCCGGAACGACCAGTTATAAACCCGACGGAGCCGGGGGCTGCGTAGCGGATAACGCCGTCTGGAAATGCAGTTGAGCATGCTCATGCGCATTCAATGGTGCCCTGAAATGAACCTTGTTGAAGTCAACTGCGAATGAAGCGGCCGAGTTCCATTGGCTTCTTGGAAAGAGAATGGGACTGCGGTCGCCGAATTGGATCGCAAATGGTTCTTCAAGATTCCGGCGTGTTGCAAGCCCATTGACCGATCGATGGTCAGCACCGAGACTTCATCCTGTACCTCACGGTTGTGGAGAGAGTTCATGATGTATCGACGCGAAGTGCTGACCGGACTTGGCGCCTCGGGATATTGCTTGCCGAAAAGCAAAATCGGGTAGACCATAGATGAAAGAGTGTGTCGCTAAACAACTTCCGATCCTGAGCGGGGGGGTGGGGAATGATGGGCGCTTATTTAGTGCAGATTGGCTTGGCTAGCCTTCTGGCTCTCGGGACAGCTCTGCAATCTGCGATCGCCGCAGAAACCTGCGTCCGCGTTTCTTCGCTGGCCTCGCCGGCAGTCCCGCCCGACCCCTCCAGCGAGGGCGGCCTTTCGACATTCACGGGCAAGCTTGATTGTGGCCTGGTTCCGGGAGGAATTGCCTGCCTTTCGAAGGATTCGCTCCCGTTCGACCAAGCTCTCGCAGCACTGAAGGAGATCGCGTCCGCCGCAGCGAGGTGTGCCGGCGCGAAGCGGCACATGTTCTACGCCAACTCCGTGACGGCCGTCGTCGCCATGGACGGCGAGCCAGAGATTATTGTGGCCCTTAACGAGGCGGGCGGTCCGGAGTCGAATTCCTTTCACGTGCGTGAGTTCATTCGGCGCAAGGACGATGCGACCGGAACGGCGGACGCGCCGAAAGCGAGCATCGCGCCGAAAAGCGAGGGCGGGGCCAACGGGGCGGGTCTCGCTACCTCCGCTAAGGTGCCACCTCTGCCGTGTGACCAGTTGAAAGAAGTGCTGTCGAAGAATGACAAGCTCTTTGAGGCACTGCGTGGTCCAACAGAGGACGTCGATCAATGGACCGCCAATCTGCAACTCGGCGGATGGCAAGACTGCTATATCGCGCTGCTCGATCCGAATCAGGCCTATTTCACCTGCAAGAGCGGCCCCTTCGCGCTGAGTGAGCAGATCATCGCTGGGATCGAGGTCGTAAAGATCGATGTCGGTGCATGCCTCGGCTCTGACTGGCAGGTATCCGCACGGACTGATCACAAGAAGCGCGCTGCATACACCTTCGAACGCGCGGTCGAGGATCCGTCGGTAGAAATTCGCCAATCGCAAATCGGTAGAAACAAGGACTGGTGGATTTCACTGGATGTCACCTCGCCGACGCCCTGACGTGCGGGTCACACCACTGGCTCCGGAGGACTGGATTGTGAGACTGCGCCGATTCATTGTGATGGCTTTCGTGATTCTAATGTCGTCCACGCCGGCATCGAACGCGGGTGACGAGAAGATACTGCCGAGGCCACTCCTCGATTTTGCAGACGTTCGCAAGGCACAGATCGCGATCTTGTCGGCCGCCGCGCAGGAACCATCCTCCGCGGCGCGCGACAAGGTCGTGCTCGATGCGATTGAACTCATTGCTCCCTTGGCCGACAAGGGGGACGGGGAGAAGGTGGACCTCGCCCTCGCCCGCGCAGGTTCGACGCCGGACAACGAGGCCTTGCTTGCCAAGTGGCGCAAGCTCCGCGAGATCAGCGTTTCCGTCCAGAATTCTTCCGACGTGCTCCCTCTTGATCCGAGCGGCACCATGCGCGGGGAGGTCAACGAGATCGCGCTGGCAGCTCTGGCTCCCGATCGCGACACGCTTGTCATCCTTCGGCGACAGGTTGACGCCCTGCCGGCCACCCGGCGTCGCGATGCGCTTTCGATGGGGGTCGTAGCCGAGCTCGCCATCGTCGATCGGTTGGCCAATGACAATGCCGCCGTGGCGGCAGATGTCGCCGAGAGCATTCGGGCCCCCGGGTGGTCTTCGACGACGGCGCCGCTTGTTCTCCAGCTGGTGCAGTTGAGGGCGGCCGCGGCGGCCGACGCGAGCCGCGGAACCGACACCGCCCGCCGTGCGCTCGACGAAATGCTGGATACGGCAAAGCGCGCGCGTACCTACTGGTCGTTCCATCCCGCCCTGACGTTATTCGACGAGGCAGCGGCCAACCTTGCCGTGCAGACAGGCCAGAAATCGGTTGGGCGCTCCCTGCTCTCCTCGCTGATGACCGAGGATCGCGGGGGTGAGGGAGCCTATCTCGATCAAAGCCAGCTCGCTGGCCTTGCATTTGATCTCGACGACATTCCACTCGCAACACGCATTTTACTAGGTTCACTTGCGTCGAGCACGCCGCCGGGCGCCCGCGCCGGGGATGACTGGCTACAAACGGTCCAGCTATTCTACGGCCTCCATGTCGACGATAAACTCGCCGCGAGGGCGTCGGTCCTGTCGGCTCTCCTTGGTGATCCAACCATGGCCCCACCGAACTCCCCCGTTCATGATTGGCTGCTCCTCCAGCTCGGGGAACTCTACCTGGACGCCGGTCAGGAGATCGGGGCACGCGCGCTGCGGAAGCTGGGAGCGAGGCAGGCGCCTCCTGAGGAAGGAACAGTGGTAGCGGATGCTCCGCAGACCGCCGCCGCGCTGGAGGCAAAAGCTCTGGCGTTCGATCCAAATCGTGGCGACTCCGATCCCGCGGGACGCGCTGCGGTCCTGAGGCAGGCCATTCGGCAGCGACTTTATGGCGAGGGTTTCAATGACGAGGGCGCCTTCATTGCGCTCAAGATTTTGATCGGGGACATCAATAGCCTTAAGGCGGCCGGCGGCGCCGGCGAGGTTGACGACATCATCGGGCGTCTCGCGCAGAACTTGCCCGAGTTACTTAAGCCACCACCCCCGCCGAAAGGCGCGCAACTTGATAACTTCATGATAAACGTCGAAGTGGGGATCACCTCTGTCGTCGAGGAGTTGCTTGCCGACGGCTACGAAGCATCTGCCGAACGACTACAACTGGCCGGCTTCGACTTCGAAGCGACCCAGATTCGCGCCAACTTAGCGAGTCATTACGCCGATGGCTCGCTCGGGACATCGGTCACGGCAGCGAGCATTCTCGGCCAGCGCATGCTCAATGCGCAGTTGCAGGTTCCGGCTGTGAATGCCTTCATGCGCGCTATCGTGAGGCCGATTGGCGGTGGGCAGCTCGGCGATCTCCCAGAAATCGAGGAATTCTCCATCCTCTCCGCTCTCTCGACGCTGCTTGAAGGCGCAGGTGACGAGCCTATTGCCGGCCGCTTCAGCGCTGGTGTGAAGGCGCTGCAGTTCGATTTCACAAAGTCCGTTTCGCCTTCCTCGTTCTGCGAGACGCTCACCACATTGGCGCGAGGCGCTGTACAGAACCGGAACACACCGATCGGTGCGACGCTCATGGAAGAGATGCGCGCGGCCTGCCCTGATAGCGCCTCCGATATGACGGCCGAGGAGCCGCCCACTATTTCAAACGCCTTGCCGACAACCTGGATCGATGAGGAGGTCCGCCTGCGCACGCTGCAACCGCCTGGCGAGGGTGCCCAAGGCAAGCCCGGAGCAAGTACGGATATCACCACCTTTTCTTGCCGGACCGAGGGTGGTTTCTCGGACCCGGTCCGCGTTGCGCGCCTCGCGGCGCTTGACAGCGCACGCTCCATCCGACCACCGGATAGCCGCCTCGAGGCGCAAGCCCTCCTACGCCTTGCTGCAAGCTATGATGCGAGAAGCGAGCCCGGCATTGTCCTCGATTTGTGGCGTTCGACCCTTGATGTCTCGCTCTATGGCGAAACTCCATCTGGTGAGGCGAGCGGAACTGCGCTCGCCTGCCTCGGCGAGCACTTTCTGGCGCTCGACAGGCAAACCGAAGCGCGCCGCCTCGCAGAGGCTACAGACCAGCAGGTGCGCGCGCGATTGCCGGACGACTACGATGCGTATAGTTCCGCGCTGCGGGCGGCATCGCCCGTGCTCGCTGACATGGCATTGCACACACCCGCCGATGCCTCCAACGGGATCGATGCCCTGACGAGCCTCGGCGCGGAAACACTGCCACCGCGGCTCGTCAGCGTGCTCGCCGACGTCCGGCGACGTGCGCGCGTCGCCCCGCCATCGCGAACAGCCGAAGACCTCGATCGCCTGAGCGCTCTCGCCACCTCGCGGCTGGGGATCGAAAGTCGAGCGACCGGACTTGTATATGCGGTGCAGGCCGAGCACGAGATCCTTGCCGGCAGCATCGATCACGCGATGGCCTTCGCCGATCTGCTTGCGCTTTCAGAGGCGGACCGGTCCCCAGCCGGTCTTGACGACAACGATTTGCACGAGCTGGCGGATCAGCTCCGTCTGTGGGCCGAGGAGATCCGGAGGCAGCGCATGGAGATCCAGCCATCGCTCGCTGCCTTGGCACAGCTTGAGTCGGATCCGGCGGCTGATTCGGCCCAATTGGCGCATGACCTGCGGGATTTGGTCGCTCCAGCGATGCGCGCCGGGCTGCCGGACACCACGCTCGACGTGTTCCGCCGCTGGATTAAGCTGCATCCGGACTTCGATCAGACAGAGTCGTTCATCCAACGCTCATCGCCTGAAGACGCTGTCTCCGACATCGTGCAGGCCTGTTCGTCGCTGCAACTTGACTCTATGGGGGTGACCGATCCGCGTTTGTTCCCTCGGGATTGTGCTTCGGTGGCGTTCGCCGTCGCGAACCTTGTCGCCGCGGATGCTCTTGAGGTGATGCACGCCGAACAGCCCGAGCAGCGAACCAAAGAGGAACTTCCTTACTCGTTCGAATACGTGCACGACAGCCTCGCTCCGCTCCTTGGGGATGGGCGCTTCGAGGGGGAGGCGAACCTCACGGATCTGTTCAGATGGTCGACCGAAGTGCGCCCGACGCGGCTGAGCACCACGGTCGACGATCTGGTGATTGCAGACGGTTCCAAGGATGGACAGCCGCGCTTGGCCGTACAGTGGCACCGCGCCCTGTCCACATGGCTGCGGGACCAAGCCAAAGCCGAGTGCGCTGCCGATTCCGACGCCGGCTCCGCGGCGGCATCTAGCGCTAGAGACGCCGCAAGCGCCTCCGCCGGGGCGGTCGCCACCGCATGGCGCGACATGACGGCGGGCTTGCCCGACGAGGCCGTGGTCGCTGCGGCACCAGCGCTCGACGTCGCTGCGCTGCAGGGCTCTCTCGCCGAGAACGAAGCCATCCTGGACTTCATTGTGACCGGGAACCAGGTGATCATTTGGCTCGTAAAGAGAAATGAGTTGACACTGCGCTCGGTGCCGCGGGGAACCTTGAAAACGGATACGGACACTCTTCTGGGGCAAATCAGCAGCCACGAATCGCTGTCGGAAGGCTTTTCCTTCGATTCGTCCGAACGTCTCTACGCGCAGTTGCTGGCGCCAATCGAGGGCAGACTCGAAGGTGTGAACGAACTCTATATAGCGGCCGACTACGAAGCGGGACGCGTTCCGTTCGCCGCTCTTGTGAGCTCGGCGCCTGCATCGCCGGTTTGGCGGGTTTCCGACCACTGGACGCCACCCTGGCTCGTCCGCCAATTTGCTGTCACCGCGATCCCGTCCATCGGTGGGTTCGCGGCATCCAGAACCAAGGCAAGCCGGGCGCCCCGAGGCGTCCTAGCGATGGGCGACCCACTGGTGAGCGCCGTCGATCCGGCCGCGCCGGAGGGAGCGTGCGAGCGGGTCCTGGCCGGTAATCCACCGCTTGCGACAAGCGAAACTCCGGCTCCCTTGCCTCCGGCGGCCGTATCAGCTCTCGGGCCAACACCCGGAGCCGCCACCGAAATCGAGAAAGCCAACTCGGCCGCGGGGCGGCTGGGCCGTCCCATTCTCGCCAGAGCCTCCTTCTCGCGTCGCAACCTGCTCGAGGCCAGTCTGTCCGATCAGGGTCTGCTCGTCTTCGCCACGCACGGCGTCAGGGAAACTCCGTGGTCTTCGGCAAGGCTGCTCGTATCACCGGAGAGCCCTCAGGACAGCCACTGGCTTACAGCCGAGGACGTGGCGGCCCTCCCTCTCGACGCCGATCTGGTTATTCTCTCAGCCTGCAACAGTGGGCTCGCGTCCGGGCGCGGGGGTTTCAACTCGCTGATGACTGCGTTCATGGCGGCGGGCGCGCGACAGCTCGTGGCGACCTCTTGGGAAATCGGGGCGCAGACGGCCGAGGCCATCACGATGCCACTCGTCCGGAAATATGTCGCTGACGGGTCGCGCAACTTCGACAAGGCGCTCCAGTCCGGGCAGAACGATATGCTGGCGGCCCCCTACGGCACAGCAATCCGGCATCCCTACTACTGGGCGGGCGTTTTCCTGCTCGGAGCCTCAACCCGCTAAGGAGCAATGGTCATGTTCGACACGAGAGTCGTGGCGGTCCTGTCGGTTCTGATCGCCCTTTGCCTTGGCGATCCGGTGTGCGCGGACGAGGACGACTTTCTGGTATTCTCCGTGGCTGGAGACGCCACGATAGACGATCTGCCAATGGCGGTGGGAGAACATGTCGGCCAGAAAGCGCGGATTTCAGTTCCGGCCGGCGGGGAGGTCACGCTCTTCGGGCCGTCCGGGAAAGTGGTCGTCAAGGCCGGTTATAGTGGGTTGCTGACAGCATCCGAGGCGCCTGCCGCTCCACCAGCCAAGCCCGCCGTCACACCGTCCCTATGGCGGTTCGTGCTGTCGACGATAGCGTTCGCCGGTAACCGCGGAACGGAAGCGCAAGATGGGGTTAGCGGCTGGGCGTTTCGCATCGACACGCCTGGGAGGAAATGCCGTGTGGCAGGGCGCCCAGCTTCGATCGGCGTCCCGACAATCCTAGTCGGACGCCTGGCCTTTGTACGCGAGGTGGCCAGCGGCCGTCAGGCAATGGTCGCGCTCCGCGCGCAGCAAGCAGACTGGCCAGCGTCGTTACCCCTCGCCAGATCGTCCACTTATGAGTCGGTGATCAGCGGCCTCGGCAAGCGCGTTCGGTTTCAATTGGTGGAGATCGCGGGCGCGTCCACTCTGTCGGATCAGCTCCTGCGACGGCTCGTAGAGACCGGATGCAGCGAACAGCTGCTTCAGTTCGGCGCGGCGGCCCCGGCCGACGTGGTACTCGGGGACGGACGATGAGCGGCGACGGTGCCCTCCCGCGACTGAAGTCACTTCTGGAATCGCTCGGAGCCGCCGCGGCAACCTTGGCCTTGATCGGCTACTGTTCGCTTCGGGCCCATCTGAACCACCTCGGAATTCCTTCCTCGGTAGACGTGCCGACTGTCCTCTACTTGCAAGAAGCCTATTTATTCGTCTCGGCCTGGATCGCCACCGTCCTTCTGCTGTCTCTGCCTGCCGTTCTGGTCTACGGCATCGGAAGGCTTTCAGCCTCGTGGTTCCTCCGATTCCCGCTTGACCTGACGACGAGGTTATTGCGGATGTCCGCCGCGATCTTTGTCTGGGCCGCGCCGATCTTGCTACTGCTCGCTGCGAGAACATTGATGCCGAGCGAGCAACTCGCCAACCTGCTATGGCGGCAGTCGCCCACTGAGACCGCCGGTCCCGAAATCTTCGCCTGCGCCGTCGCTACTACGCTGCTCGCGCTGTCGATCGCCGCTGCCGATCCACTCTACGCAAAGGCCGGGGAGACGCTCGGCTGGTATGCCGCCCAACTGCTTCGACTGCTGCAATACCTTGTTGCGGCAGCTCTTCTGTGGGTTTCCATCTTCATCTTCAATACCACCCCGCCCACAATCCCTGACTATCCCGTCGTGAGGCTCGTGGCCGCCGACGACAAGCTTATTGCGTGCGGGCTTCTGGTCTTTTCCTCCGCCTCTGAACTCGTCCTTTGGCGCGAGTACCGGGCGCGTCCGGGCGAAAGTCTGTCGATATGGCCACGAACATCCTTCCGCACCTTGCGCTTCGACGGCCGAAACACACTGGGCGATTTCGCCAACGCGGCGTCTGCCGCGAACTGCGGCGATGCGCCTCTGCAAGGGAGCCGATCGCTAAATTCAGCAGAAGGTATACCGCGACGATCTGGATGACATTGGCACTCAAGACTGCGTTCGGCGACGGCGGGCCGGCCCTCCAAAACCCGGCGACGTTGAATAAGCATTCACCGTTGACATAACGATTACAGCTCCGAAAGGAGAGATTTAGGAGTGCCAAGTAACAATGGGTTGATTAAAAATTCCCTGCTCTCGGAAACAGGAACTTAAAAGGAAGCTATCAGCAAAGAGCGATAAGGGGGAGGGTGCCGCCCCATTGATCAGCTAGTGAGATGGGCGCGGGCATGCTAAGATCCGCGCAAGTAGGAAGAAGGCTATGCGAGGAGAGAGCAGATGTACGCGTTAAATCGCCACCTCTTAACAACGTTCACTCTGGTGATTACTCTTGCCGCTGTATCGACAGCAGCGGGTGCGGATTTTTGCGACGATGTCCTCGCCGCTCTGGGAAAGTCGTCCGATCTAAGCGCATTGCGAGGCAAGCTGATCCAGGACAAGATTTGGGAATCCAATATCCCTTTTCCAGGAATTCCGATGGCGATTGACGATCCGTGCACTGTAGAGGAATCGGACGACGGAGAATATTATCTGTCTTGCAATATTGTTACCACGCGGAAAAAAGACGTTGCATTGGAGGCTTATACCACCTTCAAAACCTACCTGACGAACATTTGCCCTCTAGAATCAGATGCTACGTTCCAGGAAATGAAGTTTATGGATTATCCAAGTCTAAGCTTCTCGCACAAGAGCGAGACAGAAAGAGGGATGCTCATTGTCATGGAGACTTCACAACTTACGGCGGGTCTAGAGGCGGTTCCTGCGTGGATAGTAAACCTGACAATAAGAAAAGGGGAAGAATAAGTACGCATCTGTTAGCTACACGCGGCGCAGAGATCGAGTTCGTCGATGAAGAATTCGATGAGTCGGACAGGGGGGTAGCGGCGCCAGTTCCAGTGACACTGCCGAAATTTGTGGAAAATTTGCTTCACCCTCTCCAAAGTAGTTTTGTGGTGTGCATCGGGCAGATCAGCAGGCTTGTGGAGGGAACGCCAATTGGTTGGGATGCGGCTCTGACCCTTATGCGTGGGCGAAGACCAAGTACCCTGATGAATGCAAGAACGTTGAACAGAAGGTGCTGTCCGACGTTTCCGGAAACCAATGTGGGTACGCCACTGTGCAGCTTACGTGCATTCAATGAGGCCGCTCAGTGCCCGCCCGAGGCACCGTAGTTGGAACGGAAACCGCTGCCTCTCGATCGATGTCGGCCATCCTGCAACGCACCCTCGGCGCACGCACCGATGCCGCAGATTTGATCATAAATGGAAGCAGATGAGCCGGCGACACAATACTGTTTCTAATAGGTATGATGGTCTAGTTGTTTAGACGTGGTTTCGACGGAGGAAACAATGTCGGAAGAAAATAATGCCTCTCTTCGGGCCTTTGTGAACGGCGTCCTCAGGCGCGACAGCATGGATATCGAAGCAGCAAAGGCACGGCTCCGCCCCGAAACAGTCTCTGAAGGCGTCGAGGCCGTGGCGCCGCCTCCTCGCTCCGAGTCGGATATGCTCGAAGCGGTTATCAGCCTACATCGCCCGGTACTTGCCGTGGTAAATGACAAAGTCGATCCGGATGCCACCAGCAACGGCATCGACACGGAAGAGGCGGAACTCACGAAAATCGTCCGCGGGAGCACAGAAGCGCTCGACCGGGTGATCCGGTCGGTGGGTCGCATCGATCTGCCTGGAGACGGCAGCTACCCCTGGATCGGTACGGGCTGGATCATCGACTCCGAACTTGGCAACGACATCATTGTCACCAACGCGCATGTCGCCAAGCACTTTGCCGAGCGGTCCGGTGAGGGCTTCGCCTTTTCGAGGCTGCCGTTCAAGAGCACACGCGAAACGCCCTATGTCGACTTTCGTCACGAAGGCGCGGACACACCCGCGCGCTCATTCGGCATCAGCGATGTGATCTATATCGCCAACGACATCGATGCCGCATTCCTTCGCGTCAAGCGCCAGGGCTCCGCCGACGGGCTGTCGCAACCCATCTCGCTGCTGTCAGGTTCTCCCAAATCAGGAACATCCGTCGCGACGCTCGGCTATCCCGGTGCCGACCCCGGTGTCTACGACGTCGCCGCGCTCCTCAGGATCTTCGGCAATGTCTTCAACACCAAGCGGCTGTCGCCGGGGCGCTTCATAGGAACCGATGGTCTGGGTCTGATGCACGACTGCTCGACCATGCCGGGCAGTTCCGGCTCGATCCTCGTCGAGCTGAGCACAGGCAAAGCACTCGGCCTGCACTATCAAGGTGTTCCATTCAAATCCAACCATGCAGTCCCTGCGGCGGCCATCGCCAAGCTCATCAAGGATCGGCCATGGGCCGGTGGGTCTGAAGCCCGCAAAAATACCCCGAAGGCTGGCAGTGGCGAAGGAAATCCGACAATGGGAAACAACAACAGCGATACCAAGATTCAGCTCGCTGCCGGCGTCATCCGGATCGAAATCCCGCTTCAGATCACCATCAGGCTGGGAACACCCGTCATCGTGTCGGGCGGCCAAGCCAGCGCATCGGGATCCGTGGCCGGAGCCGACCAATTGGCCCTGGCTGCGAGCCCCGCTGAGGCGGCGAAAGCCGTGGCGCGGCAGCTTGCCGACCGGGCCGACATTGTCGATGTCCGCTACACCTATCTGTATCGCGACGGATTGCTAACCGGCGATAAGGGCATAGTGGTTCGCACGATGCCCGATGCGCCGGAGGACCTCTCGAGTCTGGATCTTCAGGCACCCGCGAACGGCGTTCCACTGGTCGTGGAAACGGCCGATCTTGCTTCGGTGGCGCGCAAGCTCGCGCCCGAAGCCGTCGAGCAGCCAGACTCGCTTGAGGCAGCCGCCAAAATGGCCGGCTACCAGAGAGATCTGACGTTGACGAAGTTTGCGCTTGAGCCGGTCAAAGAGCACATGCAGATGACTCTCCATGTAAGTCCGGAGGCCGGGTGGCGCGTGCTCGCGAGCTTCTTCAGACCGAACGACTACAACCGCATTACCGTCGGCATGTACAATTTCACCGCCCCGCACATCATCGGCGCGGTTAAGATGGGCCTGCAGCGGCGAGGTTCTCGCATGACAATGACTCTCGACCGCCTTGCGAGCGACTCCATCGGTGGTACCGGCGTCAAAGAGCACGACGTGGCGGAAGAGACGACACTCGACGACTTTGCCAATCTGGCGAGAAATCGCTTTAAGTGGACGCCTGCGGCGTTGACTGGCCCCAACAAGCTCTTCTTCAACGCCTATCACATCAAGGTCGCCGTCCTTTCGCAAGGTGACGATGACAACAAGCGGTTCTGGCTGTCATCCGGCAACTGGGCGTCGTCAAACCAGGCACCCTTCGGCGACGACAGGCCGATCGAGAGCCTGACCTGGTCCGACGTGCAGGACTACGATCGCGATTGGCACGCGGTCGTCGTCAACGACACGCTCGCGACACTGTTCCGCAATCATCTGGAACAGGACTATGACGATGACGTGGCTGCAGGTCGGGAAGAGGCGGCTGGGGGCCAGTTGCCCGACCTCGTGGTACCTGACGGCTATTTCGTCGAGGCGCCTCGGCCCAAGCCGCGCTACACCCCCTTCCCGCCGCTCAAGCTTGACGAAGAGATCGAAGTCACTCCCATCCTGACGCCCGACAACTATCCGGAGATAGTCACACCGCTCATCAAGAATGCGAAATCCCGCGTGCTCTTCATCAACCAGTCCTTCGACATCAAGGAGGACGAAAGCAGCATTCCGGCCCACTATCTTGGCCTTCTCAAGGCGCTGTTGAACAAGCAAAAAGAGGACGGGGTCGACGTACGTATCATCTTCCGCAGCGGCTACGGCAAGGAGCGCGACATCATGCGCCGCGCTGTAGAATTCGGGTTCGACAAGGACAAAATAAAGTTCTACGGCACATGTCACACCAAGGGCATCGTCGTGGATGACCAGCTAGTGCTGCTCGGCTCGCAGAACTGGACCGGGGCCGGGACCAAGTTCAACCGCGACGCCTCACTGCTGGTGCGGCACAAGAAGGCCAACGAATACTTCGCCAAGCTCTTCCAGCACGACTGGGACAACCTGGCCACCAACCGCGTTGCAACCATCCACCCCGGTGGCAGTGTGAGGCTCGCATCTGGCGAGGAAGCCTTGGTCGCCGCCGATGGTCGCCGGGTAGCCCTCAGCGATATCCTGGATCCCTGAAATGACGCCCCTCCCCAAACCAACCCGCCGCAGCGCCAAACGCGAAAGCGGCTATGCGCTGCCTCCGACAGCCGGCGACATCGTTGCCGACGCGACCAGTCGCACGCGTCTTGGCCTGATGAGCGAGACCAACGGCGGCAGCTCCATTGAGAAGGTACCGGGCTTCAATATGCTCCGGCCCTTGACCGCCGGGTTCGGTCAAAAGACCTTGGCCGATCCGGCCATTCTCGCGTCGACGCCGGATGGTGGCTATTTCTCGACCTTGCCACGCGCCTTGAGGCCGCCAACCGAAGGCTACGGACCGCAGGGAAAGCCAGAGGACGTCATCGGTATCGACGACCGGGTCCAGGTCGTCGATACATCGGTGATTCCGTGGCGCTGCATTTGCCACCTCGAAATCACCTATCAGTCCGGCCAGGTTGGTTTCGGCACTGGATGGTTTGCTGGTCCACGCACGATCATTACCGCCGCCCACTGCCTGTTCACGCGCGGTGAAAGCCCACAGACGGCCGACCAGATTAGAATTGTTCCAGGACGTAACGGCCGACTCGCCCCCTACGGCTATGCGCTGGCGACGCAGTTCAAATGGGCGCCCGGGTGGGAGAAGGCCAAGACTGACGCAGAAGCTGCCGCCCACGACTATGGCGCGATCTTTCTCGACAAAGATTCCGACGTCAACGGCGCACCTTTCGGCGACCGCATCGGCTATTTCGGTATGCGATGGTACGCCGCTAACGAGGAGGCCCAACTCGACATGTCAATCGTCAACACTGCGGGCTATCCGCACGAAGCCACAAAGGCCTACGGAACGATGTGGTTCAACGCAGGGCGAGTCAGGATACAGAAAACTGGCAAGCCAGCACCGCAATTCCTAGAATACATGGTCGACACCACCGGCGGCCAGAGTGGCAGCCCGGTCTTCGCCCTCGACTCCAAGAACAACCAACGTCTTGTCGTTGCGATCCATACGACGGGAAACTTCGTCAACCGGGGCGTCCGGTTAACCGCGGAGGTGTTCGAAACACTGTCTTCCTGGGTAGGTCCAATGGGGTGACTGAAATGCACAAAGGTTGCCCGTCAGTGAGGCGCAAAATGTGGCGACGAAACTGTCCGCGCTGCTCAGGGAATTCGCCCCATAGCGCCAGCAACAATAGTAACAGTCCCCTCTTACGGACGGGTCCTCTCATACTGCCTTGTGGGCCATGAAACGGAGGGCAAAATGCGGAAATGGCTTAAAGCATTGATGGGCAAGGGGAGCGACGCTCCTCGCGAGAGTGGCACGCCAGTGCGGTCCGAGCCTGAGGCCACCGACCCGGCTCCCGATCCGCCGTTGCAGGGACTGGAGGTAAACTGCCCACGACCGATCATCGATTTCATGCCTGATCTTTACGAGCAAGTTGCGGCGGTGAAGGCAGATGCCAAAGTCAAAGTGGAAAACGAACACTACTGGCGACATGTCGGTCATGTTGTGGGGGCAGCCTATGCGTTGCTGAGCTTCATGCTTGAGTCGCTTCCCGTGATTGCGAACCAAAAGGTTCAAGCCCTGCTGGCGCTGAAGTATCTCGAAGCGACACATGGCATATTCCAGAAATATTTCAGTGATTATGACGAGGACGGTTATGGCGCGGCTTCGATTGCCGAAATTATCGAGTTTGTGGAGAAGTCTTTGAATGGTCTGACAGATGCGCCGTCGCCGTCTTTTTTGCGAGATTCGGCGCAAATCGAGGCACGAGCCAACGCTTACGATCGTTATGAGTTGGCCTGGGACCCGACTTATTTGGAAAGTGTCCTCGTTTCCCCGAGCAAAGCTCACCCGCGGATGGTTGTTGAACTTGCAGTCAATGCCTCGCTGGATCAATTGGTTCGAGTCCATTCTCTGGTGGACTCAGACGAGCTCCATGAGGCCGTGTCGCTGATACCTCAGTTGAGGCGTGGCCTCGAATTCCAAGCGAGCTTGCAAGCGATTTTAGGATGGAACTTCCGAAACCTACGCCTGCTGTCGCTCTCCGGGTTGCCGTTTCATGTCGCGCGCTATGAGTGCCTGCACATACTTCAACTCAGCCTCAACGCTCACAAGATCTGGGCACCGGTGGGCAAGCCGGACAGGGTCGCAGTTGACGGGGCAATCAGCGAGCTGATCGCCCAGTCGCAGCGGATCGACCGCGACTTCTATGACGCCGACGATGTCGCGGAAATGCTGGGGTTGGTGCTTCGGACATATCATGAAGGCGTGTACGCTGACGGGGAAACGGATGTAGAGGAGTTGGAAAAGTCTGCGTCCCTGCAGCGTGACAATGTGGCCATGCTAGTTTGCCGGATCAATCTCGCTATCGCCTATCAAGACTACCCGGTTGCCAGGCACATCCTCGATAGCGCAATCAAGTTTGCCGGCCGGTGCAGGCAAGACATCACGTCAAAACTAGGGTCGCAGTCGTGGTGCTGCATCGCTCGGGCGATTGGCGAGTTGTGCACTTCACAATCGCGGGATGAAGAGGCGCTAACCTGGGCCTGCGAAGCGGTTTCGGCGATGGCATCGCGCTCTCACCGTCCAGCCTTCGCATCACCCACTTTCATGGACGAGATCCAGGCCACTTCGATCTTTTCTCTCGTTTCAAGCGTCCTCCGAAGCAAAGACAAGGAGAGCGTTATAGGTCAGCCGCAGTTATGGTTGCTGCTGAAAGGGATGTCGGCTCTTCGCGACCACATTCGTTCTCCCAACCTGCCAGCCGGGGCGGGGATGGAACTCGCCAGTCTGCCGATCGACACCAGGTTGTTCGTGTATTTCAAGATCATCAATCTGCAGGCGCTATGGAGCGAATATATCGAGCGCAACAAACAGGCGCGTGAATCCTGGCGGTATGCTGTGCGCGCCCACCGTACTACGAAAGCGCTGGTGGGCGCGACCAACGTTGACGATTACTTTGCGGCCTACGCGAAATTAGAGTCAGCCGATAGTGAATATAAGCCAGAGCTTGAGTACTCAAGGTACATCCTTTTCCGGCTGACAGGCGGTGACCAGACGTTGAAGTTTTTTGATCTCGGCCACGCCGCGGCAATCGACAGGATGATTGCGGACTACCGGGGGGTCGTTTGCGGCCTGGGCGAGGCTGAGAGCCGGGCGAAGCTAATACCTCCGGCGCGAATAACGATCACCCATTTTCCTCCGTCTGAAGACGAGGTAACGGATGAGAATTTCTTCATTCCCCTCAAGGCGTTGCGATTGAAGTCGGCTCTGGGTCTGGGGTTTTCAGCCCAGCATGACACAGAACTCATCATTGTTCCGGACAGCGAAATATTCCGCATCCCGCTCAATACGATTTTTATCAATTGCAGAGCGGAAGACGATGAGCGGGTGACTGTCTCGAAGGCGTTGACCTTGGCCCAAGCACTGTCGTCCCTGACATCCGGATCTGCGGAACCCGTCACGTTGTCGCAGGGGGCCATTGTTGCAGACCCGATCTACGATCTCGACGATACAGTCCAGCGGTCAGATCTCACTCTCGATTTTTCCGCTGGAGAGGCTGCCGCGATCGGGGTAATTTTTCCATCAGTTCACCTGACTGGCCTTAATGCCAACAAGAGAGCGTTCCTCAACTTGAAATCCCCGTCGTTCATCCATCTCAGCACACACATGACCACACCAAATGACGCCGTGGTCCCGACCGACGAGATGGCTCTGGTGTATGGCGACCTTCTGTTTCGCAAGGGACCACAGGAATCTGCGCGCGACCGCGGTATCGCTCTTTCCGGCATGGCTAGTCGCCAGATGAAGGATGCATTCGTCGATGACGAATTTGGTTCCGGTGTGTTGTCGGGGGAGGAGTTCCGCACATTCAATCTGACGGACACAGTTTTCATAACGTTTGCCGGCTGCGACAGTGCCGTTGTTGACGTGGATTCAGCTTCCGGCTTGGCGGGTTTCATCCATGATGCACTTCAAGGTGGTGTAAGGTTTGCTATCGGATCTGTCTGGCCACTCAGCGACGAGTTTTCGGCTTTGTTTTTCACCCGCTTTTATCAAGAGCTGTCGGAGGGCGCTAGTTCAGGAGCAGCCTTCCAAAAGGCGTTGGCCAAAACACGCTCTTCTGCGTCATCGACATTCCAGTGGGGGAGTCTTGATTTTTATGGAGATCCATTCGTTAATCTATCGCTTAATTAGTCGCCAGATGGTCTGGGCGCTTTAGAGGAGAGGGCGTTGTCTCTAGTGTCTATTGAATCTCCGTTGTTTTCGACCCCAGGACTTCGGGCCTCCATCGAGAAAATGATCGCCGATAGTGGAGTTGAGGGGGGCATTCAACTGAAAGGTCACCCCGGAGCTGTTCGTAGCTTCGATGCCTCGGTTGTAATTAGCCTCGTTGGCTTGGCTGGAACGGTCTTGGGGAGCCTCATTGCCGGGCTGATTAAGCTTGCCGGTGACAAGGACGGCAAAAAGATCGTCATTACGACATCGAACGGCGGTCACATTGAAATACCCGTTGGCACGACGCCCAAAAAGCTGGCGCAGTATATATCCGCCCTCAACGGTGATGACGTTAAGAAGCTAAGGCTGGAGTGATATTTTGCGCTGGCAAATGGGGCCGGCGGAAGTGGCGAACTAAGCACGCGGGGCGACCGTACAGCGCTGTAAGTCGTGAGGTCTGTTGGTCTTCGCGTCATTTGCTACCATTGAACACGCGGGGCAATTTCGTTGGATTGCGACAGCTTCGCGCCTTTTATTTCGGACACGGGCAGGTACAGAGCACCAGTCTGATTGTCCGCAGAAAGCCGGGGTTGCGGTTTGCCAAGGCCGTATCGCGGGCAAAGCCACCACTTTGCAGGCGGCAGACCGAACCTGCCGATGATACTGCAGCGCTGACCCTGCATTATGACTCTTGGCGCCCGGTTCAGGACGAGCCCCCTGAGGCGTTGAAGTCGCCCTTGTCGAATACACTTGGCCGGATCGCGCACCGTCAACATGCGCATGGCGAGCAAGACCTATGGCCACCACCGCGAGACCGTGTTGATGGCCTCTATGGTTCCTGTGACATTGGCGCCGCCCGCCGATGCGGCAATGATGGGCGCCGCTTCGCCGACCAGCTTCAAGGCCCCGATCCTGGACCGCTGCGCGATGTCGCGGGCAAGGCTGCTGTTGCTCGCGCTCACCGTCCAGAGCATCTCACTCAGCCGCGCAACCTCCGCTGCGTCTCCTTTCGCGGCAGCCTCGCCCATTGGCTTCATCCACGCCTGCTCGAGGATTTGGCGTGAAAGCGCCTCGATTGCGCCTGACACGCTCTCGCAAAAAGATGCGCTCTCGGCCACTTCGGCGCGCAGCGCCAGCCGGTCGTCAAGCGGGACTGCGCGATGGACCGTCTCTGGGCCAAGCAGTTTGACGCCCAACTCGCGCTCGCTTGCAAGCGGTATTTCAGCCAGGGCCCGGAAAGCGTCTTCGCGTCGGCCAAGCGCTCCCATCTCCAAAGCGATGCTGAGATAGGCGCGTGCTCTGGTCTCGATTGAACCGATCCTTGCGGCAACCTGCCCCGCCGCCTCCATCTTGCCCGCCGAGGCTAGTCTTATGCCCAACTCGTGCAATTCATCGTCGCGCGCCGCCGGAGCGTTGATGCCGCAAACGGCGGTTACAGCAAGCTCCACATAGCCCAGATCTGCAGCGCGGCGCGCGGCGCGGCCGACGATGCGCGCATTCAGGTCAGAGTTTCTGATGCGGGTTGTGGCGGAAAGCATTGCTTCCAGTTCGCCGGGCGATTTCAGCTTGGTCATCGTCAGCGTCAGTGCTTCGACGATCCACCACTCGCTATGGCGGTTCGAGGCAGCCTCCACGAACGCAGACAACCGGCCCGCGCTGATTGCCCCGATCAGGTCGATCATGATCTCGGTCAAGCTGGAGAGCTGTCGTCCGACCGCTTCCCGATCTGCATAAGTTGCCAGCAGATTTTCGGGATATTCTGACGGAAGGAAGGGCATGAGCTTGTAGACGGCAGCAGACTGCTGGTTCAAATCATTGTTTAGAAAATATTCTTCAAGAAGCGACTTCAGCATTTCTTTATCTGTCAATACATACAACCCAATGCGCATGATTGAGTCATACTCAAAATCCGAGTCTGCCGGCCGCATCTTGGACATGGCTTCCGTCCAAAGCGCCTTTGGATCGGTACGCAGTGAGTAGAGGGCCAACTCCGAAGACCAATAGAAGTGCCTCGCAAGGCAGGAAAGCAATTTGTCCTGCTTCAACCCGTCGAGCCGTCCGGTCTCGAGCGCGGCGAAGAAGTCCGTCCTGAAATCGACGACGCTGATGGTTCCAGCCAGGGTTTCGATGTCGCTGTCAGCCTCCAGGGTTGCCAATTTCCCGAGAGCTTCGAAAAGACCAATCTCATAGACGAAGTCGTCTGATGAGGGTGTCGCCGACGACATATCGGTGGCGTTGTCCAGGTCACGAACCTCGAACTCCGGAATGAGGCCAATCGTGTGTAATGCCTTGAGACGCTTTTGCGCCTCCGCCCGAAGCTCATGCGGTGTGTTGGTCGCCAAGGCTGTGGCAATGGTGATCGCAAGGCTTTCACTTTGCGGTCGGTCGTCGACGATCAAATCGGTGAGATCAAAGCTTTCGGAAGCTGACTTGTCCTCGTGAGTGGCGGTTTGGATGGAAGCGTTTTGCTGCTGTCGGTGGGCGCGGGTCGCGTCGGACGGATCGCCCGGGTGACTCAGGCCGACGCCATTGCGCGCTTGGGCAAGACCTTGCCCTTGCGGCAGTGGGCGGGCCAACGCCAAGCATTCGTCGATCGCCGAAAACGTCTGGTCAAATAGCCTTTGCAGCATCGCCGATGGGCAATAAGAGATACATCTCGCCAAGATCTCCGCCTTGGCCAATCCGGCGGGCCATTCGGCGATCTTTGCCAGGCTGAGCGCCATGACCGGGGCCCTCAGCGACTCCGGTAGGGCGATCAGGAACGTGACCTGATTTGAAGGGCCAGCACACCACTGCACAACCTCACGCAGCAGCGCCTCCTGTTGCGCCGGTGGAACGAGCTCCACAAGCGCCGCGGCAAGAACGGTGCGCCTTGCGGTGGGCGCCTCTGCGAGCAAAGTCTCTTTTGCGCGCGAGATCGCGGCGCTCACGATATCGGGCAGATCCGTTTGGTCTTGCGGTCCGCTGTCAAGCAGGCTGGTGACCGCCTTGGCAAGGCTTACCAGGAGTTCCAGTCGCTTGTCGTTGCTAACCTCGCTTACAACCCAATAATAGCCTTTCGCAGCCGTCCAAATCCCGCTTCTGACGAGTGAGGCAAGCACCGCGGGAGACAGGCGGCGAGCGCCGGATATCGATGACAGGCAGAACGCCCATAGCATTTGCTCGGCCGCGAATTCTGGGCCCTGCTTGATCGCAAGGGCAAGCATCTTCTCCAGATCGGCCCGATAGCTGGCAAGTTCTCCTTGCTGGTCTTTGATCTGAAACCAGATGTTGCGGCCACCGGCGTCTTCGGCAAAGAGGAGGTCACGCAAGGTGCTAAAATCGTTTGCCTGGGCAAGATGCCATGCGAGATGATCGTGGATATAGCCATCATCGGGAATGGCGGTAAGCGGCCCGGGATGGGTCTTCCGGTAATTGCGAACGACGCCGGCATGCGCTTCCGGCCTGGGAATGCCAAGCCCGCTGGGTGGCGGCAGACCGAGCCGCTTTTGTGCTGCATCCCTGAGAAGGGCGTGCATGGCGTAGGCATTGTCGGCCTTTTGCAAGAGGGCGTCATCCTGCAAGGCGTTCAAGATCATCGACGCGGCTTTTAAGGGTTTACCAAGAAAATGGGCAGCGATCGCCGCATCGAACTTAACGCCATCCGGCATCATGCCTAGACGTATGAATGCCTCCCACAGAGGCCGGTCGCGAGCAGCCAGCAGGTTGATACTGAGCGCAAGGCACTTGTCGATTGCCAGGCGCCCCGGCGATGACACGCCGTGGTCTTCTTCATCGACCTCGACAGCGAGAAGTTGGTCGCGAATGTCCGACAGCGAATAGCCACGGCCGGCCAAGGCTCCGGCAAGCTCCAAGGCAAGCGGGAGGTGCCCGAGTTCGCTGACAAGCAGCCTCGCGTCCTCTTCTGCGGTTGCGTCCAGCGATGCACCAGCCGAGCGCTTCTTCAGCAGCATCAGCGACTCGTCGTCGCTCATCGCGTTCAGCGTCCAGATCTTGGCGCCAACGCGGTCGGCCACGTGCGCGAGGCGGGTCGTCAACAGGGTGCGGCAAGCCGAACCGCCGACGAGAAGCGGCTGAGCGTCGGCCTCGTCCCATGCATCGTCGATGACGATCAGCATCGACTTGTTTTGAAGCAGGGTGCGCAGATATGTGCTGCCGCTTTCCAGCGACAACGGCACGTCCAGTTTCTCGCCGAGCGAGCGCAACCAATAGGTCATCGTCTGGAGCAGATGCGGCGTCTGGCCAAGGCTGGTCCACAACACCCCGTCGGGGAAGCGTTCGCGAACCTTGTCCGAGCGTGCGGCAGCGATTGCGATGCTGGTCTTTCCGACGCCACCAAGCCCGTGCACCGCGGCAATGGCCAGCGCGTGGTTTGAACTCTCATCGGAGATAAGTCTTGCGATCAAATCGTCCAGGTCGCCGCTTCGCTCAACATAGTGGGATGGCAAGGGCGGTATCTGCTGGGAAAAGCGCCCCGCCTCGGGTCCACTTGCGCCGCGAGCATTGTCCTTTTCAAGTTTCTTTTGAGCATCAACCGCGCGTTGCCATGCAGGGTTGGCGCCAATTTGTTGCACGCCGAGACTGTCCAGCGCTCGACCCAGCCGCTCTCCTGAGACGATCCATCCGCCAAGGTCTGTGCGGCGGTCGCGCGTGGCAGTCACCATTCCGGACACGGCCCGGGTCTTCATGTTGAGCAGGGGGCCGCCGCTGAATCCGGGCTCGATCTGTCCGCCTTTGAGCTTCCCCTCCGATTCCGTGGCGCCGCCGGGGCGGCGATAGTGCGTTTCGCCCTCAAATGTCGCGCTGAATTGGTCAAACTCCTCGCGTCCGGATCGCGCCGGAAAGCCGATGCCGATGACCTGGTCGGACACGAGCATATTAGGATCGAGTTCGACAAAATCGTTGTCGGTTGACC
The DNA here is from genome assembly GCF_040320535.1 of Mesorhizobium sp. M0676. Lineage (NCBI taxonomy): Bacteria > Pseudomonadati > Pseudomonadota > Alphaproteobacteria > Hyphomicrobiales > Phyllobacteriaceae > Mesorhizobium > Mesorhizobium sp. M0676. Next base: position 28,624 of record NZ_JAMYPU010000007.1, read on the forward strand.
CGACCTTGACGAGCGCGATGTCATCACCAAGCAGCCGCGCAATCACCACGCCGTCTTCTTGGTGAAGCGAACCGTCGCTTCGCCAATGCTTCACAGCCAGGACATTGCCCTCAATGTCGCCGACCACGTGATGGCAGGTCACCAAGATGTCGGGGGTGATAAAAAAGCCCGCACCTGGGCGCTTGCCCATGATCTGGCGGCAACATGAGCGCAAATGGGCGACGATAGGATCAGACATCGTGTTCAGTTGGTCTAGGCCCCGGCGTGGGCCCATTCCATGCTGATCTTGAGGTTGGCCTTTGTGCTACCGCGGGCGATCAGGGCGACGAGCTTGCCCTCCTCGAGCCCGAACTCGATGCCGACCTCGACCGCCGCCTTGCTGGGCTGGGCTTTCTTGATGGCGCTTCCGATGTGGTGCGCGATTTCTCCGACCAGGGTCGTCACACGATCGAAGGGTATTGAATCCAGGAGGCCGACATCTTCACGCCCGCCTCGCAGCTCGACCTCGATAAAGACACCGGAATCGCCCAGCTGCTGCCACCCGGTCGAGCTCTCGTCCATCCAACTCCTCCTTTGCATCTTTTCGACCAGCGTGCTTGTCTTATAAGCTGTCGTGATTGAACCTTTTCTTTGAAGTCTAGTCTAGCGCCAAGTTCTCGCCAGCCCCTGTAGGATCACCAAATAACTCGGCATATTCGGCCGCGGCACCATCTATCTCGGCGCGAGATCATCTGGATCTGAGGCGAAGAGAGCCTTCTGCAGTGCGCCTTACGGTGGCGAGCGCCACGCAGCAGCCATTTCGATGCAAGCGCGCAAAGACGAACTCCGTATCGGCGCGCTCACTGGCGCCGTTTATCAAAGGCACAGCGACCACCTAGTTTACTGCGGAGGGATATCAATAATCTGGCAAGGGTCGAGCACGATATACATCACGCGATTCGGGACATCCACGTTATATTCTCCCAGCTCACCCGAGATGACAATTCCCGGCCGAATAGCCGAGACCAGCCGCAGCCGTGCCATACTCTCTGCGTCATCTGTGGACACACGACAGAAGAACCCTTTTCCGGGCGTAAGAGCAGGTCCAACCTCGGCAGCGAGTTGGATGAGCCAAGATGATGGCTCCTCCGTGTAATCAGAAACAAAGGCTGTCATTTGAGCGACTCCTCGCTGCCGCAGCTTCGCTTCGGCTTCTCCAGCATTCAATGGGTTGGATAGGAGCAATAGGTGTTCTGCAAAGAGCTCCCGCATATCGTTATACGGCGGCGACTTTTGAGCAGCCGACCCTCCGTCCGCGTTCGACGAATTTGCGTCGGCTTGTGATACGGCGCCTATGGCGTCGCTTTTTTCGGCTTCTGCCAATTGTTCACTGGATGAAACACTCTCTGGATTGAGCGTGACAATCACATCGTTGCCCGCCAGCCCTGGCGAGTTTGCGACGATGTCGTTATACGGCGCGCATTTGGATACCGCACGTAAGGCTGAATTGAGCAGGACTTGGTCCGACTTGGTCGACGCCAAACCCTCGTCAATCCCTGTTGGCTTTCCATCGAGCTCTCCGGTCGGCAATAGACGCATGCGGATGGAGACCGGGTTTTTCGCATCCGACGGATAACTCCAGCAACCGAAGATTCGGGAAACGAGGTCGTCCAAAACCTCTTGATTGATCTCGGCTCCGGCTTTTGATGACTGGTCTACAACTGTTGCTGCAGACGCCGAGGGAAATCGCGCGTCGAACAGGACGGCGAATTGAAAACCGGGTGTTCCCGCCGGCGCCATGACCGAAACGATTAGCGAGGCAACCCAGATCAAAATGTATCTTCGCGCTGACCTCTTCGTCACCGCTGCGGATCTGAAGAAATAAGACCAAAGCGACATGTTAGTACTCCGTGAATTCAAAGGTGTTGCGAAGCCATGTGTGATGGAGCGCGCCCGAGCGTTGAGTTGCGTGGCGGTCGGTGTCGGCGACCAGTTGCGCTGAAGGGCGAGAATGTAGAGTATACTCCGTGGTGAAATACTCGACAAGGCGCTGCTCTCTCGTTCATGACGATACGAGAGGTGCTAGCCTTCAATTTGAAGGCCCTGAGGAACGAGCTTGGGCTTTCGCAGGAGGAGCTTGCTCATCGGGCGGAACTCGACAGAACCTATGTCAGCTCGTTGGAACGGAACGTTTATAGCGCCTCTATCGATGTGGTTGATCGACTAGCCAAGGCGTTGAACGTCGACGCTGCCGACCTCTTGAAGCGACCGAAGACAAAGAGGTGATCTCCTAGCCACTAGCGGCGCGCCTCATATTAGCTCAGCGGTGGCTCACACAAAAAATGGCGTCGTGCGGGATGATGTGCTGCCGTCCTTTAGGCCTTGGCCGCTCGTGTGCCATGCGGCAGGCCTCGAGAGAGATCCGCGCATAGCCGCTACTGTCGAATAGGACGAGGGAGCTGCGGCTGATACGGCGGACGACCGTCCAATGGTTCAGCGAGCCAAAGACTGACAACACTACGGCCTGACCTGGTTGTCCAACCCAATCGCCGAGACGACGCAATATCTCTTCAAAACATGGCTGTTCGTCTCGGCCCAGCATAGATTTCGCACGGATGGTCAGATCGTGTTCGGTCGCCAGATGCAAGATCGCGGCCTTCAGCAAATACCTTAAAGGCTGTGTGTCGATACCGTTCGACGCGGCGTGAGCCGCCCCTACTGATTGATCGACCGATTCCAGCAATGCGACAAAAAGATATTGCCAAACGGCTGGCCGGAGAAGGTTGCCATGCACGCCGAGCGCATTGAGTTGATGACGGCGTAGATGCCGCAGAGGCCATCGAGCTCGCCCTGGCGAAAGGGAAGAAGAATAGGATGAGACATCAGATCTCCTCCAGCGTGGGTTTCGCGGGTCTAAGAGGCAGTCGACTGCAATGGGCCTTCAACGCGCACCACTCGAGCTGGCAGGGAAAGCTGTCGCGTATGTTGTTGCCATTACAGACGGCCAGTTCGTCGGCAGCACAAAATCGCCAGACAGCGTGCTGAAGCGATCGAGGTGAGATTGAACCGTCGACAGTAGATAATCGCGCTGCCAGGTCGCGCAGCACCGTCTCGCAGCCGGTCGAGCCGTAACATCGTTCACCGTAGAGGTGGTCGGCTTCGTAAGCGGTCAAGATGCCGGTTCGATGCAAAAAATTGTGCACCAAAGAGTCGACCACGACGATCGACGCGCCAACAATGTTCCAGCGTTTGCGATCATGACCGGCACTCAACAAGATATTGGACAGCATCATACCGGCGAGTTTGCGCGAGACGCCGACGATTTGCGTGAAAGCCGTAAGCAAGATTTCGCGACCGGCGTCCACCGCTCGCTCTTCGTCGTCGGTGACGTAAAGCAGCCTATCGATGAAGCCGACTAGGTCGCCATCGCACTCGTCGCGGATGAAGAAGTAAAGCGAAAAGGCTTGCTCGTTCAGAACGCCTTTTCGCAGCACCAGCTTTGGTACCGGGCAGGCAGCCAAGCCGTCTGGGTTAGCGCATGACACGGTTGCCTTGCGATAGCGGCAGCCGCGATAGCTGTCGAAGTCTTCAAGTTTTGGACAGAGCGGCTGGCTTGCTAGTGAGCCGGCAATGCCGTGCCATTCGGCATTGCCGTGTTTGGCGATGTAGGCTCGCGCGTGAGAGTCTCGGATTCCTTGATAGCTAAAGCCGTCAATTAGTGTGCGGTAGAGCGACGACGTATCAGCCATCGCAATCGCGTCGGACAGCTCGACCGATTGATCGAGGATCATCGGGTCCAGAAGGGCACCGGCTTCTTGTGAGGTTAGGGAGCGCAACACGGCGAGCATTGCGACTGCCTCGTCAATGTTCTGCACCATGTTTGCCCCCTCAATACTCATCGGCGCGCATGATGGTCATTACGCGTGAGGTCACGTTGGGGTCTGCAGCGTTTGGCGAGTGATATGTTCGGGTTAGGTCGTAGTAGTCGATCTTCCAGAGGATTTTTATGTCATCGACGGTCATCACGGCGCAGTCGCGCTGACCATAAGGATCGTTCTCCGGCGTAAAGGCATCGAACTCAGTAACTGCTACGATGATCTTTCTGACCATCGATGCACCGAGCCCGGCGATGCCTGTTGTGATAACGAAAGTGCCGCCGAGGCGACGGATCCTCAGATCGTCATTGAGCTGTCGAATTTTGGCGAGGTTTTCATCGAGCATTTGGTTGATCATTTCGACGTCGGCAGGTGACATTCCGTGATCTTTATCGGTCATGAGTTTTTCCTTTCTTGAGCGCGAGCGGATGCGACCCGGCGGCACACCTGTGCTGGCGGGTGAACAAGTCGGTTGGAGAAGGGCGGGACTAGAGGAGACGCATCAGCTTGCGTTGCGCGGTGGCGTCGCCGTCTATGTAGGACTGTGTGGTGGTGAGGGATTTATGGCCGGCGAGTTGCTGAACGTCTCTGAGCGAGCCGCCGGCCTTGTGTATCAAACGAGCCGCATGGGTAATGAAGGTTCGCCGGCCAGAGTGTGACGAACAACCATCGAGCCCAAGGTCGCTGTAGACCCTGGCAAACCAGTTCACGATGGTTTTGGCGCTCATGCGGGAGCGGCGCTCCGACAGGATGACTGCTCCGACAAGATCAGCCTTATTAGCAAGCTGCCTGAGCACTTGCGCAAGGTCGGGATGCATTGGAATGCGGCGGCCGCTGCCCTTCTTCGCCGCCCAGCCCGGCAGTTCGATCGAGGGCCCGATCTTGCCACTCGCGGTGAGTACCATCGACCAGTCCAGTGCCGCGATCTCGCAAGCCCTAAGTCCGGCCCGGAAACTTAGCAATACAATCACTTGGTTTCTGTGCGGCAGTCGGCTTCGCTTGCTCCACGCGATGAGCGCACGCATTTCCGACGGCCCCACCAGTTTGGCTGGCTGGCCACGCATATCAGATGTCCTTTGGCTTGATGTGTCGATGCCGAATGGCAGCGCGCTGTTACTCGGCGCGTGACAGCACCATAACACGTTTCGGCGACAAATGCAACCAAAGATTGCATTTGTCAAAAATCGGTTGCATGAAAAGGTTTTGGCGGGGGCATTCCCCCGCCAAACCCCAACATCGCGATTATGGTCTCGGCGCAATCACCGCTACAGTACGCCGAGCCATGGTGAACGACGGCATATTCGGCCAGTCGCGCCAGGACAGTGTAAGCCGCTCGCCGCTCGAGTCTTCAGCTAGCACCACGGCCTCCCACCATCCATCTTCACGGCCAACCGTGGCGAGCACGATTGACCCTGCCGATATACCTGCCCAAAGGTCCGGCCCAGCGGAGGGCATACTGCTGACTGAGCCTCCCTGTTGCTCCCCGCCCTCTGACGGTTTCAGCTCTTGCTCGGTGCCGATCAAAGCGGCGAACTTGTCATAGACATCCTGTTTTACAAACGAGCAGCTTACCCTACCCGCCGCCGTCAAGCGACCGGCTGGTATGTCGGCTGCAAGCACGACTAGCTCTTCGGTCGCCGGAACTACTACCGCGAAGCCTTGTCGATGGGCTGCCACCACGGCGGCATCGATTGCTTCACCAGAGAAGAAAGCAGCGCGGGGTTTGTTGTCGACATTTGCAGCTAAGATTATGGCTATTCCATCCATGGTTATGTCCTCACGAAAACAATTCACAAAGTAGAACATAACATGGACAAAGCAAAAAGTCAAATATAGAGACAAATATATCGCCGAACGCGACGAGATCTGTATACAAATTATGTACCTGCTGTACGCCGCCTGAGCGGTCGCCAGGGTCAATATATGAATGGAAATAGGGTCAAAAATTCCTCGCCTCGCATTGCTAACGCTCTTTTCATTTACGCAGTAGGTAAAATATCGAACTGCGAGGTCGCCGGCACGGCGATCGCGACTGACGAGGAAAAGCGCGAAGGCAGTCTAGTTGAGCTACTCCGCCCGCATTGGCAGCCGGCGCACAGGACAGAACCTCAGAGCATCCGGGTTGACGCAAAAATTCGTCGGTTTGCGCAACCGCAGCCGTGATATGCGTAGAAGCAGCGAACCGGCCATGTCGATGGTCTCCTCGATTGTGTCAACCATCGCGGCGCCCTCAATACTCATCAGTCCGCATCACGGTCATCACGCACGATATTACGTTGGGCCCTGCAGCGTTTTGGCGAGTGATTTGTTCGAGTGCGATCGTAATAAGCGTTCTTCCAGATGATCACGCCCATCCACCGGCATGACCGCGCAGTCGTGCTCCGCGTACTGGTCGTTGTCCTTCGTGAAGGCATCGAAGTTACCGATCGGCCATGATCTGGTCGACGGCCGCGGCACCAAGTCCGGCTATTCCCGGCGTGAGGATCGTACCACCGATCCGGTGGATGCGGAGTTCGCAATTTCGATCGTAAAAATGGGGATGTTGAAACTTCGCATGGGTAGGAAAGGAGGATCTTCAAAAGATCCCCATTTTCCGGATTTAACGCGAAAGATTTCGATCAGAAATTCCGCCATTTTTTCCAAAAAAAGGGGATCTTCAAACATCCCCATTTTTACGCTCAGGCGAAAAATTGTGGTTCCGTAAAACGCTAATTCGATTTGCGATGAAAAGTCGCCGGGCTGGTTGTCTTCACCCGGAAACGCTTCGCTCCATAGCACTTCAGGTCCCGCGCGAGTTTCACCGCGCGTGAATTGATCGGCTTTTGTCAATGAGGACCACGACCATGCACAACAAGTACCAAATTCTCCCACGAAATATGCAGGACGAAATTGATGCCTTCGGAGATATGATCACCATGCACATTGACGCAGGATGGACACCATTTCTTATCACGCTGATGTTTCGACACATCAGTGGGAGTGAAGCCCACCGGTTTTCCGTGATGCTGGATGAAACCAAACGCGCTTACTCAATCCACGCGAAGCGTGTTGGTCGTCATTTCCGGTCAGAAGAAAGTCGCGCAAAAATGTCGAGGTGGTTCATGCTTCCGGACTTCCCGATCTTCAAATTTCAGAAGCAGTCGCTAAAGGCCTCGTCGATAAACGATGGACAGCACATCCAGGGTATCTATCTTCTGCATTCCGAGAATCGGCTTAAGAAGAGTCCTACGTATGAGTTCAGGGATGAGCGCCACCGTTATACCCGGCCCGACCGCTCGTTGACGATCATCGACGCCAAGCTGATTGACAAAACGCCACGTGACGCGGTCGACTACATCTGCAAGGCTCTTAAGACGGGAAGAGCGGACCGCGATCAGCTCTTCATCCTGCCGGACGACCGTTAGCTCAAGATTTCAAAACGATCACCTTTTGGTGTCGGGGTAAGCCTTTTTGGACCGCGATCACCTTATCGGGTGGCTTGCTCGAACGGCCACTCGACTTCTGCAGCTTCACGCTCGGTTTTTTCATTGGTTTCGTTGCGGAAGGATATGAGCGCTTTCTCAACCCCTTTTTTTCTAACCAATAAAAGATATCCCTAGGAGGGACTCTTTGAGCGTGTGCCAGCACCATTGCTTTGGCCCACGCGCTGATGGTTTGGACCGGGCGCTCATCAGTTATGGCGAGCAGGTAATGAAAAAGCGACGTATCCGCCCGCTGCCGACGCTCGAGCTTTTCTGCGCAGTACCGGGCCAGGCTGTCGGCCGCGTTTGATTCATAGGTCTCCCAGGCGACCCGATAGATCTTCGACATCTGACAATATTTGGCTTTGTTGCCGCCCTGAGGCTGGCACCGCCTAACCGCTGACTTCAAGTCCCTTACGACCCCTCGCCAGTCAGCTTCACTCAATTGTGCCGGATTTCGCGCCAAGATAGCACCTATTGCATGTGACAGTTGAGCTCGCCGAAATGAGACAAGACACCGCAGTTCTGATAATCGTTCAATCTTGCAAGAGGTCAAGGAGCGGTTTGCTCTGGACAATGTTCGGTGTTGTCGTGCGTGGCAGGGTGCGAAACCGCCTGAGTCATTGCGGCTTCCCATCAGACATTGGCAGGATCGATGAGCCGAAATTGGCGTTGAGTTCACAATGGCCGAGGCGCCTCCCAACGCGTCGACTCCGACCGCAATCGCTGGAAATGCGGAGGTTGGTGGGCGATTCACCGCAAACGGCACGATCCAATCATGCGGTTGCGGTGCGCGAGAGTCGGGTTTGCGGCTTGCAGTGTCGTTGAGGATACCAACCGCTGGCGCTCGTTAGACCCGCCCTATCTCAGGCGCAAGTTGGTGGCATGGCTCTCTGGAAGGCTCGGACTGGTGAAGCCTTCGGGTTGGTATTCGCCGCGATCCTGGGGTGTAGCCGTGGTGACTGCGCCGTTGTCCAGTAATGCGGCACCATGTCAACGAATAGGGTACAATAACTGGGGACTTTACCCGCCGCCCCTCCATTCGAAGCCGCATTTGTCCGGCTTCCCATTGCAAAAGCTACAGAATTGCTGTAGCTGTTGCGCATGACGGCCGCTGTCGCGCACAGTTTGTGCGAGGCGGTGTGGCGACACGCTAGATGTAGATATGTGGTCGATGGGTCGAAACCAACCACACGCATTTTTCGCGCAGTTATTGGTGAAATGAACGCACCTAGGCAGCCATCTCAGCCCGTCCGGACCACACGTGCCGATGTTGTGGTCACCATCTGCACGTTTCGAAAACAAGCGCGGCCGACGGTCGAGTCAACACCCGCATCCCTGCCCATCGACACCCAGGAGAAGGTGCAAGCTGCGTGGATCGAAAAGGTCCAGCGACTACCCTTTAATGTGGCGGCGGGCAAAATTTACGCGGGACGCGGTTTTTCGTTGGCAACTCGTGCGTCAGAAATCGCTTCGGCCAAGCTCTACATTCTGTCTGCAGGACTCGGTCTGATTGCTGCGGACCGCAAAGTTCCTTTATATGGCCTCACAGTGTCCGCGGGGCATTCGGACTCTATCGCAGCCAGAGTTAGGGGTGATTTCAACCCCGGCGCCTGGTTCTGTGGCTTGCAATCATCGCCCCTGTCGGACCGTTGGGTCGACGCAGTTGGTCGAGGTTCCGGACGCATTCTGATCGCACTCACTCGACCCTATGCTCAAATGGTCGGTGAAAGCCTGAACGCACTTGGCCCGCTGGCTTTAGCTCGACTGAGAATTTTCGGTGCTTCCCTTGCCTCTGCATTGCCGCCGGCGTTGCATCCTGCGCTTGCTCCCTACGATGCGCGACTAGAGGCTATCCTGCCTGGAACCCGGTCAGATTTCTCCCAACGGGCGTTGCATCATTTTGTGGGGTTGGTTGCGGGAGAGGGCAAGCAGGATCGTGACGCCGATTATGCGGCAGTTACCAGCGCCCTCGCCAAGGTGACGGCGCCCGAGAGGCCGCGCCGGCCGCGTCGATCTGATGCAGAGTTGCTTGAGTTGATCGCGGCTCGCCTGGAGTCGCAATTGGGCGTCGCGCGCATGTTGCGCGCCCTTCGAGACGAAGAGGGTGTCGCCTGCGAGCAATCCCGGTTCAGTCGGCTCTATCAGATTGCCCTTCAGAAGAGAGAGGCAGCATGACACGGCCCCGGAATACGACGGAGCCTACACTCGCTGTGCGCGCGGTTAGGACAGAGCAAGCGGACAAAGCTGTTTACGCCTTTTTTGTTGCTGGCGCAGATCTGCTAAAAATTGCGGAAATCAGCCGCGTCCACCGCGACGGCGAAGGCACCTTGCAAGGGTTTCAGCGCAAGGGGATCAAGAATCACGTTCAGGCGATCACAGAATTCCTAGACCAGGGTCCTGTGCTTTTTCCGAATGCCATTATTCTGGCGATCTCGCCACGAGCACGCTTCACTCAAGCACGGGGTGAGAGACCGAGTGGCGACGTCCGGGTTTGTGAAGCAGGGACGTTACGAATCCCACTACCGAAGGACGGCCCAAAGGCGGCATGGATAGTGGATGGCCAGCAGCGCTCGATCGCTCTGTCGCAAGCTCAAAACAAGAGCTTTCCGGTTCCGGTTGTTGCCTTTGTTTCGGAGGAACTTTCAGTTCACCGAGAGCAATTCATCTTGGTCAATAAGGCCAAGCCCCTTGATCCTCGACTGATCAACGAACTCCTTCCGGAAGTGGATACCGCGTTTCCGCGGGACCTTTCATCTCGGAAGATTCCTAGTGAACTGGTCAATCTTCTCCAATCGGCGCCCGACTCCCCGTTCCGCGGTCTCATCAAGAGGTTGTCCGAAGATTCCTCCGATGCGGTGGTTACAGATTCCGCTTTGGTCAAGGCGATCAGAAACAGCATTGGTAGCGCTCTCGGCTCCCTGGCCCCCTATAAGGCGACGGCTGAATCCCCTGCCGACATCGACGCCATGTATCGCGCCCTTGTCGCTTATTGGAGTGCTGTGCGCGTCGTGTTCCCAGAGGCGTGGGGTCGTCCGGCTACCGAAAGTCGACTTATGCACTCGGCGGGGATCGAGGCCATGAGCCTCTTGATGGACCGCATCATGTCGCGTGCCGCGCCCGGCGCAGACTTGCTCGCTCACGCGACCGAGTCACTTTCACGCATCGCTCCTTACTGCCGCTGGACCAGTGGCCGGTGGACCGAGCTTCAACGTGATTGGAACGAAATTCAAAATGTCGGCCGTGACATCAAACTTTTGTCCGGTCACCTGGCGCGCCTCGACCACATGCACGCCTTCGCCAAGGTGGCCTGATGAAGTTTCTCTTTGCAGACAGCGTCGATACGATCGACCCCGACTACGATTTCATTGAAGATCGCAACGGCAGAGGCCGGTTAGTTCACCGGGACGACGAGTACCCGCACGAATTCCTGGAGCAAGCACCGTATGACGGGATCCTCGTATCCCGCGGCATCGTGGGAGATGTAGGGCACCCAGGGAAGTATTCTGAAGCTCAATTAATGCGATTCCGTCGAGAGGGCGCGCGGCGATTTCTGCGTTATCCGCTCGAACGATTTCCGGAAAGCATCATGCTGGGGGACTGTGGTGCCTTCTCGTACCGCAACCTACCAGAGCCACCCTATCGCGCTGAAGACACGGCCGAGTTTTATGCCGACGGCGGCTTCACCCACGGATGCTCACCCGACCATCTGATCTTCGATTTCGACGATGTTGGTGTGACCCGCAATTTGCATGATGTCCCTGAAGATGTGCGCGGTCGATATGAGATCACGCTTCAAAATGCCAGCGAGTTCCGCCAAGCCTCAAAGGCGCTAGGACCGGGATTCACGCCTTTGGGCGTCATCCAAGGGTGGTCAGCAGAGAGCATGGCGGAGGCCGCACGGAACCTGGCGAACATGGGATACGACTACTTGGCCATTGGGGGCACAGTGCCCCTGAAGATCGGACAGATCCGCCGCGTCTTGGACGCGTTGCGTGCCGTCCTTCCAGACCATGTCCGCCTTCACCTGCTCGGTTTCGGAAAGATCGAAGAGTTGGCGGTGCTCGAGAAGTACCGCGTAACCAGCTTTGACACGACTTCACCCTTGCTGCGGGCGTTCAAGGACGCACGAAAAAACTACTGGTCCCGCACGGCCAGTGGCGATCTCTCATATTACACGGCAATACGCATCCCTCAGGCTACCCAGAACAACAAGCTCAAGCAGAAGGCGCTTGAAGGGAGCCTCAACCAGGAGGATGCGAGGCGCCTCGAAGACACCGCCCTCTACCACGTTCGCGCCTATGCCGCCGGCGCGGCCACACTGGATCAGACACTTGATGCGGTGATGGAGTATTGGGCGGCCCTCAATTGGGACGAGGAGGCTTCGCCGGGTCGTCGAGCGGATGCAGCGGCCCGACAGCGCAAGACATATACGCACACGCTTGGCGATCGACCTTGGGAACGGTGCAACTGCCGGGTCTGTCGGGAAAGCGGTGTGGAGGCCGTTATTTTCCGGACCTCCAATCGCAACAAGCGCCGCGGCATCCACAACCTCCACGTCTTCCACACCCACCTAAATGAATTTCGACTGGAAACTGTATGAGCAAAGAGCATGTAATTAGGTTCGACGCACTCGCGCCGGTTCAGAGCGACACGTTGGCGGTCTTCACCTTCGTCGCCAAGGCATCGGATGTTGCGCGCATCGCCCGCATCGAGCGAGCAGGACGCGACGACGGCGGCGCCCTTCAAGGTTTTCAGAGACCGCAGATAGCGGGCCACATTCGCGAAATTCGCGATTACCTGGAAAAGCCGAACTCAATCTTGCCCAATGCGATAGTGGTCGCTTTCATGGGTGGTGCTCGATTAGAGCCCGCGATGAGCCCAGGCGGCCGCCTTCAACAATTGGTTGTCGATACGTTCAATGGCCCTCCTGGCTGGATCGTCGACGGGCAGCAGCGCTTCACTGCGCTTTCCGAGCTTCGCGGCCGCGAGTTTGAAGTGCTCGTTTCAGGCTTTCTCTGCGAAACAGAGGAGGAATTGCAAAAGCAGTTCATCCTGGTCAACAACACCCGACCGCTGCCGAAGGCGCTTGTCTATGAGTTGCTTCCTAAAGTCGGTGATCTACCCACACGCATGTCGAGCCGATCACAGGCCGCCCTTGTTACCGAGGCACTCAACTATCGAAAGGGATCTTCGCTAAAGGGGCTGATCAAACAACAAACCAACCCAAAGGGCGTGATCCGCGACACCGTCCTCCAACGGGTGATCATGAATTCCCTCAGTGACGGAGCCCTCCGGCTCTATGCAGGCGAGGACCAGCTTCTGCTCGCGCAGGGTGTCACGACGATGAGCGAGTTCTATCACGCGGTTCAGCATGTCTTCTCGGACGATTGGGTTGGGCAAACGCCCAAGTCCTCTCGGCTACTACACGGCACGGGTATCATCGCGCTGGGCTATGTCATGGATTTTCTGAACAGCGTTGCAGGCGCCTCCACAAGAGACGAATTTGCTGCGGGCTTGCGACTGCTCAAAGGAAAGACCGCCTGGAGCGCGGGCGAATGGGAGTTTGGTTCAGAGCGCCGTCGCTGGAACGGGTTGCAGAACGTCCCGGCCGATGTCCGGCAACTGTCGTTTCACTTAATCCAGGTCCTCAAACGGCGCCTCGCCGAAAACGAGAAGGCAGCCTGAGACTATGAGCTACGCAGTCAAAGAGATGTTTTACTCGTTGCAGGGCGAAGGTCGTCACACGGGGCGGCCGGCCGTTTTCTGCCGGTTTGCGGGTTGCAACCTATGGAGTGGTCGGGAACGCGACCGAGCGAAAGCCGCCTGCAATTTTTGTGACACCGATTTTGTCGGCGTCAACGGCATTGGTGGTGGGCGGTTCAACGATGCGTCTTCCTTGGCAATCGGGATTGAGAATATGTGGGGCGGTGGGATGTCCCAACGATTCGTCGTTCTCACAGGTGGCGAACCGCTCCTGCAGGTGGGTGATGAGCTTGTGTCGGCACTCCATGACCGCGGGTTCGAAATTGCCTTGGAGACCAACGGCACGCTGGCGGCCCCCAACAAGATTGATTGGATTACCGTTAGCCCCAAGGGGGCGACAACCTTGGCGCAAACTACGGGAGATGAACTGAAATTGGTGTTTCCCCAAGCCGGCCTGGATCCGAAGGCCTTCGAAAACCTCGCGTTTGACCACTTCCTTCTGCAGCCGCTCGACGGTCCTCAACTCGAGGCAAATACAGCGGCGGCGATAGCCTATTGCCTGCAGCATCCGCACTGGCGCCTATCTCTCCAAACTCACAAATTCATGGGGATCCGATAATGTACGAACTGAGCAAGGAGTTTCGCTTCGACGCGGCGCACACGCTCCAACGTCAGGTTGAAGTCGAGCCGAGCCGCAGGATTCATGGCCATTCCTACCGCGCAGAGGTAGTCGTTCGCGGCCGTCCTGATCCGGAGAGTGGCATGGTCATCGATCTAGGATTGCTCGATCAGGCCCTCGAAGAGGCTCGCGATGGTCTCGACCACCGCTTTCTGGACGAGATTAATGACCTTGGACCCGCGACAATGGAAAACCTTTCGTCGTGGATCTGGCGGAAACTCGCGCCGATCTGTCCGAACTTATGGCGAGTGACTGTAAGGCGCGATAGCGACACCGGAGCCTGTAGTTTCTACGGTACGGACACTCAGTAATGTCAGATGCATCCGCGCTCGTACTTTTTTCCGGCGGTCAAGATTCCGCTACATGTTTGGCTTGGGCTCTCGATCGGTTTGAGCGAGTAGAGACGATCGGCTTCGACTACGGTCAGCGGCATCGCGTAGAACTCGATGCGCGTATCGAGTTCCGTGCTGGCTTGACGACAGCTTTTCCGGCCTGGGCCGCAAAGCTCGGTGAGGATCGTGTTCTCGACCTGTCGGTGCTCGGCGAAATCAGCGACACTGCGCTGACGCGGGAAGTTGAAATTGCCACAACGTCTTCCGGTCTACCGAACACTTTCGTGCCCGGTCGTAATATCGTTTTCCTCACCTTCGCCGCCGCAGTGGCCTACCGCCGAGGTCTAAAGCATGTGGTGACAGGCGTCTGCGAAACCGATTTCTCAGGATATCCGGACTGTCGAGACGACACGATCAAGGCGCTTCAAGTTGCCCTCAATCTCGGCATGCAGAGCCGCTTCGTTCTAGAGACGCCACTGATGTGGATCGACAAGGCGCAGACTTGGTCCCTTGCGGAGCGTCTAGGGGGGATTCCCCTGCTAGATCTAATCCGGGACCGCACGTTGACCTGCTACAATGGCGACATCGAGCGTACCAACGAATGGGGTCGTGGCTGTGGCGGGTGCCCGGCTTGTGAACTGCGCGCCGGAGGATATCAAAAGTTCCGCTCAGTGGTTCAGGAGACAGCCGATGTCTGATCTGGATACCAGGCGCAGGATCGAAGGCGCGATATTCCTCGTCGCCTTCGCCTGCACAATCCCACTTGCCAACTGGCTCATCGGAAATGTGGGCACTGTCTGTGTACCAGATGGACCATGCCTCATCCCGGTTGCGCCGGGCATTGTCGCACCCAGCGGCGTTCTCGCGATCGGCGCAGCATTGGTTCTCCGCGATCTTGTCCAGCGACGGCTCGGCCTCATCTGGTCCTTTGCCGCCATTGCTGTGGGTGCGGTTCTTTCGGCCTTCTTTGCGCCTCCTGCATTGGTTATCGCCTCAACGGTCGCCTTCGCCCTGTCGGAAACGGCGGATCTTCTAGTGTACACGCCGCTTCAGCGTCGCGGCTTGGTGCTAGCAGCGACTGCCAGCAGTGTTGTGGGCCTGATCATCGACAGCATCGTGTTTCTCACCCTCGCGTTCGGAAGTCTCGATCTTCTCCCAGGGCAGATCCTTGGTAAGTTATGGATGGTCGCTGCGGCACTACCGGTATTGGTCTGGATTAGGTCGCGGGGTCGCCGGCTTGGCATATTGACGCCTTAGTCGAGAGCGTTGATCAACGCGTCCGGACAACGTGTCTATGCCGCCTGCGGCCAAGCGTCGACGTTCGACAGGATGTTCCGAGCGCCATAACGCCTCCAAGTAACGTTGGAGGGCGATAATGAAAGTTGCTTAGCTGGAGCGTGAATGATTTAGTCCACTTAGGGGGTGGACCACAATGATTCTAAAGCGGGCTGATTTCGCGAGGCGAGCAGGCTCTATCACCCTACGCGCACCGGCGAGCGATCTTGCGTGTTCGTAAAAGCGATCTCCGGTGAATTAGCCGGCTGGGGGATCGGCAAGCTGCTGTCGCAGGACGGACCGACATGCACGGTTGAATATTTTGATGCGCCGATGTTGGAGCCCGTACTTAGGCAGTGCTCGTCGTCGGAACTCCGCTCCGTCTCGATAGCTGCTCAAACTCGAGTTTATGCAGCCGAAGCTACTTTCGGCTTTTGGGAAGTAGGTCGGGTTCTTGATGACCACGGCGACAGCCAGTTGGTCAGATTCCCAAACGGCAAGACGCTCTACCTACCGATCTCTAAGGTCTTTGTCCGCTGGGATCGCTCGATCAAGGATCCAACGTCATTTTTGGGTGCTGGAATCAGCGAGACGCCGCGGTTCGCTGATGGACGGGGACCTTTCGTGCGCACTCTCTTGCAACAGCGTTCGGCCGCGCTAGGGATGTCCGCGCTCCCTTCATCTGCAATCGATCTGGAGGCTCATCAAATCGAGGTGGTGCGGACGGTATTGCAGGATCCGGTCCAGCGGTACCTACTCGCGGACGAGGTTGGGCTGGGTAAGACGATCGAAGCGGGCGTATTGATCCGCCAATGCATTCTCGACGATCGCGAGGCGGCTTACATCGTTGTGATTGTACCGGACGCGTTGGTCTCCCAATGGCGGATGGAGCTTTCGGCGAAGTTTTTCCTCGGGGATCTGCTTGATAAGGCGATCTTTGTCGAGCCGTTCTCTGGCCGTGAACGCATCGCCTCGCACGTCGCGAAAGCGACGATGCTGGTGATTGATGAAGCGCATCACGTCGCTGCTGACGGAGCTAAGGAATCGGTGTCGGTCTACGACCTTCTCGTGAAAGCGGCCCCGCGAATCGAACGCGTCCTGCTCCTCTCCGCGACGCCTGCCCTGCACAACGAACGTGGCTTTCTCCGCATGCTGCATCTGTTGGACCCCCAGGGCTATCCGCTCGATAGCGAGGAAGCGTTCCGGCGCCGCATCGAAAGCCGGAAGGCCTTGGCCGAGATTGTCGCCACCCTCACTCCTGAGAACGCCCTCTACCTCGACTATACTTTGGACCAGCTCTCGGAATTGTTCCCGGACGACCTGCGTCTAGGGCAGGAGACCGGTCGGTTGCGGGAGCTTCTCACGAAAATGCCCGCTGAGGACGACCCCAAACTCGTCGAAGCTATCGCCAAGGTTCGAGACCACCTGAGCGAGGTCTATCGATTGCATCGAAGGATCCTGCGTCATCGACGGCGGAGCGTCAGCGGCGTGACGCCCGATCGGGCGGGCCTGGAGGAGGTCCACTACACCTCTGTCGCCACATCGCGGGCGGCCGATCTCGCCGAAGACTGGCGTCTTACGGAGATGTCGGAACAAAATCTCAGCGATCCAGGGTCGGTTCGCCTCACCGCAGCGATCGACCTCGCTGAACAAAGATTGGGATATAAGTTGTCCGCCAGCGATGGCGTCCGCCAACGATGGTCGCCGTCAGACCTGGGAGCCTCCGAGATATATCAGCGAGCCACGGCCGCGCTGACGGATTCCATGCGGTCAGCTGACAGATTTGAGGCGCTTGCACGGGCGATTGACGCGCGATCATTGCCGAAAGTGCAGTTTATCGTTTTCTGTTCTGATCCGGAGACCGCTGACGCGCTGGCGGCTAGCCTTTCTACGAGCCTTGGGGTCGTTGTAGATCGACACGACCCTAAGGGCGAGGCTTGGCGGGCGTTTTGCGACGACCCGAACCGACCGGTACTCGTCTGCGACTATCGCGCCGAGGAAGGGCTCAACCTCCAGGGCGGCGAAAAGGTCGTCGTCCATTTCGATCTGCCCTTGAACCCCAACCGCGTCGAGCAACGTCTGGGGCGAGCAGACCGTTATGGATCTGGTCGCGCCGTCAAATCACTCTCGCTTTGCTGCGACAGTGATCCTCTCGAGGCCGCTTGGACACGTTACCTGGATGACGGGCTCAAGGTCTTCGATCGATCGATCGCAAGCCTTCAGTATCTGACTGAGGAAGTGGTCAAAGACCTTCCAAAACTGTTGCTAGTGGAAGGCGTAGAGGGAGTCGAGGAACTTCTCCAACAAGACGGCGGTGACGACGGACGTATCGAGCGTGAGATTAAGAGCATCGACGAACAGGACGCATTGGACGCGCTTGGTGCCCCGCGGGCCGAAACTCTCGACGCACTATCGGACCTCGACGATCAATGGCGTCAAATCGAAGCTGACATTAGCGGGTGGGTGCAAACAACGCTGCAGTTTGACCGCAGACAGGATCCCTATGCGCGGGACGCGAGGGAAGTTTCATCGGCGCCTGGAGGCGTTTTCCGATACCGGTATTTGACGGGCGATCGCCACACGCTCATTCCGCTCGAAGCGTTCGTGCAACGGTGCCGACCGGCGATCGACACTGAACTGAGGGTCGTCGGTCGCGATGTTTGGACCACCCCGTATACCTATCGACGCCTTTCGGCTCTTTCGCGGCAGGGGCGTTCCGCTGGCGCTCGGGTCCTGAGGTATGGTGATCCGCTCCTCACGGGTCTCAGCGATATCACTCAGCGGGACGAACGAGGTCGTTCAACAGGAGTGTGGCGGCACGCGCTAGGAACCCCGGATGGGGCCGGTCCTCTCTTTTTCCGATTTGACTTCGTCGTCGAAACGGATGTTAGACCTGCAGTGGAGGTGCTTGACCTAGCTGGTCATCTCACGTCGTCGGCGCTCTCGTCCGTCGGCCGCAGGGGCGACATGGCCTTGGCCCCCTTCTTCCATACCGTCTGGCTTGACGCCGATTTGCTAGAAGTGAGCGATGCGGCCTTGATCGCCGCTTTGTCAAAACCTTATGCGATCGAGGCCGGCGATCAAGGCGGGCGGGACTTCAACTTGAATCCCAGGCGTTGGCGCATCATAAGAGAAATGGGGCTTGCCCATATAGAGGAATGGCCGGAAGTTTGTCGCCGAGCCCGAGTGCGAGCGGAGGAATGCCTCAGGGCTCTTCCACTCTTGAACGAGGGGTTAGATGAGGCGGCCCGGCGCGCTGAAATGGCCGATGCAGCGCGCCTTGGCCTGCTGCAAGCTCGCGCGCATCGTTCGGAAGTCGGTGACCTGCGTGATCTCGAACTTGAGCGAGGCTTGTCCGAGCAATTGATCGTCGGGATCCGGTCGCCGCGGGTCTCACTCGACGCGGTCACAGCATCGTTCATCGGCAAGAACTTGGCCGTCGCCGCAGCGTTGGCACGTGCATGACTGGGCCCGTTCTTGATTTCGAACACCTCTACGAAGTCCTCGCAGGCTGGCCTGCTATCCCTGTTCCAGCGAGCGCGCGAGACGGCCTCTTCGAAAGGGCGCGGCACATCCTTCTGACAGCGAGCGTTGGCACGGGCTCGTTGCCGATTGCCGACCTTATTCCGATCCTCAAGCACATCTTGCGGCGGGAGTCGCTGCAGGCCGGCGCGAATGCGCAATTTAGGGTGCCACTGACGAATCCTTGGCCCAGCGAACCGGAATGGGCGCGGTTCGGTGTCAGTGCGCATAGCCAGACAGATCGCGACCTTCTGATCGAAGCCCTGCCTTGGGCGCCGACCTGGCTGTCGAGATCAGATGTCCCCGTGTTCGAGGATGTCTTTCGGCAAGCGATCGTGCGCAAGGATTGGACCACCCCAATCGACCCCTTCCTTGCCGAGCCCAGCGGTTTTGCTTCCTACGTTTCGCCGGGCCAACGCGAGGCAGTACGAAGCGTATTTTTGATGCGCCCAGGCGACACTCTCATCGTCTGCCTTCCCACCGGTTCAGGGAAAAGCTTCGTCGCGCAAGCGCCGGTCCTAGTAAGAGGCCCCGAGGGCGGTCTAACGCTCTGCGTCGTGCCGACGACAGCGCTCGCCCTAGATCAAGCTCGGCAGATGTCTGAGAGGCTGGCCGGAAGGGCTCGTGCCGGCGCAGGGGAGCTCCACCTCGCCTGGCATGCGGGCCTCTCTGTCGAGAGGAAGAACCTTATCAAAGCGGCTATTCGGCAAGGACGCCAGGGGGTCCTTTACTGTTCGCCGGAGGCCGTGACGGGTGCCTTGCTCCCGGCGTTATACGACGCCGCAAAGGCCGGTCTGCTCGATTACTTCATCGTTGATGAAGCACATTTGCTCAGTCAGTGGGGCGATGGCTTTCGACCCGCATTCCAGATGATCGCGGGCATTCGTCGCGGCCTGCTTCGAGAATGCCGGAACGAACCGTTCCGGACGATTTTGATGTCCGCCACCCTCACGCCGGATGCCATCGGGACGATCGACGCGCTGTTTGGACCGCCGGAGTTCGTGCAGATGGTCGCGTCCGTCCACCTTCGCCCAGAGCCGCAATACTGGATACACCGAGAGGACGACTCCGCGGCCAAGCAAGCGAAGATACTCGAGGCGGTCCGCCACGCTCCTCGCCCACTCATCCTCTACGTCACAAAGCGGGCGGACGCTGGATCTTGGCGCCGGCGCCTTCAGGCGGAAGGATTCGGCCGCGTCGCCACGTTCCACGGCAAGACGCCGGACTCCGAACGGCTGAAAATCATCGAAGATTGGTCTCAAGATCGGATAGACATCATCGTCGCAACCTCGGCGTTCGGTGTGGGCATCGACAAGAGTGATGTAAGGGCCGTGATACATGCCGCCGTGCCCGAAACGGTCGATCGGTTCTACCAGGAGGTCGGTCGAGGTGGTCGTGACGGCGCCCCCGCAGGATCGTTGATGATATACGGCAAGGCGGACCTCGATGTCGCAGAACGAATCGCCTCGCCATCACTGATCAGTGACGAACTCGCGTTCGATCGCTGGGAAGCAATGTATCGAAACGCCACGAAATTGAACAATGTGGGGCGCCGGTTCTTGCTCGACGTCTCGACAGTGCCACCCAAACTTCGCCGCCAGACCGACTACAATCAGGCCTGGAACATGCGGACCCTAATCATGATGGCTAGAGCGGGCCTGTTGGACTTGGACGCTATGGCCCCAGAAGTCCTAGAGCAGAGTACTGAAGAGACTGACGCTGACTTTGATCGTCGCACTGAGGATCATTGGGCGTCCTACTACACGCGCTGTATCATCGAGGTGAACTTCGGCAACCACCTTGACAAGCCAGGTTTTTCCTCACTGATCGCTGCAGAGCGGTCCCGCGCGTTTGTCGCCGCGGAGGACAATGGCCGACTACTCAGTTCGTTGATCAGCGGCAACTACGAGATCGGGGAACTGTTGCACGGCCTCTACCAGAGTTACACACCCGGCCGAGCCGTCATCGTCTCAAGCGCTTGCGGCGGCTGTCCCAGCCACCGGCGCGATGACGTCACCAATATGGATTACGCTGAACCGGCAGTTTCAGGCATCGAGCGGATAGTAAGGCAGGACATCTCAGCGTGGATGACCAAATTTCCGCATCTTTCAGCTGCCGCCCCGATCATTTTGATCCTTCCCGACCCATGGGACGACGCAACTGCACTATCCATCGCGTCGGATGCGGTCGCCGTTTTCAACGCGCACGAGGTTGCTGTGTCGCGCCGCTTTAGGTCGGCGACTCAGGCGCTCAAGACTCTGCACAGACGATCCCCCAGCGGAATGGTGCTTCTAGAAACGCTTGAGGACGAGGTCAGAAACCCGTCCACCGCCCCACTGATCCGCGTGAGCATTCTTTCGGAGCAGAGTCCGCCGCCACCCCATGTTTTTGAGATATCGCGGCCGCTGCACCTTATCGTTGCCTCGGCGTCACTTGCCGATCCATATCATCCCGGTCGGCGTCTGGGTGAGGTCGGAGCCAACACGCTGACGTTAGAACAGTTCCGTTCGGGAGCACGCCAATGACAGTGCTGAACCAAGCCAGCGACGGCCAGGTGAACACGCTGATCGCGCTCGTCAGAGCGTCGGTTAGCTTCGGGCCCCGGTCGCGTGGAGATCTCCTCGCGATGTGCGGGGGTGATCTCGAAATTGTCGAAAAGTCGAAGCTGAACGGGTCATTTCTGCGATGGTTAGAACTGGGTCTGTTCGAGACGGTCGACGATCTCACGGCACTGAGGGAACCCTATCGATCTCGCCTCGGAAGTGATGTGTCTAAAGTGGAGACGCTGCTACCAGCCGTCGCGCGCGAGATCGCGTTGCTCACCGAAAACAATGCTCGATTCTGGGAGCAAGAGGGCTCTAGAAGCGCAGACTTGAGCCGTGGTCTTTCTTGGATGCTGGCGCAGGACGTTTATACGCTCGACACCTCGAACCATGCCGCAATTCAGGCCTTAGAAGCGGTCCAGGTGAAGGACCCGCAAAAGCGGATGCTCCAGAACGACACCCGCTACAACACGCTGAAGTCCTGGATGACATATCTTGGCTTCGGCCGCGAAGGCCCGCTCTTCGTTGTCGATCCTACTGAGGCCCTCAGAGGGGTCCTCGACGACGTGTTTGACAGCAACGCGCCGCTCCCCGCCCGCGCCTTCCTTGCCAAAATAGCGGACGCTCTGCCGGTGCTCGATACCGGCCTGTACCGCGCCCGGGTCGAGGAAACCCTTAAGGACTCGACCTGGGAGCCTGCCGCCGAGGGCGTGTTGTCGACTTCGCTGTCCAGGGCAATCGAACGCCTCGTCGACGCGGGCGAACTCGAATTCGAACAACGAGACGACAACGAAGAAGGCCTTCAGATGACAGGTTTCGGAGGCCGCCGCTGGCGCGCCTTCCCATACATTCGTCGCGGCCCCACCCGTACCGGAGCCGCGTAATGCTGGACAACTACTGGCCACTGGAATCCCAGGTCAACGCCTGCATCAAGAACGAGGCCGAGACCGCGGATGTCGCCGTTCTTTTGGCAGTCCACCAGCCCTCATCGTTGGTGACGATCGACGTTGGCACCGGCACGCACACGGTTGTCAGCGAGCAGGATCTGCTCGACGCCTTTCTGACGGACAACGTGCCGGGCGGGACCCTCCTGTTTCCGATTACCGGCGCCTCGGGCGCGGGGAAATCTCATATCATTCGTTGGCTTGACGCGCAGCTCCAGCGATCACCGAAGCGCGACAAGCTTCACGTAATCCGTATCCCAAAGAGCGCGAGCCTTCGGAACGTCGTGGAATTCATCCTCGAGCCCCTCAAGGACAACGCCCGGTATAAGGCCGCTAGTGAGGACCTCAAGCGAGCCGTCGCCGAAGTCGACGTCGCGACCGCTGCCGTCACTTTTCGGGCACACCTAGAGAACGCGCTGGCCGATATTCGAAGGAAGCTGGAGGCCGAGGCCCAGCGACATCCGGAACGGACAGACCTTCGACCCAAGATCGGTCACGCGAAGGACCTGCCGAAGCTCTTTTCCGATCCGGCACTCTCGCAGCATTTCGTAGAAAACGTGTTGTCGCGAGTGGTCTCGCGTTCCCTTCGGGGCCGCAACGAAGCCGACGACGAGGCCGACGATCAGACGCAGTTCACTCCTGCCGATCTCGTCCTGCCGAATAGTGTGAATCTGGGTGATGCCTCTCTTCCAGTTCGACAGTACTACAAGACGATCGTGGCCAGCGCCGACCCGGCCCGGGTAGGTGTTGCGATAGATCTGCTGAACGAGGCTATCGACCCCGCAATCGGGAACGTGTTTCAACTCCAACAGTCTACGGGCGGAATCACATTACAAGATATCATTCTTGCAGTTCGGAAGACCCTTCTCGATGAGGGAAAGGAACTCGTTCTGCTCGTGGAGGATTTCGCGGCCCTTTCAGGTATCCAAGACGTTCTTTTGAAGGTTTCTATCCAGGAAGGCGAACGGGACGGGAAGACAGTGCGCGCGACGATGCGGACTGCAATCGCCCTGACCGACGGCGTGCTCGCTTTTCGCGAGACAATTTACACGCGAGCCCAGCGCGAATGGGTGGTTGGCGGTCGCGATCTGTCTGACGAGGAGATCAGAGCATCCGCTGTGGAACTCGTTGGCGCCTATCTGAACGCTGCGCGATGGGGCGAGGACTCTCTTCGGCGGAAGTTCGCCGACTCTGATGAGCAGACCGCAGGCTCTTGGCTTGGCACGTGGCGCGACGAAGATGACGATGCCGCCCAGGAGCTTCTTGGCGCCTTCGGTGCATCGCGTGCTGGCCATCCCTTATTTCCTTTCAATCGTCAGGCCATCACAGCCCTAGTTGACGCACACCTAGTCAAAAACGGGCAGTTGGTCCTTAACCCCCGCAAGGTTATCAACTTCATCCTGCGCAGCACGCTGCTGTTACGCAGCGAGTTCAAGGCAAAGGCCTTTCCTTCCGCAGATCAGAAGGCCGTCCTCCCGAACTCCTGGCTCGTCGGCTGGGTCAGACGGGCGGGTCAGACGGAGGCGAACCGCAAACGCCTTGGCCCATTGTTGGCCATTTGGGGTGGAAACCCGACGACGTCTGAAGGCATCGCAGGCGTGCCGCCAGGTATCTTTAAGGGGTTTGGGCTTCCTACGCCGGCGGAATTGGACAACATCACTTTTTTGGCGCCGGAAGAACCCGTTGAAGCCACGCCGACTGCCGCCACATCAACGCCAGCGCGCAATACACCTACCCCCTCCCGCGCCGCAACAGACCCTTGGTTCAGCGACCTCCAAGCCAAAGTCGACGCTTGGTCGGCCGGAACCCCATTGGGGCAGGCCGAGGCCAACGCTATCCGATCGGCGTTGGCAGGGATGATCAAGGACGCGATCAATTGGCCGGCTCTGCGTTTGCGGCCGCAGTCGATCCGTCCAGGCTCAATCCACATCGCCAATGCCAAGGGCAACGCTCCCGCCAAGCGGGTCCTTCATGTCTGTGAGCGTTTCGAGGATGAAGACGGCCGGATCCGCGCCGCTATGCTCGGAGCATTGAGGTACACGCGAAACCAACAGCGATGGGCTTACGAGGGTGCAGACGATGATTACGTTGCAACGTGCAACCTCGTTGACAAGCTATCCGCGCAACTTAGGCCCATGCTCTTGGATGAGGCTAGTCGGCAAATCAACGCGATCACGAGGGGGCTCATCATGCAGGCTCGCGTTGCCGGGCTCACGCCGCCAGTGAAGCTGAACAACGTGCCGGCCCTCCTCGCCGCAACATTCGAACAGCTGCCACCTATGGTGCCCCAGGCCTTCGACGACGGCTGGGAGAAAGTTCGAACTTCCGTTTGGGGCGATGTGAACGGCACACCGGCCCGAAAAACTCTTCAGAAGGACCTGCTTGATCTCCTGGGCACATTCCAGGGAACTGGCTCGGTGCTCTTTGGCCTAGATGGCGTGCGTCTTCTAGACAGCCTGGCCGCCGGCGAAAAGGATATCGAGGCGGAAACCGCTTTGCCAGAGGACCTGAACCCGGAGACGCGAGCCTATCTGAGCCCGCTAAACGCGAAGCGATTGTGGGCTCAATTGCAGAGCGTCATTCGGAAGTTACACGACTTCCGAGCACAATTGAGTGGCTACATCGATGCCGATTTCGACAAGAGCGCCTTCATCGAAGAGCTTGAACAGGTCGCGTCTTTGCTGATGTCGACGTCGAACTGGACCCGCAACGACATTAGTCTGAAGGACTTCGAGCGGCGCCTTATAGAGTTCCGAAGCACCCCAATCGTGGACCTCGTCAACAAGGCGACGCTCGTTGATGAAGCCAACGCCGAGCAATTAGCCAAGGTGCTCAACGCTCTCGGTTCACTGGATCTCTCATCAGTAGACCGCACCGTCTCGTTCTTAAACATTGTGGATGTCATCGTCACTGGCGCCGAGCAGACCGTCGACCGTGTTTATTCCACTCACGAACAGGCCAATCCGGCCAAAATCGCAGACGAGATTGACGCGCTCTTGACCCTACTCGCCAACGACAGCGTAAGTGAGTTCCAATGAAAGACGCACTCCCACTTCGCGTCTCAGCGCTTCGGCAGAAGCTGACTCGACTTCAAGGTCTCACGGCGAACGCGAAGGAGGCCAGCGATCTGGCGGTATTGCGAAAAGAACTGGCGACGTCAGCGCAGGCCGTTGCGAACTTAGTCAGGCAGCAGACAATGCTCTCTGGCTTGGGCGTCAAGATCCAGCCGCCGGCAAGCCTCAGCAATGTTCGAAAGAGAGCCACCACAGTCAGGGAAAAGTTTCGGACCGAGAAAAAGTCCGCAACCCTAAAGAAGGGGACGGGATGGACGTCGCTATTGAGCGACGGAGACACGGCGATCAGCGACATCGAGCGAGCTCTCCTGGATGGTTGGAGAGATTTTCGCATTGCTGTCTACTCTGGCGACACGCCAAGCGTCATCGACAAACGGATCGCCCGCACGCCGCAAAATGTGCAGGCTCTTAACGAGTACGAGCAGGTTTACAGCCAGTTCTCGGCTCTTTTCCAGACAGTGCCTACGAGCGCCGCAACCGTTGAGACCTCCAAGAAACTCGCGAGCGATCTGGTACGGATCTCAGAGAAGTTTGATTTCGCGGTTGGCACCGAGGTGAAGCGATTTCTGGCTGCGGTTCAGAGCGGCGGAGCTCCGCTAGCCCTGTTGACCGCCGAAGTGTTGAAGTGGCTCGCCGACAACAAAGCTACGGAAGGTTATCTGATTCGGGCCTCGCGCCAGCCATGACCTCCGACGATGCACTGCTGATCACCGTCCTGGACCAGATGGAGCAGCAAGAGGCTCGTTTGCTGTCATGGGGCTTAGTAGACGCGTTCCTAACCGGCCAAGAGCTTCGAGAGATCATCGATGATGCGTTGAACGCGCTCCCCTCGTTCGATGGTCTAACAATTCTTCACGCCTCGGATGTGCTTGAGAAGCTCCTCCAGCGGACTCTGGTTTTCGACGTCGGGGAGGAACCCGGAGAGCGCTTTCGATCGAGGATGGCCGAGGGCGTCAGGCTAATGTTTCGGCTACGACAGCTCTTTCCGAAGCACTCCGGCCCGATCGGTTGGCAGGACGCGCCGACGCTGGTCGCCGACTTCCGTTTCATTTGGAGACGCCGGCGATATCCCAAGCGAACCATCTCGGCCGACGCCGCGATTGCCGAGATAGCCGAAGCACTTGGTGATCACGAGGCCCGCAGCGCGCTCGACGCCCTCGTGCGGGGCTACGGTTCTGATTTCACGCTGTCGAAGTTCCAGGTGGCTGCCACCAAACGCATTCTCTCTGGCCTCGACAGCCCATCGTCCCAGGCCACCTTGGTGAGTGCGGGAACCGGTAGTGGCAAGACGCTGGCCTTTTACCTGCCAGCCATGGCGCAGATCGCCGCACATATTCGGCGTGATAGGTCGGACACCCGCTGGGTTAAGGTTCTCGCTCTATACCCCCGCAACGAGCTCCTGAAAGACCAATTCGCCGAGGTCTACTCCCAAGCACGCGCTCTCGACGCTACCTTGGCCGCGCAGGGAAAGCGAAAGGTCCTGATCGCTACCTTCTTTGGCCCTACGCCGGCAAATATGAAAGCAGCCGAACACGGGTACGGCGATGAGAAACGCGGGAAGTGGCCCGATCATCGGGATGGGATTGTTTGTGAATCGATGCGGTGCCCGACAGAGGGCTGTCAGGGCAACTTGGTTTGGCTCAACGAGGACCGGAAGCGGAATTTGGAGAACCTCCGTTGCGATGCGTGTGGCCATCGCATCCGTGAGGACGAGATCATCCTGACCCGTGAGCGCCTGAATTCAGAGAGCCCGGACATCCTCTTCACCACAACGGAGATGCTGAACCAACGGATGGCGGACTCCGAGACACATCACCTTTTTGGGCTGGGCGCTAAAGTAGAGCGCCCCGTCGAAATGATGCTGCTGGATGAAGTCCACACCTACTCGGGTCGCTCCGGCGCGCAGGTCGCGTTCCTTTTGCGCCGCTGGCGTACGCTGCTACGAAAGCCAGTTAGCTTTGTCGGGTTGTCGGCAACGCTGCGAGATGGCGCCAAGTTCCTGGCCCAGCTGACGGGCCTTCCAGAGCAGGCGTCGGTCGAGATTACGACGATCGCATCGGACATGATCGACGAGGGCGCCGAGTACATGCTCGCGCTTAGAGGCGACCCCGTATCACAGGCGGCCCTTATGTCGACCACGATTCAGGCCGCGATGCTTACCTCGAGGATTCTGGATAATCCACGCGAGCGAAAGAGCCACGGTGTCTTCGGCGAGCGCCTGTTCTTGTTCACCGACGACCTCGATGTCACGAACCGCATGTATTATGCGATGCTGGATGCCGAGGGCCGAAACTCATGGGGGAACT
Source organism: Mesorhizobium sp. M0676 (assembly GCF_040320535.1). Classification (NCBI taxonomy): domain Bacteria; kingdom Pseudomonadati; phylum Pseudomonadota; class Alphaproteobacteria; order Hyphomicrobiales; family Phyllobacteriaceae; genus Mesorhizobium; species Mesorhizobium sp. M0676. The sequence continues at coordinate 56,320 of NZ_JAMYPU010000007.1, forward strand.
TCGACACCCAGAACCACCCTCAGGGCGGTTTGGCCATTTTGAGACGCCCAGCGGCAAGTCTGTTGCGCAAGAGTCACGGCCAGGATTGGCAGGCTCCGCTCGATATCGGGCACGAATTGAATGGCGGAGACCGTAAGGCCGTCGGACGTGTCATGTCGTTGGATCCGGGCGTCGGTCAGAACCTCGACATTGTCGTGGCCACCGCCGCCCTGGAAGTTGGATACAACGACCCCCTAGTTGGGGCCGTCATTCAGCACAAGGCTCCCCGGGATGTCGCTCAGTTTCTGCAAAGGAAAGGCCGGGCCGGCCGCCCCCGCCGGATGCGGCCTTGGACAATTGTGGTCCTATCGGATTACGGGCGCGACCGCATCGCCTACCAGGGCTACGATCTTCTTTTCGATCCTGAGTTGGCGGTGCGAACTCTGCCGACGGGCAACCGCTACGTCCGACGGATCCAGTCGGTTTACGCGACGCTCGACTATTTAGGCCAACAACTCGACGCGGCGTCAGACGGTAGCGTGTGGCGAAACCTCAGCGGTCCGACCACTTGGCGCGCCGATACCGACCGCCAAGCCCGGATGGTACGCGCCATCACACGCATCCTTAGTGAACCCGCTGAACGTGACCGCTACGCAGCCTTTCTCGGCCGCGCACTCCGGCTTGCCGACAAGGAAGTCGCGCTTCTCCTTTGGGACTATCCCCGTCCCCTTCTGACCGAGGTCCTGCCGACAGCCCTTCGACGGCTAGAAACCGCGTGGCGAACCGAGGGCTCCAGCCCCGAGACCGTGATTAATAACTCCCCGTTGCCGGAGTTCGCGCCCGCCAACCTGTTCAGCGATCTGAACTTGCCGGAAGTCCTAATCGCTCTGCCTTCCAGGAGCGGACAGACCCCCGCTCCTCAGGTGATGCCGATCTTGCAGGCGATGCGCGATTTCGCGCCCGGCCGGGTCTCTCGCCGGTTCGCCTTGAACCACGCGGCGGAGCGGCACTGGGTGTGTCCCACCTTGGACACTAGTCCTCGCCAAAGCGTTGCCCTGGCGTCGATCTTGGAGGCAGAGCCGCTCGGCGAGTGGGCGGTGACGACGGACATAGGCATCTTCCGCTACCCCGTCCATCGACCTCTGCGGATCATCACAGAGCAGACGCCGCATAACATCCTCGACACCTCCCAGGCTCGACTGGAGTGGCGCACTCAGATCGTTGCGCGGGCGAGCGGTCTCGTCCTTGAGATGCCTCAACGGGACCCTTGGTCGAGCCTTGTCTCTGAGGTTCGATTCTTCACGCACCAAAACCTCGCCCCCGTGGAGGTTCGGCGTTTTGCGGTCGCTAGCGCGGCCGAGATAAAGTACAAAAACGGTAGCACGGCTCAAAAGACTTTTACTTTCGAGGCTGACGGCAATCCAGCAGCCGTCGGATATAGCCTCAACACCGATGCGCTGTGCTTGAAGCTCGCTCACCCCGAGGCGCTTTGGTCATCGCTCGGGGGTGAAGGCAGTGCCCTCTATCGCGCCATGCGTACGGCTCGCTTCCATCACCAGGCGACCCGTGGGCCGTACTTGGCGAGCGTCGACAACGTCTTCGCGCGGGAATGGCTGGCTCATCTTCTGCTCGCCGCCCTCTCGAACGAAGCCATCGCCAAGTCGATCTCGCTGCGAGAGGCGGCGGAAAACCTCGCAACCGGTGTCGCCGACCTTTCGCTCGGTGCGACGCTGACAATCCTTTTCCAGTCGGCCGTCGTCGACGACGCCGACGCCCATGGCAACACGCAAGACAAGCTGCGTCAGTCCCTTTCGATCCACCTAGCAAACCCCGCCGTCGTCGCCGACCTCCACAGTCTGGCGGCGATCCTCTGGACCCCGGTTAGTCAATCCTGGGAGCCATGGCTACAAGAACGCTTCTCGGTCACGGTCGCGGCGGCGGCGATGAATGCCATCGCGAGCCTGTGCCCCGATATTGACGTCGACAGCCTGGTCGTCGACATCGACGCCGGGCCGCGCGAGCCAGACGATGTCTTCGCGGCCTCGTCGCGCGAAATCTGGATCAGTGAACTTTCACCAGGCGGCAATGGCCTGATCGAAGATGTTCTGAAGCAGTATGCGGATGATCCTCGCCGGTTCTTCAGCCTCATGACCGCCGCTCTGCGGGACAATGATTTTCTGCTTAGCGATTTCCAAATGGTTCGCTTTCTTGAGGAATTGGAGACGCATCCGGGTGGCGATATTGCTGGCGCTACGGCCCGATATCGGTCAGCATATGGCGCTAAGCAGAGCCATGTTCGCCTCACCGAACTGAGGCACACCTTGGCGGCAGAAGGGTATGTCACCTTCCACGCGTTTGTTGTCGCCGTCGCAAATAGGATATTGCGCCCTGGGTCCGGGCCTGCGAGCGATAGCTTCCTGCTCGCGGCACTGACTCGTTGGTCTTCGGAGGAGGTACGGCTCGGCGTAGAGTTGGATGCGCGCGTCATCGCCTATCGCCTCGCACGCCGCGCTGACATCGACGCTGCGCTCGTCGACGCAGGCATTGAGGTCCCTACTATCAACCCCGATCAGTGGCGCTTTTCCGTCATCTACAGCCTCCTCTGGCCTCGCGGCGCCCACATCCGCCGATCTGGCTTAAGTCTGTATTCAGCTTTCCGCGATTTGCCGTCCGCAGAGCCACTGTTGCTGAAACCCCACCTGGGTCGCGGGCTTGAAGTCATCGCCATCCACACTGAGGGCTGGGAAGAACTGTGCCTCGCACGATTGGCAATCGAAGGTGCCGCGACCCTGATCTGCCCTATGAACGCGGCATCCGATCTAGCGGACGCGCTGAGCTTTCTTGCCACGAACCCCGTACAAGCCGACTATCTCTCTGTTTACGCCCGTGTTCAGGCGGTGCGGCGTGTACAGGACGCCTTCGAGATCGACCTCGATATCGCGGAGGCGGTGCAATGAGGTTTGAAAGTCGACGCATCTTCAAGAGCCTCGCCACCAGCCAGAACGTGGTTCGCGAACTGCTTCAGATGATGTTTTTGGGCGAACTGATTTCTCCTGGAGGACAACGCGCGTGGCTGGTCAGCCCTTGGATCAGCAATGTGGTGTTATTCGACAACCGCGCCGGAGGCTTCAGTGCCGTCAATCCGGAGTGGGGCGCGCGCGAGGTGCGTCTTATTGAGATTGCGCTCTATCTTATGGCACGCGGGACCAGCATTGGCATCGCCACCAATCTTGACGAGCACAATGACGCGTTTTTGGACGCGCTAACGGTTGGCGCTGAGGAGGGTGGGCTATCAGAAAAATTGAAAATTGTTAGGCGCAAACATCTGCACGTCAAAGGCATTCTGCTAAAACGTGGGCTCCTGACGGGATCGATGAACCTCACGTATCGCGGCCTTGAGTTTAACGATGAGACCGTCGTCTACGACACGGCCCTCCAAAGGATCGCTGAGGCCAGACTGAATTTCGAATCCTATGGAAGGTCAGAGGGATGATCGCCGGCCTTTCCGAAACCGAGCGCCCGTGGCTGGAGCGGTTCTTCGGTGCGCCGAACGAATTGATCTGGGCCGACATCGAAAAAAGCGCCGCCCCCGCGGATAGGCTCGACGCCGTCCTGCCATGGTTGTTGAGGCTGAAGGATGGGGCCTCCGACGCGCCGATTATCCTACCGTTGTACCGCAATGGGACCGTAGCCGGGTGGTATGCCACGGCCTCAACAAAAGAAGGCGAGCAGCGACTTCGAGCAACTCTCCGCGCTTGGTTCGGACCATCATACCTTTCCCACCTGCAGGTCGCCGATTCTGCAAACCCCAGCGCGGAGGCAATGCGGACCCGCTTCGGCAAGCAAGTCCTGGCTTTCAAGGGGCCCGACAGCTCCAAAATAGGCGAGCGCCTCGCGTTGCTGGCAAAGCTGGACGCCCAACGCCCTCATCTAGGCCGAACCGAACCGCGACCCGTAGGCCGGGTGCGATCCGATCTGGAACGTGCGTTGCTCTCTCGGGATGAAGTGAGTGCACTAGCACTTATTGCTGAACTCCGTGGCTCTGGCCGATTGAACGAGGAGAATCTCAGATTTCTCGATATCCGGCTCATGGCCGGGCTCGGCCAATGGGAGCAGATCGCTCGCGACTACTGGACGATCAAAACTCTCGCTGACCTTCCCCTCCCGCCACAGACCCTGTCGGACCTCGTCGAGGCTCTTTATCGAATCTATGTCGATGAAGCTGAGGTGGCAGGCGACGCCCGAGCGGTTCGCCTTGCGTTCGAAGAGCGGGTCGCCAAGCCCTTTCCGAGGCTGTTCGCGTCGCGCCACGGCGTCCGAACACGCCGCGTGGTAAAGGCCTTCGTTCTCTATGAAAGCATCCAGACAAAGCCGGACCCCACCATTCTCGAAGGACTATTAAGTCTACTTCCCACGGAGGACGCAACCTGGGCTGATGCATTCATCGGCGCGTCGAACAAACTCGAGTCCGCTGTCGTGGACAAGGCGCAGGGTGGGCCAGTCGCTCAGTTGTCGGACGAGGCCGAAGCAGCATTCGAAGACGGCCAGTACGATCGGGCATATGAACTCTACTTAGCCAAGCCGCTTCACCGGAAATCGCTCAGCGTGCTCCTGTCGTGCGTCCAATTCATCGGCACGGCGGAAGCCCGACGCCGGCTACTCGACACATTCGACGCTCAACCATCAGTTCATGAGGATCTGCCAAGCGCCCTCGTTTTGCGCCTACAGAGCCTGCGCGATGGGGCTCCTTCGGAAGAGTCGGAGACTGAAGGGCCTCTTGAACCAGCCGGTTGGATGCGCTGGGCTCGGCGTCTAGCTGCCGGATATCCTCCCGAGACCGCAGAAGCCGAGGTCCTTAACGACCGGGCGATGTGGGACGCCGTTCCGTTGCGGTCCAACGTCCAGCTCTGCGGGGAATTTTCCAACCTGATCGGGAATCTCAGCGACGGCGCGGCCGACGTCGCGCGACGTTCCCTATCACTTATAGTGCCCGCCTTTTTCCCGGAGGGTGAGCCTACCACGCAATCAACTAAGCCTTTGGCGACTGTAATCCTGCTCCTGATCGCAATGGACGAAGCCGTGGCCCGCGGAGATCTTGAGATCCTGAGTACGATCCTCGCCGCGCTGCTCGAGTTTGGGCTCAGCACCCAAGAGTATGTGACGACAGTCGCCGACCTTGAGGCCATCCAAGATCGAGTGGCGTCATATGCCAATTTGGCGTGGTCCTTGGACGTATGCGAAGCTCTGGCGATTTCGCCAGCGCCCTCTAGTGAAGCGAACGAAGCCAGATTGCGATTTTTTCTCAAAGTCGTCAGTCAATCGCATGGCTTTGCGCATCGGCTCGGCTCCCACGACTTCCTGCCGATCAAGCTTTTGGCCCGTGACTACGGCGTGGATCCTTCCGCCATTGCGGACCTCCGCCCGACCCTTAAGGCGGCCGACGATGCCGACACCGGCGAGATGCTCGCGGGTAAGACGATCGGTATTTACACCCTAACGGAGGCGGCAGGCGCGCGCGCCAAGTCAGCCCTGAGGGAGCTCTTCCCATCCTGCGCCGTCGAGGTGAACTCTGACACGGTGTGCACCTCGAGCCTTACGAACCTCGCGAGGACAGCGGACATCTTCGTGTTCGCGTGGCGAAGTAGCAGTCACCAAGCCTTTTTCTGCGTCAAGGATGCTCTAGGCGGTCGCGATCCCATCTACGCGGCAGGCAAGGGAACGGCGAGCCTGGTGAACGCGGTGCGCGACGCTATTAGGTAATTCTGCGAGACGGGTTCGTCCGGACGCCTAAGGTACCGAAGTATCGCCCGAAGCAAACATACAATGCGAGCCCCATCCAGAACGTCAGCCGGGACATAGAGAGGCTACGCGACTATCTGATGAGGATAATTCGCGACGACATTCGAAAGGGCGGCAAGACCGCGCCGGCAAAGGCATAAGGATCGGACCCATGGCAACACAAGCGAGCAACGACACCGAGATCACTGAACAGGTCCGAAAGGCCTGGTTGTGGGTCAAGGACTCTCCCCTGGTCATCGATGACGAGAACATCGCTCGCTTCTACGATGCGATCGTCCGTCCGGCATTCAAGGACGGGCCGCGAACCATTCGTCTCACCAAGGAGCAGAGCGAGGAAGTCCAGACGAGCTTCATGGGCACGGTGCGTGGTGGCTTGTCCGGTCTTTTCGGCATGTTCACGGCGGAAGCCGAGGGCAGCGCGCAACGGCAGAAAACCAAAGGTGGTAACGAGGGGAGCGAACAGGAACTGGTGCTCGAGCCGATCAACACGTCGCACCGTCAGCTTGAACAGTTGATCGTCTACTATTCGCTGCTTCATCCCGAGCGCCTTCTCGTAGGCGACAACACCGCGCTGCTGGACTGGCATGGCAGACACCTCGCCCAAAGTCTACCGCGAGCCCTCTGCTTGATCGACCTGCCGCCTGGGCTCCGCTTCATCCCGATGGCCGCCGAGTTCGAGAACGGCAAGGTGCAGCGGCTTTTCCAGGATCTGGCGAGAAAGGCCGGCCGGGATTTGCCAGCATACGATCGCGACCACAAGGCAGCCTACTGGCTCAGCTTGACCGACCTAGCAGAGCCGGCGCGGGCCGCCGAGGTTATCGAAGAGGCATCTGCGGAGCACGGAAGGATCGAGTGGATCGATTTCCGCGTGGTGCTCGATGGGACTGGTAGCTCGGTGCACCTCCATCTCGAGTCGCGCGGCCGCTACTTCACTGGCGCCTTCGCATATACGGTAATTCGCCGCGTTGGCGGTCATGGCCTTCGCCTCGTTGGAACGCTCAAGGACGGCCCTGATATGAATGTCCTGGCTATTTACGAAAAGTGAGGTCGTCGATGAGTGCTCCGTCTGGACCGCCACAATGAATTTGCGGCTGCGGCATGCTTTGCCTGAAGTTCGACTTTGATCCAGGCGATTGGCGCTTCCCTCGTGTCCGCAGTCTTTTCAGCGTTTTAACAAAGGTAGAACGCCCCCTTCTGGCCTAACACGGGGGTATTCGTGGCCGTTTGGCACGAAAGTCACGAGTGGCTTTTCCAGCGCGGCAACACAAGTCCATCGTACGTAACCCGATCGATCTCAGCCTTCAGCCGCTCCAGCGAGATGCCGCGATCCATAACTCCGTCGCTCCGGCGCATTCGTCCATAGCTGCGGCCGACTCCGCCACCAGCATGGCCAGTGAAAGCATGATGAACTTCCTCGGTGAGGCCAGCCTCGCGGCACGCACGTTTGAAGGTGTGACGAAACGAATGAAATGTCTTCGATGAGCTGTCGACGGCGTACTCACCCAAGTAGCGGCCAAACCACTTCGACCACAACTTTGCTTTCGGTCCGATTGGCGAACTGAACTCGGCCCAAAGCGGATCGTCAGCCTTTGCCTTCTTCGCTCGTTCAGCGACATAGTCGAGTAAACCAGCGGCGATGAGGTCGCGATGGATCGGCACTGACCGAGCCGAGCTCGTAGTCTTCAGGTTCTGATCATCGCCGTCGTCATTGAAGTCGATGAAAGCAATGCCGGCGCCACCGGTACGAATGTCACCGAGCCTGAGCTGCGCAATCTCAGATCGCCGCGCGCCAGCGTAAAGTGCAATGACCGGGAACCAAAAAGCGGCTTCGCCTTTGCCGCCGAGTTGACGCTTCCCTTCGACGAAGACCGGTGAAGCAAATAGCTTGTTCAACTCGCCGACGCTGAATGGCTCGTAATGGCCCTTTTCCATCGTTGATACATCGAAGGTTACATAGAACGGATTGGACCACCCCGAGGCGGCATCGAAGTGTCCGTCCTTCTCAGCCTTGGTCAGAACGCCGGCGAGAAGATTCAGGCTCTTGTTGATTGTCTGAGCGTCCCTTGGCTCGTAGGCGCTGAGATCATTCTTCAGCAATTCGGGCAACCGCATCTTCGCCAGCTTGTGTGGCAGTCGCTTCGGCACGCGAGCGAGCGCGTCGCGAAATTCACGAGTGTGCGTTTTCGTGATCTTGCCGACGTCGAGGTCACCATGCAATTCAACAAACCTCTGCACGGCCCGCGTTGCTTCGTTGATCGACTCCTGACGTGGCTTCCGAGCCGACCGACTGTTCGATTGTGACCAGTTCGCCAGGGCGGTGGTTATTGGCAGAGCTTTCGTCGTGGGGAGCTCAGGGGTTGCGATCTCCTCTCCGTTCAGCCGCTCCGTAATAGCTTGCACGGCCTTCCTCTGTGCCTTGATGAATGCGAGCTCAAGCTGCCGCCAGGTGGGATCATCCGGGTGGAGGACTATCCCGGCGTCCTCAACCGACTTGTTGATGATCCGGTGGATCGCTTCACTGCCGCGCATTTTTGCAACTTCATCACGCGACAGCTTGTCGAGCGAGGCTACGATTGCTCGATACGCCGCAATGTCACCGTCAGTCATCCCGGCTCCATCCGGCGAAAAGGCACCGGTGTCGAGGTCGAGTCCAAGACCCTTCCTGCGCAATGCCTCGTCGTTTCTCATCAGCCTTGCGGTGTGAGCAGCTGCAAGCGCATCGATTGTAGCTGGCGCGATCTCTGTCGGCGGCCCGTCTGTAAGTGATTTCCTGGCAAGATCGACGAGACGGTGAGCTTCTTCGATCAAAGGAAGGGCGGCTCGTTCGGCTGTTCGCTGATCGTTGGTTCGCAACGATTTGACCAGCTCGCTCTTAAATCGGCCAGACCTGCGGTTCACGCACCATTCGATTTCTTCCGGCCAAGGCATCGGGAACGGCCGGCCCGCTATGTCGTCAGGCAGAGCAAACCGGAATTCGAACCGGTTCGCGCGACGTTGGAGGTATTTCATGCGCGCCATTTTACACCCCGAATGTAGCACGCGAAAGTAGCACGCGTGCAGATCAGATCGCAGTAAAATCAACGCCTTAAGCGATTTCAAGCACTTGCTTGAAGAGTGGCGCGCCCGAAGAGATTCGAACTCCTGACCCCCAGATTCGTAGTCTGGTGCTCTATCCAGCTGAGCTACGGGCGCGCAACAGGCCATGCTTTACATAGCCCCGCTAACCGATCCTGACGACCGGCCGCGACAAGACGTGTTCCCTAGCGACTGAATTTCCGAAAAGCAAGCCAATCCGGCAAAAGTTTTGTCGCAGCTGCTTTCGACGGTGCCGATCAAGGTGTGCTGAGATTCAGCTCAGTCCGGCTTCGGCTGAATATCAAATACAGCTCAGGCCGGGCGGCGCAGGCCGCTGCGGGCCTGGTCGAGGCGGACCGGCTGGTCGGGGATGGTGACGGCGAAGGTGGTGCGTCCGCCGATCGATTCGACCAGCTCCACCGTGCCGCCATGGGCGCGGATCAGTTCGTGCGCGATGGCCAGGCCAAGGCCGGTGCCGCCGCTGCGGGCCGAGCCGCGAAACGCCGCGAACAGGTTTTCTCGCGCTTTTGCCGGCAGGCCGGGACCGGTGTCGGTGACAATGATGCGGCTTACGCTGCCTATGCGCTCGGCCGATACGGCGAGCCGGCGCACCAGCGCGCTCTCGGCGTCGGCCGCCATCGCCTGCACCGCATTGCGGCACAGATTGGTGAGCACGCGAAACAGCTGGTCGGAATCGGCATCGACCTCGAAAGCGAGCTCGACGGCATTGACGAACTCGATGCCATCTTCGATGTCGAGCAGGCCGTGGACGTCGTCGACCAGCTGGCGCAGCCGCAAGCGGCGGCGTGAGGGCGCCGGCTCCTGCGTGCGACCATAGTGGAGCACGCCTTCGGAATAGGAGACGGCTCGGTCGAGCGCGCGCAACAGCTTTGGCGCGAAGGCCTGCACCGTCGGGTCCTTGACCAGGCGCAAGCGGTCCGACATCAGCTGCGCCGAGGCCAGGATGTTGCGCATGTCGTGGTTGATCTTGGAGACGGCGAGGCCAAGGTCGGCAAGGTGCTTCTGCTCCGACAGCATCTTTTGCAGCCGTTCCTGCATCTGCGACAGTTCGCGCTCGGCAACGCCGATCTCGTCGGCACGGGCGGCCGGGTGGATGATGCGCCCTGGATCGTCGGGCGCCTCGGAAAAGGACAGCATCGAGCGCGTCATGGTGCGGATCGGGCCGATCATGATCAGGTCGATCGCGGCATAGACCAGCATTGCGGTGAACAGCGAGATCAGCAGCGAGACGAAGGCGACGTTGCGCGAATAGCGCAGCATGGCGTTGCGCAGGGAATAGTCGGGCATGATCAGCTCGAATTCCTTGTCGCTGTCGCCGACGGGGCCGAACACCCGCAGCATGCGCTTGCCGCCGAAGAACAGCGTATCCAGCGCCCCGGTCATGCCCTTGATCATGCCGACATTGGCGATGTCGATATGCTCGTCGACCTGCGGCGGCATCTCGGCCACCACCAGCAGGCGCGATACGCCGCCGTCGCGCACCGCGATCGCCTTGGCGCCGATTGCCATCAGCACGTCGTTCTGGGCGGCGCGGGAGAGCGAATTGGGCTCGCCCTGCACCAGCACGATCGACACCGCGGCAGCGGTGCTTAGCCGCTCCTTCAGCCAGGCCAGGCGGTAGCTGGCGATCCAGGGCAGGAAAATGAGGACTTCGGCCAGGAGCACGAAGACAATGGTGAGCAAGAGCAGCTTGGTCGACAGGCCGCGCGCCAAGGGCACTGAACGATTGGGCACCGAACGGCTCGCAACCGGGCGAACGGTCGCCGGGCTGGCATCGGCTGTCGCCGGGCCGCTCCCTTCATCCGCTGATGCAACTTCGCTCATTAAGGCCTGTCTTCACAAACGCTTGATCGGTTGAGATTAGGCGATTGCGGCTTTTTTGCCAATTTCATCCTTCGTTGGACGATGGTACCAGCAATAAAGATAGCCTCGAACTGGGTGTTCGCGCCGCGACGAACGGGGTGTCGCGTCGTGACGAACTGGCAGTTCGCACTGCGACGAACTGGCGTTCGCGCCGGATTGACTCCCAAAACCCTTCTTTCTATAAGCCGCTCACGCTCGGGCCATTCGTCCCGGCGCGGTTTCGATCGCGCCAATGCCGGCCCGGCAAAGCTCCTGTTACACAGTGACAGAATCAAGAAGGGCCGCACCCCGCGGTATTAAAACAAATGAAGCGTACCTACCAACCGTCCAAACTCGTCCGCAAACGCCGGCACGGTTTCCGTGCTCGCATGGCCACCAAGGGTGGTCGCGGCGTCGTCGCAGCTCGCCGCAACCGCGGCCGCAAGCGGCTCAGCGCCTGAACGGAAGACGAGATCGTTGCCCGCAACCGGCAAGCCAGTGGGACCAAACCCCAAGCGGCTTCTGAAACGTGCGGAATTCCTGGCCGTCCGCCGCGGTGAAAAGCGGCGCGGGCGGCTTTTTCTCGTCGAAGTTCTCGACCGCAATGACGGCCTGCCGCCGCGCGTCGGCTTCACCGTCACCAAGAAGGTCGGCAATGCGGTTGTCCGCAACCGCGTCAGGCGGCGGCTGAAAGAAGCCGTGCGCACCCATGCCGCAAGTGACATGGCGCCCGGCAATGACTATGTCATCGTCGGGCGTGAAGACGTGCTCACCATTCCGTTCGGCCAGTTGAAGGCCGAACTCTCCCGCCGTCTCAGCGGAACACGATAGGCCAAGGGCTTTCGATGGAAAACAACCGGAACTTCTACATCACCATCGTCTTGTCGGTGCTGATCCTCGGGCTGTGGCAATATTTCTATGTGCTGCCGCGCAGCGAACAGCAGCGCGAGGCGGCCCGCATCGAAGAGCAGCGGGCGGCGGAGCAGAAGAAGGCGGCCGAGGCCGCCAATCCCGGCGGCACGCCGGCGCCCGCGGCGCCCGGCGCCATTCCAAACGCGCCCGGCACCTATGTCACGACGCCGGAAGGCCGCGCGCAGGAAGTGGCCAAGACGGCCCGCGTCAACATCGACACGCCGAGCCTGTCGGGCTCGATCAACCTCACCGGCGCCCGCCTCGACGACCTAAAGCTCAAGCACTATACCGAGACGGTCGACAAGACATCGCCGCAGATCCAGCTGCTCAATCCGCAGGCGCTGCCCACCGGCTATTATGCCGAGATCGGCTTTGTCGGCAGTGACACGACCGGCACGGTGCCGGGCCCGGAAACGGTCTGGAGCGTCGACGGCAATGCGACGCTGACGCCGGCGACGCCGGTGACGCTGACCTTCACCAACGACAAGGGCCTGACCTTTAAGCGCATGATCTCCGTCGACGGCGACTACATGTTCACCGTTTCCGATGCGGTGCAGAATTCAGGCTCGGCCCCCGTCACGCTGTCCAATTACGGCCGCGTCATCCGTTTCGACAAGCCGGCCGTCGCCAGCTCCTATGTGCTGCATGAAGGGCTGATCGGCGTCACCGGCACGGAAGGCCTGCAGGAGCACAAATACGCCGACATCGAGAAGAACAAGCTCTATACGCCGAGCAAATCGACCGATGGCTGGCTTGGCATCACCGACAAATACTGGGCGGTCACCCTGGTGCCGACCGAGAAGCAGCCGTTCCAGCCGCACTATGCCTATTACGACAATGGTCGCCCGCGCTACCAGTCGGACTTCCTCACCGACCCGATCACCATTGCCGCCGGGCAGTCGGCGACGGTCGAGACCGAGATCTTCGCCGGCGCCAAGGAAGTCAACAAGATCAACGCCTACGCCCAGGACCGGCAGATCAGGCTGTTCGACCGGCTGATCGATTGGGGGTGGTTCATCTGGATCACCAAGCCGATGTTCTACCTGATCGACACGCTGTACAAATTCTTCGGCAATTTCGGTCTGGCCATCCTTGCCACCACCGTCGTCGTCAAAACCCTCTTCTTCCCGCTCGCCAACAAATCCTATGCGTCGATGGCGAACATGAAGAAGGTGCAGCCCAAGATGCTCGAGATCCGCGAGAAATACGCGGACGACAAGATGAAGCAGCAACAGGCGATGATGGAGCTGTACAAGACCGAGAAGATCAATCCGCTCGCCGGCTGCTGGCCGGTGGCACTGCAGATCCCGGTGTTCTTCTCGCTCTACAAGGTGCTCTACATCACCATCGAGATGCGGCACGCGCCGTTCTTCGGCTGGATCCAGGATCTGGCGGCGCCCGATCCGACCTCGGTCTTCAACCTGTTCGGCCTGCTGCCCTTCGCGCCGCCGGCATTCCTGCCGCATATGGGTGCCTGGGCGGTGGTCATGGGCATCACCATGTTCCTGCAGATGCGCATGAACCCGACGCCGCCGGATCCGACGCAGGCGCAGATCTTCACCTGGATGCCGGTGATCTTCACCTTCATGATGGGCAGCTTCCCGGCCGGCCTCGTCATCTACTGGGCCTGGAACAACACGCTGTCGATCCTGCAGCAGGGCGTGATCATGAAGCGCCAGGGCGCCAAGATCGAATTGTGGGACAATTTGGCGGCGCTGTTTCGAAAGAAACCATCGCCGGCTGAATAGAAGGCGTGGCAATCAAAGCCCCGGCTCGTCCGGTGTTTTTTGTGGACGAGGCGCGCATCACGTTCCCGTGAGGCGCGAAACTTGCGGCGTGCATCCGGCGTGGCTGCTGCTGTACCGCCAAGGCCGATCAACACCGATCAGCCCTAATCCGAAGACCGCTGTTTTTGATCCGTGACCCCGTCATGTCCATCGCGGGGATGCGGCTCGTGGGATGGGCATTCGCCTTTAAGTATCTGTTATTGTTATTGTTTTTTACTCTGCATCGAAACTTTTCCGCAATCGCCGCGTAACTCTTCCCGACAATCGAATCAACAATTGTCGCACCAGAAGGGTTCTCCAATGGCAAAGTCCATCCTCAAGGCATTCTGCTTTTCCGCCGGCCTGGCTCTATCGGGCCTCGCAGCGACGACGGCCTATACGCTCGCCAATCCCGCCGTTGGCGGCGCTGCGATGCTGACCTCGAAGAACATCGTCGAGAACGCCCTCAACTCGCCGATCCACAAGACGCTGGTTGCCGCCGTCAAGGCCGCCGGCCTGGTCGACACGCTGGAAAGCGCGGGACCCTTCACGGTGTTTGCGCCGACCGATTCCGCCTTCAAGAAACTGCCGGCCGGCACCGTCGCCACGCTGGTGAAGCCCGAAAACAAGGACAAGCTGACCAAGATCCTGACCGCCCATGTCGTGGCCGGCAAGATCTCGGCCAAGGATATGATGACCAAGGCCAAGGCGATGGGTGGCAAGTATGAAATGAAGACCGTCAGCGGCGACACGCTGATCGCCGAGGTCAAGGGCGGCTCGCTCTACATCGTCGACGAGTCCGGCGGCGCCGCCAAGGTGACGGTCGCCGACGTCAACCAGTCGAACGGCGTCATCCACGTCGTCAACAAGGTGCTGTTGCCGAAGTAACGGCTTTACGCAACGGGGAATGACGGCGGGCTGCGACGGGCTTTCTCGGTCTGCCTTCCCCACCTCACGAGGAGGTGCCATTCTTTTGAAGCCGTCTTCGACACCACCGGGGTCCTGCTTGTCCTTCGCAGGGCCCCGTTTTTTTGGGTTTCAGGGCGCCTTAGCCGACGGCGGCGGTCGACCTGATCGTGATCTGCCGCGGCACGAACTGAACATCGAAGCCCAGCAGGGCTCGCTCATCGGGCGATTGGTGCTATAGGGCGGATCACGCCATCTAGAATGGCGGCTTTAATTTGCGCCACTCTCGACGGATCTCGCCATGGACGGACCCAACCCAGACATCAAACACCCCATCCCGATGCACACCCGCGTCGGCTTCCTCAAGCCCCTGGTCACCGCGCCGAATATCGAGATCGGCGAGTTCACCTACTATGACGATCCTGACGGACCGGACAAATTCGCCGAGCGATGCGTGCTGCATCATTATCCCTTCATCGGCGACAAGCTGATCATCGGCAAGTTCTGCGCCATCGCGGAGGGCGCGCGCTTCATCATGAACGGCGCCAACCATGCCATGTCCGGCTTTTCCACCTATCCGTTCAACATTTTCGGTCATGGCTGGGAGCAAGGCTTCGACCCGAAGACGTGGTCACAGGGAGTGCGCGGCGACACGGTGGTCGGCAATGATGTATGGATCGGCATGGGCGGTGATCATGCCCGGCGTGTCGGTCGGCAATGGCGCCATCGTGGCGGCGAAATCGGTGGTGACGCATGACGTGCCGGCCTATGCGATCGTCGCCGGCAATGCGGCAAAGGTGGTGAAGATGCGTTTCGACGACAGGACGGTGCGGCGGTTGCTGGCTGTGGCGTGGTGGAATTGGCCGGTGGACAAGATCGGCCGCAACCTCAACGCCATCCGGGGCGCCGATATTTCCAGGCTGGAGGCAGCAATTTGAACGCGCTGGGCAACACGGTCATCGGCACCGACCTGTTCACCAAGGGGTGGATCTTCATCCGCGGCGTGCCGGCGATGAAGTTCCTGCCGCCGGAGGGGCCGCCTGAGATCGCCTTTGCCGGCCGCTCCAATGTCGGCAAGTCGTCGCTGATCAATGCGCTGGTCGGCCATAACGGGCTGGCGCGCACCTCCAACACGCCGGGCCGCACGCAGGAGCTCAACTATTTCGTGCCGGGCGGGTTTTCCGGCGAAGGCACCGACTTGCCGCCAATGGCGCTGGTCGACATGCCGGGCTACGGCTATGCCAGCGCGCCGAAGGAAAAGGTGGACGATTGGACCAAGCTGGTCTTCGACTATCTCAAGGGCCGCGTGACGCTGAAGCGGGTCTATGTGCTGATCGATTCCCGCCATGGCATCAAAGCCAAGGACGACGAAGTGCTGTCGCTGCTCGACAAGGCGGCGGTGTCCTACCAGATCGTGCTGACCAAGACCGACAAGATCAAGGCCGCCGGCGTGCCGCAGCTGATCGAAGAGACATTACTGAAGATCAAGAAGCGGCCGGCGGCGTTTCCGTTCGTGCTCGCCACGTCGTCGGAAAAGGGCGAGGGTCTGGACGAACTGCGCGCGGCGATCGTGCTGGCGGCCAATGGCGGTTAAAAGCAACTCCGGGAAAAGTGTGAAGCGGTTTTCCGTCCGGAGTTGCGAAAAAAGACCTTTGGCTAACTAGGCCTTTGCCTTGGACTTCGCCTCGAGCGCGATCATCTGATGGCTTTCTTCCTCGGCAAGCTTTTCGGTGCCGTAGGACTTCAGGAACAGGCTGACGCCCGACCGCACGATGTGGTCGATTTCATCCTGGCTCGGCGCCTTGGTGCGGTAGGCGAAGATGCACTGGCGAAACAGGCCGGCGAGGCACAGTTCGGTGAATTGATAGGCGGCAAGATCGACATCATCGATCTTGAGCAGGCCGCGTTCGATGGCTGCATTGAGGAACTTGACCACCTTGTCGTGGCCGCGTTTGGGGCCACGTTCGTAAAACCGCGCGCCCATGTCCGGTATCCTGTCGGAGGCGCCGATCACGGTGCGTTGCGCCTGGATGACCTTGGCCGAGGTGATCTTCATCGACAGCACCTTGCCGAACTTCACCAGCGTCTGGCGCAGATCGTCGGCGCGGTCGAGCATGTCGTACATGTTCTTGAAGATGGTGCCGCGCTCTTCCTCGATCAGCGCCTCGAACAGCTCTTCCTTGTTGGCGAAGTAGACATAGATCGTGCCCTTGGAGACGCCGGCCTCACGGGTAATGTCGTTCATCGACGCCGCTTCGAAGCCCTTGTCGATGAACACGCGCCGCGCGCCCTCAATGATCTGGCTGCGCTTGACCGGATCCTGGCCCGCCGCCGGGCGGCCGCGACGCGCACTATCCAGCACATCGCACGGATCATTTTCGACGTCGGGTAACGTGTCGGCCATTAAAGTCACACCTCGCGAAATAATTCGAACCGAGCGGTTCGATTGCTCTTGATATGGGCCTGCTTTAGCGCTATGTCAACGTTCGCATCGAACCGAACGGTTCAGTATAACACATTTTCCTTATGTAGCTACGGTAGCGAGATATCATGTCCTCGAACACGCCAACCACCGCCGAAGTCCGCCCCTTTCCCAACGCCAAGGTCTCGCCGGTTATCGAAGCGCCGGAAGCGCCCATCAAGCCTGCCGCCGAAGTTTCGGCCGAGGTGCCGGCCAAGAAGAAGCAGTCGGCTCGCTCGTTCATGCTGCCGATCATCGGCCTCGCTCTGCTCAGCGCCGGCGCCTGGTATGGCTATAATTACTGGACCGACGGCCGGTTCCTGATCTCGACCGACGATGCCTATGTCCAGGCCGACATGTCGTTCGTCTCGCCGAAGATTTCCGGCTATGTCGATCAAGTCAAGGTCTCGGAGAACCAGCAGGTCAAGGCCGGCGATCCGCTGCTGACGATCGACGACGGCGACTACAGAATAGCCGTTGCCCAGGCGGAGGCGCAGATCGCCACGCTGGCCAAGACGCTCGACCGTATCGACGCGCAGACCAAGGCGGCGCAAGCTTCGCTGCAACAGGCGCAGGCGCAGAAGGTCGCCGACCAGGCGGCAGCCGACAACGCCGCTCGCGCCCAGCAGCGCGCCGCGCAACTGGTCAAGACGCATGTCGGCACACAGGCGCAACTGGACGATGCCCAGACCGCTCTCGACCAGGCCAATGCAGCCCTCGTCGGCGCCGACGCGCAGATTGCAGCCGCACAGGCCAATATCGGCGTGTTCGAAGCGCAGCGCGCCGAATCGGCCAGCACGCTGGCTTCGCTGCGGCTGAACCGCGACAAGGCCGCGCGCGATCTGTCCTTCACCGTGCTCAAGGCGCCTTATGACGGCGTCGTCGGCAACCGCTCGGTCGAGCAGGGCGACCTCGTCAGCCCCGGCCAGAAGCTCGCCGTCGTGGTGCCGCTGGACAAGCTCTACATCGTTGCCAACTTCAAGGAGACGCAGCTGGCCAAGCTGGTGCCCGGCGAGAAGGTGCGGGTCTCGGTCGACGCCACGGACGGCCATGATTTCGAAGGCACGGTGTCGTCGCTGGCGCCGGCTTCGGGTGCGGTGTTCTCGCTGCTGCCGCCGGAAAATGCCACCGGCAACTTCACCAAGGTGGTGCAGCGCATCCCGGTTCGCATCGACGTTCCGGCCGATGTGCTGAAGGCAGGCAGGCTGCGCGCCGGCCTGAGCGTGGTCGTCGCCGTCGACAGCCGCACGGCTCCGGCTACGGCGAACTGAGCGAAAGCCGGGAGCAACGCCATGGCAACCGCAACCATAACCGCAGGAGCGGCGCCGGCGCCTGCCATGCCGGCGGTGCCGACGACCATCTCGACGCGCCGCCTCATCGCCTTCCTGGCGATGGTGTTCGGCATGTTCATGGCGATCCTCGACATCCAGATCGTCTCAGCCTCGCTGGCCGAGATCCAGGCCGGCCTCAGCGCCAGTTCCGATGAAATTCCATGGGTGCAGACCGCCTATCTGATCGCCGAAGTGGTGATGATCCCGCTGTCGGGCTTCCTCAGCCGGATGCTGTCGACGCGCGTGCTGTTTGCAGGCGCCGCGGCCGGCTTCACGGCGGCCAGCGCGCTGGCCGCGACCGCCACCAACATCGACCAGATGATCGTCTACCGAGCCATCCAGGGCTTTATCGGCGGCGGCATGATCCCGAGCGTTTTCGCCGCCGCCTTCACCATCTTCCCGCCGTCGCGCCGCGCCATGGTGTCGCCGATGATCGGCCTGGTGGCGACGCTGGCGCCGACCATCGGCCCGACCGTCGGCGGCTATATCAGCCATGCCATGTCGTGGCACTGGCTGTTCCTCATCAATGTCATTCCAGGCATTCTGGTGACGGTCACGACCTGGACCCTGATCGATTTTGACAAGCCCAATCTCGGCCTGTTCAGCAAGTTCGACTGGTGGGGCCTTGCCGGCATGGCGGCGTTTCTCGGCTGCATGGAATATGTGCTCGAGGAAGGTCCGAACCATGACTGGCTGCAGGAACAGGCCGTGTTCATCTGCGCCATCATCATGGTTGTCGGTGCGGCGCTGTTCTTCTGGCGTGCCTTCACCGCCGAGGAGCCGATCGTCGATCTCAGGGCCTTCACCAACGTCAATTTCGCCTTCGGTTCGCTGTTCTCCTTCGTCATCGGCATCGGCCTGTACGGTCTGACCTATCTCTACCCGGTGTTCCTCGGACGCATCCGCGGCTACGATTCCTTGATGATCGGCGAAGCCCTGTTCGTCAGCGGCCTGGCGATGTTCGTCACTGCGCCGATTTCCGGCATCCTGTCGAGCAAGATGGATTTGCGCATCATGATGATGATCGGGCTGTTCGGTTTCGCTGCCGGCACATGGTGGATGACGCATCTGACCGCCGACTGGGATTTCTGGGAATTGCTGATCCCGCAGATTCTGCGCGGCAGCTCGATGATGCTGTGCATGGTGCCGATCAACAACATTGCGCTCGGCACCTTGCCGCCGGACCGGCTGAAGAACGCGTCGGGCCTGTTCAACCTGACCCGCAACCTCGGCGGTGCGGTCGGCCTTGCCGTCATCAACACCGTGCTGATCGATCGCAGCGCCTTCCACTACGCCAGGCTGGCCGAGCATGTGGAATGGGGCAGTGCGGCGGCGCAGACCAAGCTGCAGAACATGACGCTCGACTTCCAGCAGACTCCCGGCCTCGACGCCACCAAGGCGGCGATCTCCAAACTGTCGGGCATGGTCCAGCAGCAGGCGTCGCTGCTGTCGTTCATGGATGTGTTCACCATGCTGACCGTGCTGTTCGCGACCATGGCGGTCTTCACCCTGGTCATCGCCAAGCCGGCGCCGCCCGCGGGCAGCGGTGGCGGAGGCCATTGAGCGCGCCGGATCCCCCGCCTGGCGCCCTCATGTGTGACCCCGGAAATCACCCCCGATTTCCGGGGTCACGCTTAAGCATCGATCGTTGTCAAGCTCCTTGGTCGAGGCGGCCCAAACCATTTGGTCAGCGAGTCGGTTAGCCCGGCTGCTTCAGGGCCGCCGACCCAGGCCACATAACCGTCAGGCCGGACCAGCACTGCGCGTGGGGCTTCGACTGCCCCCAGCACCGGAAGCTCCCACGCGCCATCGTAGCTGGCGTCGACCAGCTGAATCCGCTCCACCCACTGGCCGATACCAAAAGCGCCGGGCTCACCAAGATTAAGCAGCAGCGGCCGAGCGTCGTGCAGCAGGGCGAAAACCGGCAGCGGACCGGCAGCGGTGACGAGGTCGAGATCCGGCATGCGACGCCCCAGCAGCGGATGCCCCTCGCCAAGATCGTAGTGGATGTCCAGGCCGGACAACATGCCGGCAAAACGCTTGCGCGGCTCTTCCATGCCGAGAAGTTCCGACACTGTATCGCGCAGCGCCTTGGTGCGCTCGTCTTCGCGACGGAGCACGACCGACGCCATGGTGTTTTTCATCACACGCGCGGCAATCGGGTGGCGCTCTGCCTGGTAGCTGTCGAGCAGGCTTTCGGGCGCAGTTTTCCTGACCACTTGGGCGAGCTTCCAGCCCAGATTGACCGCGTCCTGCACGCCGGTCTGCAGCCCCTGTCCACCGTCCGGTGGATGCACGTGCGCGGCGTCGCCTGCCAGCAGCACCCGCCCCTTGCGGTATGAGGCTGCCTGCCGGGTCATGTCGGTGAAGCGGGCCAGCGATGTTGGATTGTGGACGCCGTAATCGGTGCCGTAGACGGCAATGAGCGCCTCGCTGAGCTCATGCAATGTGGGCACGCCGCCGGCCCCGACCTCGCGTTCGGTCACCAGCACCCGCACCGTACCGTCTTCCAGTCTGCTGAGGCCGTGAATTCCGATGGCATCGCGGTGGATACCCCATTGCGGCTCTTCCGTTACCTCGATCTCGGCGATCAAATTGCTGGTTGTCGGCTCGGAACCGGGGAACTCGATGCCCGCCGCCTTGCGCACGAGGCTTCTGCCGCCGTCGCAGCCGACGAGATAATCGGCACGAAGCGACCCGCCATCGCTCAGCGCGACATCGACGCCGCCGCCATCCTGCACCAAGCCTGTCACCTCGCGGCCACGGTAGAACGTGACGCCAAGCTCCTCGACCCAGTCAGCAAGGATGCGCTCTATGTGCTTTTGCCACAGCGCCAGCCCGTAATTGTGGCGGGTGGGGAAGTCGCTGATATCAAGCGAAACGCCGGCGAAGCCTGCGACCTGTGCGGTCTGGCCTTGCGACAGGAACCGATCGGCAATGCCGCGCTGGTCGAAGATCTCGATGGTGCGCGAATGCAGGCCGCCCGAGCGCGCGCCCGCGAGGTCCTGGTTATCGCGCCGCTCGACGATGGCGACATCGATGCCGGCCAGGGAAAGCTCGCCGGCCAGCATCAACCCGGTCGGGCCGCCGCCGGCGATCACCACGGAATGGGATATTCGCGGCCGGTCCGCATCAACACCGTCGGTCGATTTGGAGGTCGATTTGGGCTCGCCGTCGCGAGCCCGTGCTTCAGTTCGTTGCATAGGTTCTGGCCCTCTCGTTAAGGGCTGCGGAATCTACGCATAAAAAGCCGTCTGCCAATTCTTGAAGTTGACTGTTTTCGCCCCATTTCAAGATATAGGAGGCGGTCGTCACACCGGCGCCAAATCCCCACGCCGCTAAAAGACGCCGAACGGTCAGGCAGTGGCCGGCTTGAAGCTGAGCGCAACGCCGTTGATGCAATGGCGCAGGCCGGTCGGCGCCGGGCCATCGTCGAAGACATGGCCGAGATGGCCGCCACAGCGGCGGCAGTGGACCTCGGTACGGGTCATGCCGAGCGAACGGTCCTCGGTCTTGCCGACGGCGTTGGCAATCTCTTGCCAGAAGCTCGGCCAGCCGGTGCCGGAATCGAACTTGGTCTCCGAGGAATAGACCGGCAGGTCGCAGCCGGCGCAGGCGAAAATGCCCTTGCGGTGCTCGTTCAGCAGTGGGCTGGTGCCGGGATATTCGGTGCCTTCCTTGCGCAGCACATTGAAGGCTTCGTCCGACAGGATGGCGTGCCACTCGGCGTCGGTCTTGGTGACCTCGAAGGTTTCGGCAGCTCTGGCGGACTGGGTTCCGCCCAAGCGTAGCGCTGCCAGGGCGCCGGCGACGGCCGCAAAGGCGACGCCACTCAAAAGCAAGTCGCGACGGTTCATGACGGAAATCCTCCTGCGGATCATTTTGCCAGATTTGGCCGCCACTGGAAAATCAAAAGCCGGTGACGGTTGCCCTGCAAACCGAACGCTCCAAGCCGGCTCCGCGTTTTGTGGCGGACGGCGTGGAGCGCTCGGAAGATTGCGCGGCCCGCGAAGGGGGAGCCGCGCAATCAGAGAGCTTACCGCCTGTTCGTCGGCGGCAGGGGCTTTGTTACATCTTCGGCAGCAGGACCTTGTCGATGACGTGGATGACGCCGTTCGACTGCTCGACATCGGCGATCGTGACATTGGCGACATTGCCGTTCTCGTCGGTCACGGTGACCTTGCCGCCATCAGCCTTGAGCGACAGCTCGCAGCCGCCAACCGTCTTGACCTTATGGGTGCCGCCATCGGCCTTGGCCATTGAGGCGACATCGGCGCCCATCGCTTTAGCGCCGATGACATGGCAGGTCAGGATCTTGGTGAGCTTGTCCTTGTTCTCGGGCTTGAGCAGCGTCTCGACCGTGCCAGCCGGAAGCGCGGCGAAGGCCTCATTGGTCGGCGCGAACACGGTGAACGGGCCGGCGCCCTGCAGTGTCTCGACCAGGCCGGCAGCCTTGACGGCGGCGACCAGTGTCGTGTGATCCTTCGAATTGACGGCGTTCTCAACGATGTTCTTGTTGGCGTACATGGCGGCGCCGCCAACCATCGGATTCTCGGCATAGGCGATTGTGGCGAGGGCGGAGACGGCAATGGTACCGGCGAGCAAAAGGGTGGCGATTCTACGCATAGTGTTCGAACTCCTCGGGGTTATTGTTTCCTCTTTCGGGAACATGAGGAGATACGGAATAGAACTGCTTGAGTTTCCGCGCGCCGGGAAAAATTATCCTTTATTTTGTCAGCGAATTATCTCCGGAGATCGAATCTCTAATCTCCAGCAGCGTATCCAAAACGAAAACAGCGGAAGATGTACTTCCGCTGCCTTCATTATCAGGTCATGGTTTTACGATCTATCAGATGCCCTTCAGGTCGCCCGCGGCAACGACCGGTCCGGTCGGCAGTCCGGTCGTCGAACCGCCCGTCGGCTCGACGCTGACGGCGAGCACGGCGCCCTGCGCCAGCTTCTGCTGCACGGCCGGGGTAACCGGGATATGGGCGACCTGGCCGGCGGGGATGACGCCCATCGAGACCGGAGCATTCTTGCCCTCGATCATCCACAGTTCGAAGTCCTTGCCGGCGGCGCGTTCGCCCGAAACCAGCGACAGGCCGACATCGCGGCGCGATGCGTCGTAGACGACGAGGTATTTGACGTCGCTGCCTTCGGCAGCCAGCGAGGCGACGAGGCGCTCCTGCGGCACGACGACCGGCGACCTGACGTAGGGCACGGCGACATAGAGTACCAGGGCCGCGAGAGCCGCTGCGGTGAGGCCGCGCCAGAAGCTAAGGCTGGACCACAGGCTGCCGCTCGGGGCCGTCGTCGACGCCGCGGTGGAGGAGAACAGCCGGCGATCGATAGCCGGCTTGATGGTGGCCGGCGGCTCTACCTCAGCATAAGCGGCAGCCATCGGCGAGAGGTTCACTTCCCAGGAATCGACGAGACGGGCAAAGCCGGTCTCCGCGTCGATGCGTCCGGAGGCTATCTGGCGTTCATCCGCCGGCAGCACGCCGAGAACGTATTCGGCGGCGAGCAGGTCGTCGCCTCCACGTTCCGGTCCATTTTCTTCTGCCAGGGTCATCTTTCCAGACATTCTCTAAGTTTCAACAGGCTGCGGCGCAGCCATGTCCGCATCGTGTTGAGCGGAACCTTGTGACGTTCCGCGAGCTCGGTGTAACTTTCGCCGTTCAAATAAGCACCCCGAACGGCTTGGGCCCGGTCTTGTTCCAACTCTTCAAGGCACTGATAGATGCGCTCGGATTCACCGCCCGCAACAACCATAGCCTCTGGCCCCGGACCGGGGTCAGCCACGTCGAGCGCGGCATCGATATCGGCAGCGGGCTTGCGTCGCGACCGGATGCGATCAATCGCATGATTGCGTGCTATGGCCACCAGCCAGGAGATTGGGCTTAGATCGGAAACAGCGAAACGGTCCGCCTTCGTCCAAACTTTTACGAAGACCTCTTGCAGCGCTTCTTCCGCATCTCCGCGATCCTTCAATACACGAAGGCACACGCCGAAAAGTTTCGCACTGGTTTGCCGGTAAAGCAGATCGAACGCAGTCCGATCCTTCATCGAGGTCCGGACAATCAGGGTGGAGATATCCTGCGGCGTCATACGGACAAGCTAAGCGATCACGATTTATTTGCAAAGGCAGAAATCTTGTTGTCCACGCAAACGATGTCCTCGCCCGATCGCCAGTAATCGCCGGTCGTGCCAAGGAAATCGGCTGTCGTTAGCCTCCCGCAGAAAGGGGAACAGCAATGTCGGCCGAACAGATGCTGTGGGAGAACGATGCAACCGGCTTGGCGGAGCTGGTGCATAGAGGCGAGATCTCGCCGCCGGACCTTGTCGATGCTGCGATCGCGCGCGCCGAGGCAACCCGATCATTGCGCATCCGCCGCTTGCCTGAGGCGCCATGGACCCGAAGGGGGCCGACGAGCTCATCGAAAACCTGCTCGACAAATTGCATTTGACCCGTCTCTTGGAGATCAGATCCCTGTTTGGGCAATTGATGGACAAGAGCCTGTGGTTCACCACTGGCCGGCGATCCAGAATGGCCTGCCGCTCGACATCCAGGGCGTCGGCCGCCCCGGCGACGAGCAGACGGTTTTGTCGCTCGCCGCGCAGATGGAGAAGATTTCCGGCTGGCTGACGCGGCGGGCGCCGCTCAAGGTGCCGGCCTGATCCGGCAGATTTCATCATCGTGATAGCAAAGCTGTTTGCGGCCTGGGCCAATTCCCGCTAAGACGCCGCCGTCCTTACCCGCATCCAGGGAACCATGCCGATGACGGAGATCACCGCCACCGCCGAAATGCAGGCCGCCCTGCTCTCGCGGGCCCTGCCCTATATGCAGCGCTACGAGCACAAGACGGTGGTGGTGAAATATGGCGGTCATGCCATGGGCGATATCGAGCTCGGCAAGGCTTTCGCCCGTGACATCGCGCTGCTGAAGCAGTCCGGCGTCAACCCGATCGTCGTCCATGGCGGCGGGCCGCAGATCGGCGCCATGCTGGCCAAGATGGGCATCGAATCCAAGTTCGAAGGCGGGCTGCGCGTTACCGACCAGAAGACGGTCGAGATCGTCGAAATGGTGCTGGCCGGTTCGATCAACAAGGAGATCGTCGCGCTGATCAACGCCGAGGGCGAATGGGCGATCGGCCTGTGCGGCAAGGACGGCAACATGGTGTTCGCCGAAAAGGCGCGCAAGACCATGATCGACCCGGACTCCAACATCGAGCGTGTGCTCGATCTCGGTTTCGTCGGCGAGCCGGTCGAGGTCGACCGCACCCTGCTCGACCTGCTGGCACGCTCGGAAATGATCCCGGTGCTGGCGCCGGTGGCGCCGGGCCGCGACGGCCACACGTACAACATCAATGCCGACACCTTTGCCGGCGCCATCGCCGGCGCCTGCCAGGCGACGCGCCTTTTGTTCCTGACCGACGTGCCCGGCGTGCTCGACAAGAACAAGAAGCTGATCGACGAGCTGACGGTGGCCGAAGCCAAGGCGCTGATCAAGGACGGCACGGTGTCGGGCGGCATGATCCCCAAGGTCGAGACCTGCATCGAGGCGATCGAGCGCGGCGTCGAAGGCGTCGTCATCCTCAACGGCAAGACGCCGCATGCGGTGCTTTTGGAACTGTTCACCGAACACGGCGCCGGCAC
This sequence comes from Mesorhizobium sp. M0676, assembly GCF_040320535.1. NCBI lineage: Bacteria > Pseudomonadati > Pseudomonadota > Alphaproteobacteria > Hyphomicrobiales > Phyllobacteriaceae > Mesorhizobium > Mesorhizobium sp. M0676. The sequence continues at coordinate 82,068 of NZ_JAMYPU010000007.1, forward strand.
GCTGATCGTGCCCTGAGGTGCAACTGGCTTGGCGGCCAGTCGATCGGCTGGCCAGCCGTTAGGCAGGCTGGGGCAGGCGCGCGATGACCTTTATCTCGAAGTCGAAGCCGGCTAACCAGTTGACGCCGACCGCCGTCCAATTGGTGTAGGGCGGTTCACCGAACACCTTCAGCCGAACGGCATCGATCACGGGCCATTGCGCTGCCGGATCGGTGTGGAAGGTGGTCACGTCGACTATATCGTCGAACGTGGCGCCCGCTGCTTTCAGCACTGCCGCGAGATTATCGAAGGCAAGCTGGACCTGCTTTTCGAATGCAGGTTCGGGCGACCCGTCCTCGCGGCTGCCGACCTGGCCCGAGACGAACAAAAGATCGCCCGATCGGATTGCAGCAGAATAGCGATTGATCTCGTAGAGAGCCTGCCGGCCGGCAGGAAATCGTGTCACGTTTGGTCATTTTCACTCCATTGTCCGGGGCACTCACATACGTCCCGTATGCATGAGGTGGGTACATACGCTGCGTATGTCAATAACATACGGTACGTATCTATGAATGGCAGCGAGCCTGTCAGGCGCCGGCAGAGATCGCGACAGCCGCTTCGGCCGGCTTGCGCGACGGGCGCATGACGACCATGGATTCCTCATCGGCATCCTGCGGAGCGCCCCAGAACTCAGCCAGCGTCGGACCATCCTTGAGGCGGCGGTCGCGGGCCAGAAAACCCCAGACCTCGCGGAACCACACGCGGCGGCCCATTTGCGTGTACCAGCGCATCGAATGGCGCTGTTCGGGATCGGGGTGGAAGAGAATGCGCGTCAGCGCGTTCGGCCGCGACTGCACCGCGACCTCGATCAGCTTGATCGAGAAGAACAGCATCCACGGTTTCAGCCGGGTCATCTGCAGCACCTGGTGCTTGTAGTCCCACAGCCGGGCATCCGTCTGGATCACCTTTCGGTTCTTGGCGATGCGGAAGAACGGCGTCCAGCGGTGCGGCGTGACATAGAGCGCCTGGATCTGGTCGGGGTCATAGGCAAGCAGCTGGCGAAAGCCGCGCCACAGATCGCGAAAGGTCTCATCCTCGAACCCGGCCACCCAGGTCGCCATGGACAGTATGCCATGCTGGCGGAGCAGCCGGATTGCCTCGCGGTCGGATGAGGTGCTGCCGCCCTTGCGGATCAATTGAAGCGTCTGTTCGTCCGTGTTTTCCATGCCGAGCAGCCAGCGGATGACGCCGGCCTTGCGATAGAGGTGCAGGATGTCGGCATCGCGCACGATGTCGTCGGCCCGGGTCGAGCCGACGATCAGCACCGGCACGTTCTCGGCGATCAGCGCATCGAGAAAGGCGCGCCAAACCTTCTTCGACACGGTCGGGTTTTCGTCGGCGAGGTTGATCAGTTCGACGCCGTGCTGGCGGTGCAGCCAGGCAATCTCCTGCGCAAATTTCTTGGGGTCGCGGTGCCGCCAGCGGGTCCAGAAACCGCGCTGGCCGCAATAGTTGCACAGATGCGGGCAGCCCCGCGAAAACTGCATGACCACGGCGCGCTTGCCGCCCCAATAGCTGTAGCGGCGGTGATCGATCAGCTCCCAGCTGACGCGGTACTCGTCCAGATTGGCAGTGGTCCCGGCCGGCCGCGTCGCGAAGGGGCGGCCGAGATCGTCGCGATAGGCGATACCCGCGACATCGCCCAGCGGCCGGCGATTGTCCAGTGCCACGACCAGGGCAAGGATGGTTGCCTCGCCCTCGCCGCGCACGATGAAGTCGAAGACATCGCTCGCCGCCAATATGTCGCGCCAGTGATAGGTCGGGAACACGCCGCCATAGATCACCAGCGTCGCCGGCTCGAGCGCCTTGACCATGCGGGCGATCGCGAGCGCGGTGGGATGCGCCGAGGTCGAGCCGGAGTGGCCGATCAGGATGCAATCGGGCTGGCCGCTGAGCGCATCGCGCACCAGCGTTTCCAACGGCATCGGCCCGAATTCGGCATCGACCAGCCGGACTTTATGGCCGGCGTCGATAAGCGGGCCGCCCAGTGCCAGCAGGCCGAGCGGTGGCAGATGGTCATCGGGCACGCGGCTGCCGATGGCGGTGTGCGGCGGATTGATCAGCACGATGTTCATGACGGACCTTTGAGCGACGGTCCGCATGGCGTAGCCGGCGTTTCAGTTTCGCATTTGGGCTCCGTTCAGCAGTTTGCGTGCAGCTTTTCCGCAGAAATGGCGATGCGTGTCCTACCGCCTGAGGTGGGCGAGCGGCACGTGGCCCGGGCCCTTGATGTTCTGCAGCACCAGCTGGGTGTGAACGTCGCGCACGCCGGCAAGGCGCATCAGGCGGTGCATGACGAAGGCGTTGAGTTCGTCGACCGACGGCACCATGACGTGCAGCAGGAAATCGTGGTCGCCGGTCATCGTCCAGCATGACGACACTTCGTCCATGCGTTGCACGGCGGCGATGAAGGTTTCGGGCGAACCGTCGCTGTGGCTGGTGAGGCGCACCTGGATGAACACCTCGACCATCAGGCCGACGGCGCGGCGGTTGAGCACGGCGGCAAAGCCCTTGATGATGCCGGCCTCCTGCAGCGCCTCGAAGCGGCGGGCGCAAGGCGTCGTCGACAGGCCGATCTCCTGCGCCAGTTCGGACACGGGCTTGCGTCCATCGCGCTGAAGAACATCCAGCATCTTGATCTCGAAATCGTCGAACTGAGGCATTTTCACTCTCTTTCAGCTTCTGCTTGGTGATTTTTACCTCAAATCATGGACCCAAGCCATCATCAAAGCTGAATTGCCTCGCCGGCCGCCGCTAGACTCTGCGGACAGATTCAAGTGTCACGATCAGGGGAGAAGAACCATGACGACGATGAGCGTTGCCGAATATGCCCGTGATTGCGCGGCGCAAGGCCTGCGTGGCGACTATTCAGTGTGCCGTTCCGACTTCACCGTGGCGCAGGGCTACAACTACAGCGCCGACGAACAGGCGGTGTGGCGCACGTTGTGCGACCGGCAGACCAAGCTGACGCAGAAGCTGGCGCACCATTCCTATCTCGATGGGATCGCCGCACTCGGCCTGCTCGACAAGATCCCGGATTTCGGCGCGGTCTCAGACAAGCTGCGCAAGCTGACCGGCTGGGAAATCGTTGCCGTGCCTGGCCTCATCCCGGCCGCGCCCTTCTTCGACCATCTCGCCAACCGGCGCTTTCCGGTGACCAACTGGCTGCGCACCAAGGACGAGCTCGACTACATCGTCGAACCCGACATGTTCCACGACTTCTTCGGCCATGTGCCCATCCTGACACAGCCGGTGTTTGCCGACTTCATGCAGATGTATGGCGAAAAGGCCGAGAGCGTGATTGCACTGGGCGGTGACGAGATGATCACCCGGCTCTACTGGTACACCGCCGAATACGGGCTGATACAGGAGGAGGGCCAGAAGCGGAAAGCTTTCGGCGCCGGGCTGATGTCGTCGTTCACCGAATTGCAGTTCGCCGTCGCGAGCACGGACGCGCACCACGTGCCCTTCGACCTCGAAACGGTGATGCGCACCGGCTACGAGATCGACAAGTTCCAGCGCGCCTATTTCGTGCTGCCGTCCTTCGACGTGTTGCGCGATGCGTTCCGGACCGCCGATTTCAAGGCGATCGTCGCCCGCCGCAAGGGGCAGCCGGCGCTGGATCCAGCGACGGTTTAGCAAATCCTGAAGGGTTTGCGCGGCACCTACCCCCACCCTTAATCCCTCCCCACAAAGGAGGACGGAGATCTCGTTGGCGCTGATTTCCGAGGGTTTCGACACCAAGGCATGGAATCCTGTCGCGCCGTTCGCTTTTTTGACAATCAGACGGTAATGACTTCGTCACACCGTGGATGACTTCGTCACACCGTGATTACTTTGGTCAGATGGTCGCCTAGCCGGCAGGCAAGCGCTGTGATCGTCGTCGTTGGATTGCATTCGCCAGAGGTGCAGAATACCGAGGAACCACCGACATAGAGATTATCCATGCCGTGCACCTTGCAGTTGGCGTCGACCACGCTCTTGACGACATCGGTGCCCATGCGCGTGCCGCCCATGTGGTGGTGGCCGGCCAGTTCCTCATCCGTCGGGTAGTCCTCGCCATTGGTCAGCCAGTCCATGATGCGGACGCGGCCGAGGTCCTTCTCGATCAGCGTCGTTCCGAACAACTTGAGCCCCTCGAGGATGGTGCGGCGCTCCAACGGCGACTTCTTCCAGTGCAGCTCGATGCGCGGCACGCCGGCACGGTCGACATCGGTCTTCGACAATTCGATATGGTTCGAGGCCAGCGGCGCCTGTTCCCAGGCGACGTAGAGCTGGGCGGCGCAGCGCAGGTTCTGGCTGAGCTGGTAGGCGACCCATTCGGCGGCCTCGGGCGCGGTGCAGGCAAGGTCGGCAATCAGGCTCTTGACGCCGGCATAGGGCGTCTCGATCAGGCGTATGCCGAAATTCATGATCTGCAGCCGCTCCATGGCGGCGAGCGTCGGCGAGAAGAACGCCTCGTTGACGGCATCGACCTCGAACTCGCTGTAATCGGCCAGGATGGCATTGCCGCCCTCGAAGGTCGGGTGCTCCATCCAGTAGCGGCCAAGTGCCGTGGCGTTCGGCACCACGCCGCCATTCGAGCGCTGGTTCGACCATAGAAGCAGCCGCGAATTCTCCAGCCCGCCGGCGCAGACGATGAAATAATCGGCGCTGAAAGCGCCGGCATCCTTGCCGTTCGACCACAGCCTGGCGCCGGTCACTCGTTTGCCGTCCCCGGCAAGATCGGTGGCATAGGTGTTGAGCACGAGCGCTATGTTTTTGCTCTTGTCGAGCTCGTCGGAGAATTTCTCGCCAAAGCGCACGGCCGGGCTCTTGATCAGCTGCACCCAGCGTATGTCGTCTGAAATCGGCACATCGGGCTTGAAGTCGGGAAGCTCGAGTATGTCGTGCACCTCGGGCAGATAGGGCTCGATGTCGGTCCGGGCGATTGGCCAGCCGGTGTCCGGCGCCCATGCCTTGGGCTCAAAGTCCTGCTTGTCGAGCACGCGGCACCAGCCGGCCCAGTGGTTCGACGACCCGCCCATGAAGCGCAGCCGGGTGATGTCGAGATCGAAATATTGATCGCCGACCGTGGAGCCGCGGTAGAAATCCTGCGACTCGTCGCTGAATTCGCGTGCGCCGGCCTCCAGCACCACGACCGGAATGCCGGCGGCGCCAAGCTTTCTGGCAATGGTGGTGCCGGCCGGCCCGGAGCCGAGAATGCAGACCTTGGGCTTGAAATCCGAGGCTCGAAACGCCTCATAGCTGTCGAAGATCATGCCAGGTCGCTCCGCTTCAGGATCCAGCCATTGACCACGACGATCTCGTCGGGATCGGCCGGGGGGCGGTCGCTGTCAGGCAGCTTGCGAAAAAGCTGTAGCGCCGGCATCGCAATCAGCGCCTGCACGATGGTGCGGCGCGACATTTTCCTGATGAAGAAACTCATGACACGTCTCTGGATGGGGGCTTCGATCCACGCATGGCGTTCCCTGAACGGCACAGGTACCGGCCAGACATGCCATTCCCGTGCCAAGCCTTGCCTGTAAACGAGTTACAACCCGGTAAACGGCGCAGTTGCGTGGAAACAATGTTGGCGAACCGTTAACAGCCCCACCACCAACACCTAGGCAGCTTCGGAAATGTCCCGGTCGAGGATCGACAAATTGCGGCCGCGGTGCTTGGCCTCGTAGAGCCGGCGGTCGGCGGCGCGCATCAGGTCCGAGACATCGGCATCTTGCGCACAGGTGATGCCGCCGATCGAGACGGTCAGCGGCACCGTGCGCTCGTCGACCGGACGAAAGCGGACCAGCTCGACTTCACGGCGGATGCGCTCGGCCACGCGCCGGGCTTCGGCTTCCGTAGCGCCGACCAGGAAGGCGCCGAACTCCTCACCGCCAATGCGGCCGAGCACGTCGCCGCTGCGGACGCCGCGCTCGATGGCGCTGGCGATCAACACCAGTGCGTCATCGCCGGTCAGATGGCCGAAACTGTCGTTGATCGCCTTGAAATGGTCGGCGTCGATGATCAGCAGCGCGCCGCGATCGGATTTGCGCCGCGAGCCGTCCAACGCGGCAAAGAAGCTCTCGCGGTTGAGCATGCCGGTCATGTCGTCGCGGCTCGCCTTCGCCGACAGGCGCCGATGCGCGGCGGCGAGCTGGGCATGCGCGCGGGCGAGATCGCGATGCGCGTTTTTGAGTCGGTCGCTCTGCCAGAAGGTGCTGGCGCAGGCGATCCAGGCGAGCGCCAGCGGGCACACCGTCGATGTCAGCCAGACAGTGCGGTCGACCGGAAAACCCATGGCGGGAACGATGATCAGCGTCAGCAAAAGCGAGATGGCTACCGAGCCGAATGCGACCGCGGCGGACTTTAAGACTATGCGACTCATCGCTGGCTCCCACTGAACCGTCTCTGTGCCAGCAAGCCCTGAAGGCCACCTTTCCGTGATGGCTAAAATTTGAATGGTGAGCCCATTTTTACAACTCTAGATGCACATAGGTTGTGGATAAGCTCTACATCAGAAAGGGGTTCGAACGGCAGATATTTCATGCCATAAGGACGCCATGACCACGCTGCCCGATCCCGCCCGCTTCGCCCATGTCACCGACTGGGTGTTCGACCTCGACAACACGCTTTATCCGCACCATTCGAATCTGTTTTCGCAGATCGACGTCAAGATGACGGCCTATGTCGGAGAACTGCTCACGCTGCCGCGCGAGGAAGCGCGCAAGCTGCAGAAGGAACTCTATCTCGAATATGGCACGACGCTGAACGGGCTGATGACGCGCCACGGCATCGACCCCGACGATTTTCTCGAAAAGGTGCACGACATCGACTATTCGTGGCTGGTGCCGGATCCGGTGCTGGGCACCGCCATCCGCCAGCTGCCCGGCCGCAAGTTCATCTTCACCAATGGCGACCGCAGGCACGCCGAGCGCACCGCGCGCCAGCTCGGCATACTCGACCATTTCGACGACATTTTCGATATCGTCGCCGCCGGGCTGACGCCGAAGCCGTCGCGGCGGACCTATGAGAAGTTTGCCGAACTGCACGCCGTCACCGGACACAATGCGGTGATGTTCGAGGATCTCGCCCGCAACCTCGAGGTGCCGAAATCACTGGGCATGACCACGGTGCTGGTGGTGCCGCGCAATTTCGAGCCGACCTTTGCCGAGATCTGGGAACGCGATCCGGCCAATGAGGACGACGTCGATTTCGTCACCGACGATCTCGCGACGTTTCTGACGGGGATAGTGGAGGGGGTAGAGGAATTGAGGAGCTGAAGAATTGAAGAACTGGTGAAAGGGAGACCGATCCGGACCTCCTTTTCCTCAATTCTTCAGTTCTTCAATTCCCGGTTCCCCTACTCCCCCAACTTGTAGAAGCGGCTGATGATCCCCCAGGCCTCGTCGGCGGTGTCGACAAAGTCGATGATATCCTGGTCGCCGGGCGTGATGGTGCCTTGTTCGGCCAGGAAATCGAGGTCGATCGCGCGCTGCCAGAACGCCTTGCCGAACAGGATCACCGGCACGCGCTCCATGCGGCCGGTCTGGATCAGCGTCAGCGTCTCGAAGAATTCGTCCATGGTACCGAAGCCGCCCGGAAACACCGCGACGGCCTTGGCGCGCATGACGAAATGCATCTTGCGGATGGCGAAATAGTGGAAGTTGAAGCACAGCTCCGGGGTCACATAGGCGTTCGGCGCCTGCTCGTGTGGCAGGACGATGTTGAGGCCGATCGACGGCGCGCCGACATCGTCGGCGCCGCGATTTCCCGCCTCCATCACGCCTGGGCCGCCACCGGTGACGACGACGAATTCGCGGTAGTAGGACGTCGCCGATTGCTGTGAGCAGAGGCGGGCGAATTTGCGCGCCTCCTCGTAGTATTTGCTGTTTTCCTCGAGGTTTTTCTTCTGCGTCTCGTTCTTGGCGGCCCAGGCCTCGCCGCCGGGCTCGGGAATACGCGCGCCGCCGAACAGGATGACCGTCGAGCGGATGCCGCGCTCGGCCAGGATCATTTCGGGCTTCAAGAGCTCAAGCTGCAAGCGCACAGCGCGCAATTCCCGGCGCGTCATGAAGTCGGGATCGTTCCAGGCCAGCCGGTAGGTTTCGGCGCGCGTCTGCGGCGTGTCGGGAACGCTTTTCGAGCGCTCCAGATCCTCGTCCGAATGCGGCAGCGGCGTCCATCCCGCCTTTTCCATAGGAGTCATATGCTTTCTACCCGTCCCAACAGTTCACTTGCGCCGTCCCATGGCGCACGCGCGATTGACCCCCAATACGCCTTAACATAGGGTCCGCGCGACTTTCAAAACAAGGTTAAGGCCGACGGCCTTAACAGCGTGGTAACGGAGCGAATTCATGTCGAAGCCTGATCTGGCCAGCCTCGAAAAGACGATCGAGAAGGCCTTCGAGGAGCGCGACACGATTTCGACCGCGACCCGGGGCGAAACGCGCGACGCCATCCAGTCCTCACTCGACCTGCTCGACCGTGGCACCGTGCGCGTTGCCGAGCGCCAGCCCGATGGCAAATGGCATGTCAACCAATGGCTGAAGAAGGCGGTGCTGCTCTCGTTCCGGCTCTATCCGATGGAGATCATCAAGGGCGGCCCCGGCCAGGCGGTCTGGTGGGACAAGGTGGCGTCGAAGTTCGACGGCTGGAGCGCGGTCGATTTCGAGAAGGCAGGCTTCCGCGCCGTGCCGTCTTCGATCGTGCGCCGCTCGGCTTATGTCGCGCCGGGCGCGGTGCTGATGCCGTCCTTCGTCAATGTCGGCGCCTATGTCGATAGCGGCACCATGGTCGACACCTGGGCCTCGGTCGGCTCCTGCGCCCAGATCGGCAAGAATGTGCACCTCTCGGGCGGCGTAGGCATCGGCGGGGTGCTGGAGCCGATGCAGGCCGGCCCGACCATCATCGAGGACAATTGCTTCATCGGCGCGCGCTCCGAAGTGGTCGAGGGCTGCATCGTGCGCGAAGGCTCGGTGCTCGGAATGGGTGTGTTCATCGGCCAGTCGACCAAGATCGTCGACCGCGCCACCGGCGAAGTGTTTTATGGCGAGGTGCCGCCGAATTCGGTCGTCGTCGCCGGCTCGATGCCGGGCAAGGCCTTTCCGAACAACGAGCCGGGCCCTGGCCTCTACTGCGCCGTCATCGTCAAGCGCGTCGATGCTAAGACCCGGTCGAAAACCTCGATCAACGAACTGCTGCGTGATTGATCCTGTCCGAGCAACCAGAGCGCTCCAGATTGCCCAACACACCACCACTTCCCTGGCTTTTCTTCAGCCTCTCAGGGCGCGTCAGCCCAAGTGCCTACGTGCTCGCCGGGCTGCTGCTGGTGCTTGCACAGTTTTTCCCGCTCTACCAGTTGTCGAGACTGGAACCCGGCACCGCAACCAGCCAGAACTGGGCACTTGTGTTCTGGGTCGTTTTGCTGATCTCGACATGGTCGAGCTTTGCGGTAACCGCAAAGCGGTTTCATGATTTCGGCAAGCCGACTTATTACGCGTTGATCTCTCTTATCATCGGCCCCATTCTTCTCATCGTTCTAGCGTGTTTCCGCGGTGACCCCGGTCCGAACCGCTACGGCAAACGCAGCAACGCGCCGGCTGAACCATGAGCGCCGACCGGATATCTCGCCATGCGCTACCGCACGCTTGATCCGAAACTGATCATCGACACCGCCGAGCGGCTGGAAGAGCGCGTCGCCGAGCGTTTTCCCGATGCCGGCCTGCGCGGCGTCGCCGCCGAACTGGTGTCGCTGTCGCGCGACCTGGCCAAGGCGGCGCAGGCGCTGGAAGCGCCGATCTGGTGGCTGCGCGGCGCCATCGTCGCCGCTGTTGCCGCCGGCGCGCTGATCTTCCTGTTCGTCGGCACCATCCTGCCGCTCATCCATATCTCGCAGGCCGACGATGCGGTGCAGTCGGTGCAAGGCATCGAAGCCACGATCAACATGATGATCCTTGCCGTGCTCGGCCTGCTGGCGCTGATCCGCACCGAGGAGCGCATCAAGCGCAAGCGGGTGTTTCGCCAGCTGCATGGGTTGAGATCGCTGATCCATGTCATCGACATGCACCAGCTGACCAAGGATCCGGCAGCATTGTCCGCCAATTTCAGGCCGACCGCGCATTCGCCGGCTCGCATCACCAATGCCGCCGACCTGGCGCGCTACCTCGACTATTGCTCGGAAATGCTGTCGATCACCGGCAAGATCGCGGCGCTGTTTGCGCAGTCCGTCAATGACGATGTGGTCATCGACGGCGTCAACGACGTCGAGAACCTGGCGTCCAACCTGTCGCGCAAGATCTGGCAGAAGATCACGCTGATCGAGAACCACCCGGCGGCGCAGCCCGTGCCGGCGCCAGGCCCGGCGAGCAAAGCGCCGGCTCCGAGGCGCGCACCAAAGCTGTGACGCGGCGGGCCCACGCGCCTGTTTTGCGGGCCAAGGCCCGAGGCTCGCGGCAAGTAGACTATCCAGTGACGGTTTCCGGCGTCAGCCCGGGTGAGCCGCGCTTTTCCCGCTCGGCCTGCCGCACCAGCGCGGTGACCCGCTTCAGCAGAGGCGCCGGCGTGCCGGCCTTTTCGGCGAGGCTCAGGACGGCCCCCTGCAGGTCACCGATCTCGGTCGGCCGACCACGCTGGAGGTCGTCCCACATCGACGAACGCGCCTGCGGGTCGATGGCGAGCATGCGGCGGGCGACCAGCCGGAACAGCCAGTCCGGCAGCCGGAGCAGTTTCGGCAGCAGGACGGGATGCAAGCCGCCGATTCGTGCCGGCGCGATATGTAACGCCTTCATCGCCGCCAGGGCCTCGTCGATCTGACCGGCCAGGATCCGCCGCCAGCGGCGGTCGGCAAGTTCGCTCGCCAGCGGCAGGCCGGACAAGGCGACAAGCGCGTTGTTGAGGTTGATCAGCAGCTTGCCCCATTGAACGGCTTTCATGTCGGGATGGGTTTCCACGCCAAGCCCTTCGACATCGAGAAGGCCGGCAAGGCCGGTCACGCCATCTTCGATCATGACCTTGCCGTCGCTGGCGCGATGCACGTGAAGCGGCAAATTGCCTATGGCCGACTGGACGACATTGAACGGCACCATGCCGGCGAGCACAGTCCGTCCACCGAGCCCGGCGCGTAACCGGTCGGCATTGCCGACGCCGTTCTGCAGGCTGACCACCACGACATCGCCGCGCGCATGTCCGGCAACAAGCGACGCCATCTCCTCGGTAGCGCCGTTCTTGACCGTCACCAGCACCACGTCGGCGCTGGCGAGGGCAGCGGCGGGATCGGTGGTGACGGACTCCGGCCGCATGGATCGGTCGCGACCATCGAGATCGGTGATGCGCAGGCCACCGTCCAGCAAGGCCGTCGCTATGCCTGGCCGCGCCAAAAACAACACCTTGCGTCCGGCCAGCGCCAGGCAACCGCCGACATAGCAGCCGATGCTGCCGGCGCCGGCAATGACGATGGTCTTTTCGGCGTTGGCCATGCGATTATCTCGTGTTGGCCTGCACTATACGACATTAAAACCATAATGTCGGCGGCAGGACCGGTCATCATCTCTGGCCGTGACAGGCCTTTCGCTTTCGACTATCGCTTTGCCCATGAAACTGCCGACCGATCCCGCCGCCAACCTCGCGACCCTCATACGCTGCGCCTCCGTAACGCCCGCCGAGGGCGGCGCGCTGGCTGCCCTGGAAGGCATGCTGAAGCCGCTCGGCTTTTTCGTCGAACGCCCGGCGTTTTCCGAAGACGGCACCCCCGACATCGAGAACCTCTACGCGCGCCGCTCCGGCAATGGGCCGCATCTGATGTTTGCCGGCCATACCGACGTGGTGCCGGCGGGCGACGAGGCGTCGTGGACGCATCCGCCCTTTGCCGCCGAGATCGCCAAGGGCGAAATGTACGGCCGCGGCGCCGTCGACATGAAGGGCGGCATCGCCTGTTTCATCGCCGCCGTGGCGCGCCATGTCGAGAACAAGGGTGGTCCGAAAGGCTCGGTCTCGCTGCTGATCACCGGCGACGAGGAGGGGCCGGCGATCAACGGGACGACAAAACTGCTCGACTGGGCGGCGGCCAGGGGCGAGAAATGGGACGCCGCGATCGTCGGCGAGCCCACCAATCCGGACACGCTCGGCGACATGATCAAAATCGGCCGGCGTGGCTCGATGTCGGGCAGTGTCACGGTCAACGGCCGCCAGGGCCATGTCGCCTATCCATTGCTCGCCGACAATCCGGTGCGCGGCCTGATCAGCCTGGTCGACGCCTTGCTGTCGCCCGTCTTCGACAAGGGCACGAAGGATTTTCAGCCGACCAATCTGGAAGTGACCTCGATCGATGTCGGCAACCCGGCGACCAATGTTATTCCGGCCAAGGCGACAGCCACCTTCAACATCCGCTTCAACGACACATGGACTGCCGAGACGGTGCAGGCCGAGATCCATAACCGCCTCGACCAGGCGGCGAAGCGCAAGAAATACCGGACCGGCAAGACGCCGGTCGACTACGAGCTGATCTGGCGCGACCGGCCGAGCCATGTCTTCCTGACGCGCGACGACAAGCTGATCGGGACGCTGCGCGGGTCGATCAAGGCGACGGTCGGCAAGGAGCCGGCGCTGTCCACCTCGGGCGGAACCTCGGATGCGCGTTTCATCAAGGACTATTGCCCGGTGGTCGAGTTCGGCCTCGTCGGCAAGACCATGCACATGGTCGACGAGCGCGTCGCACTGGCCGACCTCGAGACGCTGACCCAAATCTACCAGCGCTTCATCGATGACTGGTTCGAGCAGGGCTGATCATGCTTTCGGTTGACGAGACCTCTTCATCGCTTAACGGAGCCTGGCGGCTGATGCTCGGAAAGGCCGACGGCTTGCGGCTGCTCGACCTGTCGGCGGACGGCTTCTGGAATTCCTTCTTCGCCATCGTCGTCGCCGCGCCGGCGATGATCGTCGGCTGGGTCGGCACGGCCAACGAGATCGGCGATCCCAATGCGTTCGCCGGCCGGCTGGGCATGTTGATTCGCCTGGCGACCGTCGACCTCGGCTCGTGGCTGCTGCCCCTGGTTGTGCTTGCCCTGGTCGCATCGCGCGCCGGCATCGGCGACCGCTTCGTCCACTATGTCGTCGCCAGCAACTGGGCGTCGGCGATCACCGCCTGGATGCTGCTGCCTTCAGCGCTGATCAGGCTTTTCCTGCCGTCCGGCAACCCGGTTGCCGAATTGGTGTGGCTGGCTCTGGTGGTGCTGTCGCTGGTACTCTCCTGGCGGATGACCAACGCCGCGATCGGCAAGGGCGCGGCTGTCGGCAGCGCCGTGTTCGCAGGCATGTTGGTGGTGTCTCTGGCCGTCTTGTTCGGCCTAGTGGCGCTGCTCGGCATCACGGTGCCGACCGCCGCTCCGGCTTAGAACTTCTCCGGATAGTCTACACCGACGAGAAAAAGCCCGTCGGGCGGCGCCACCTGGCCGCAGGCGGCGCGGTCTTCCGCCGCGAGCGCTGCCTTGAGGTCGGCGGCGGTCCAGCCGCCGTCGCCGACGCGTTTCAGCGAACCGACCATGGAGCGCACTTGGTTGTGCAGGAAAGAGCGCGCCCAGGCCCTGACTTCGATCAGGTCGCCCTGGCGGCTTACATCGAGCCGCTCCAGCGTCCGCACCGGACTGTTGGCTTGGCATTGCGTCGAGCGGAAGGTGGTAAAGTCATGTCGGCCGAGCAGGACTTTCGCCGCTTCGTGCATGGCGTCCGCATCGAGCCGCTTCGGCACCCACCAGACCTTGCCCTTTTCCATCGCTGCAGGCGCGCGCCGGTTGAGGATGCGGTAGAGATAGTGCCGTCCGGTGGCCGAGAAACGGGCGTCGAACTCATTGGGGACAACCGTCGCCTGCAGGATGGCGATGCGCGCGCCTGCCGCCTGCAGGTGGGCGTTGACGGCGTCGCGCACCTTGTCGTTTGGCCATGCCTTGGCGAGGTCGACATGCGCCACCTGGGCGGTCGCATGCACCCCGGCGTCGGTGCGGCCGGCGGCGCGTATCCGCACCGCCTCACCGCAGAATTTCTCGATCGCCTGCTCTATAGCCTGCTGCACCGAAGGCTGATCCGCCTGGTGTTGCCAGCCGGCGAAGAGGCTGCCGTCATATTCGATATCGAGACGAAAACGCGGCATACACCCTTCGTTCAGGCGGCGAGTGCGGTAAAGGCCTGGGCGTAGACCAGTTTGCCTTTTTCGGGTGCGTCACCCCAGGCCAGCGCCTGCAGCGCTTCGCCCTGATATTCGCTCTCGAACTTTTCGGCGCGCGCATGATTGTAGCCGAAGCGGCCGTAATAGGCCGGATCGCCCAACACAACGGCGAGCGTCTCGCCGGCATCCCTGAGGCGGATATGCGCCTCGCGGATCAGCGCACCGCCAATGCCCGAGCCGTGGAACGAAGGTTCCACCGCCAACGGCGCCAGCGCCACGGCTGCAAACTGCTTGCCGCCGTTCCTAACGAACAGCCTGGAAAACAGGATGTGGCCGACCACCTGGCCGTCTTCTTCCGCCACCAGTTCGACAACGGCGTCGCCGCCGGTGACCAGAGCGTCGACCAGCCCGGCCTCCGCCTGCTGGCCGAATGCGTGTTCCTCGACCAGGCGTATGGCCTCGCGGTCCCGCGGCGTCGCGCCGCGTATCGACATCATGCTCATGAGAACTTCATTCCTTTTTCGATCTTGGCCCCGCGCAGAAACTCCTTCGCGGCAGCAGGCTTTCCGCCCGCCCGTTGAACTTCGACCAGCCTGACCGCGCCCGACCCGCAGGCGACCGTCAGCCGGTCATCGAGAATTCCTCCCGACTCGCCCATGCTTTCAGAAAGCGTACCTTCAGAAAGCGTCGAGCGAAGCAGTTTCAGCCGTTCCGTGCGGCCGCCGATGTCGGCCTCGCACCAGGCGCCGGGGAATGGCGACAGCCCGCGAATGTGATTGTGGACCTCCGCAGCCGGGCGCGTCCAGTCCACACGTGTCTCCGACTTATCGATTTTCCTGGCGTAGGTCACCCCGTCAGCCGCCTGCAAAGTCGATGCCAGGGTATTTGTCTCCAATCGGGACAGCGCTTCCACCATCAGCGTGGCAGCAATATTCATCAAGCGGTCGTGCAGATCGCCGGCCGTCATATCGGGCTCTATGGCGCATTTTTCAACCAGTGCCACCGGACCGGTGTCCAGGCCCTCTTCCATGCGCATCACCATCATGCCGGTCTCGACGTCGCCGGCCATAATGGCGCGCTGGATGGGAGCTGCACCACGCCAACGCGGCAAAAGCGAGGCGTGGCCGTTGAGGCAGCCGAGGCGCGGAGCCTCCAGAATAGCCTTCGGCAACAGCAAACCATACGCGACGACGACCGCGACATCGGCACGCAACGCCTGGAAAGCAGCTTGCTCGGCCTCGCCCTTCAGCGACAGCGGCGTGCGCACTTCGATGCCCAGCCGCTCAGCCTCGCGCTGCACCGGGGACGGTGTCAGCTCCAGCCCGCGGCGGCCCGCGGCTCGCGGCGGCTGGGTGTAGACGGCTGCTATCTCGTGCCCGGCCTCGGCAATCGCGCGCAGCACCGGCACCGAAAACTCCGGCGTGCCCATGAAGATGACGCGAAGCGGCATTTTTCGTCCAGTATCCTGTTCTGCGCGCGGCAGTCCGCTCAAGCGTCTGCTTCAAACGGGTTTACGATCTTGAGGTCAAGCTCTTCGAAGTCCTTAATATTGCGCGTCGCCAGCATAGCGTCGTGCGACAGGCAGATGGCAGCGATCATGGCATCGGAAAGGCTGATCGGCCGGCCGATAGTTTCCCGCATTGCCCGGAGCTTGCCCGCCAGACGGGGAATGGGACCGGCAAATTCGACGACACGTCCCGAAAACTGCTTCGAAACCAGGTGGTCAAGTGCACGGACGTGGCGGTCCGAGCCGGTCTTGTTCAGAAACCTTTCGGCTCCAAAGGACTGCTCCATGACAACAGGACCGCAGAGATAGAGGTCGAGCAGGTCCTGTCTGCGAAACCACTTAGCGACGTTTGGATCGGGCGCGGGCCGGCTCGCTTCCGAGACGACATTGGTATCGAGGATTATCACTCGAAATTCTCAATGGTGCGGCCAAAGTCGCGTTTCCGTTCCGCTTCGATCTCATCCATCATCTGCGCAAATTCGTCGCTGATTGCATTTTCCGAGGCGAAGGCAGCGCGAATCGCATCCCAAGCCGTGAGTCCAGGCTCGGCCTTGCCTTCTTTTTCCGCAACCATGCCTTTTCGCAATAAATCGATCGCCTTGATCGAGAGGCTTTGGCCGCCCTTGCGTGCCGCATGCTCGATTTCACGCTTCAACGGCTCGGGAATATCTCTGATCAACATATCGCCCATCTGAGTCTCCAGTCTGATATCAGTGATATCACGCAAGGAAGCGTCTCTCAATAGGGGCGGGTCGAGACGGGATTTTGTGCGAGTCGCCGAAAGCAGGGCCTATCCCACCAGCTTGCCCGGCGCCTTGTCCTTGGCGAGCTTCTTGAACTTCTTGACCACCATGTCGCGCTTCAGCTTCGAGATGTGGTCGATGAACAGCACACCGTTGAGATGGTCGATCTCGTGCTGCAGGCAAGTCGCCATCAGGCCTTCGGCCTCGATCTCCTGCAGCTTGCCGTCGCGGTCGAGATATTTCACGCGCACCGAGGCGGGACGCTCGACCTCGGCGTAATAGTCCGGGATCGACAGGCAGCCTTCCTCGTAGACCGAGCGGGCGTCGGCGCTTTCGAGGATTTCGGGATTGATGAAGACATGCGGCGCCGGCGGCTCGTCTTCCTTGGCGAGGTCGATGACCAGCATGCGCAGCGGCTCGCCGATCTGGATTGCGGCCAAACCGATGCCCGGCGCATCATACATCGTCGCCAGCATGTCGTCGGCCAGTTTGCGCAAAGGCGCGTCGACGCGTTCGACTGGTTTGGAAACCTGGCGCAGGATGGGATCGGGAAGGATGATGAGCGGCTTGATCGACATGGCGCCTCACCTAAAACGTCGCAGGAGAAGCGTCAACCGGTGCGAATCGGTCTCGTTCACGTTTTGATCTGTGCCAGGTCTGCGAATCGGCTATGCTGGCGGGATGAACGACCTGAGCACCATCCTTTCCGAACCCGTTGCCCGGCTTGGCGCCACGACGATCACGCTCGGCCATGCACTGGCCCTCGGCGCGCTGGTGTTTCTCGGCCTGTTCCTGGCGCTTGTCGTGGCGCTGTGGCGATCGGCCAAGGCGCGCACCATCGCCGCGGCGGAAGCCGCCGACCACGCCCGCGACGCCGAGGCGCGGATGGCCGGCATTTTGCAAAGCCAGGCCGAGATGCAGGGCCGCATGGGCGCCATCGCCGACGTGTTCGGCGCAAGGCAGGCCGAACTCAACCAGTCGATCGGCCAGCGCCTCGACGCCATGACCGGCAGGCTCGGTCAAACCATGACCGAACAGACCAAATCGACGCATGAGAGCCTCGCCAAACTGCAGGAACGGCTGGCGGTCATCGACACCGCGCAAGGCAACATTCAGTCGCTGGCCGGCCAGGTCGTGCAATTGCAGGCGATCCTGTGCAACAAGCAGACGCGCGGCGCCTTCGGCCAGTCGCGCATGGAGGCGATCGTCGCCGACGGCCTTCCGATGGGCGCCTACGAGTTCCAGGCAACGCTGTCAAACGGCAGCCGTCCCGACTGCCTGGTCAGGATGCCGAACGGTGCGCCGCAGCTTGCCATCGACGCCAAGTTTCCGCTGGAAGCCTGGAACGCCATCCGCGCCGCCGATGGCGCCGAACAACAGAAGATCGCGGCCCAGGCTTTCCGCCGCGACATCGAAATTCACGTCCGCGATATCTCGGAAAAATACCTGATCCAGGGCGAGACGCAGGACACCGCCTTCATGTTCGTGCCGTCGGAATCGGTGTTCGCCGAAATCCACGAGAATTTCGACGCCGTGGTCCAGAAGGCGCACCGGGCGCGTGTCATCATCGTCTCACCGTCGCTTTTGATGCTGTCGATCCAGGTCATCCAGGCCATCCTCAAGGACGCCCGCATGCGCGAACAGGCGCATCTGATCCAGGGCGAGGTGATCCGGCTGATGGAAGACGTCGCGCGCGTCGACGAACGCGTGCGCCGGTTGCAGACGCATTTTGGCCAGTCGGCCAAGGATATCGACGAGATACTGGTGTCGACGTCGAAGGTGACCAAGCGCGGCCAAAAGATCGAAGCGCTGGAGTTTGGAGAAAACGAAGCCGAAGTGCGCGGTGGCGGACCCGCCAAGGCCGAAGCCGGAGTGCGGGTGGCGGATTCCAAGACGGGGCAGCTCAGGCTACGTGTCGTCGAAGGCGACGATTAAAGCGCGTCGCGCTGAACGGATTCATACGACGCGCTTTAAAAGTCTTTGTTTTGATGCATGTCGTTGTCCCAGAACCGCGGCACACTTCTGGGCGCCATGCATTAGACCGTAGCCACGATCACGTGCGCCTGGATCTTGGCCGCAACCTCGCCGCTGCCGTGTCTGGCTGCAATCACGGACGCGGCGTGATCGGTTGCGGCTTCCAGTTTTCCTCTAGCCTCGATTTCGTTGCGAAGCGGAGTTCCCTGGCAATAGGCAACCGCCGGAAGGCGCGGCGAGGAGGCACGGCTTTGTTCGGCCCTCGTGTCGATCACCACACGGGAGAAACCTGCGGCTTCCAACTCGCCGCGGATCAATGCAATGTCATTGTAGCCGTGCGGCGTGCGGGCGAGAAAGCGGGGCGGATCGTTCGGAAAAATCTCCGCAAGAGCATTCGTCACATCATTGGCGAATACATTCTCTTCGATGCGATCCCACACGTTGAACAGGAAATGGCCGCCGGTCTTCAGGACCCGCTTTGCTTCGCGATAGCCGGCGGCTCGGTCGGGAAAGAACATCGCGCCGAACTGACAGCAAACGAGATCGAAAGCCGCATCTTCGAACGGCAGCGCCAGAGCATCCGCCTGACGCCATTGTATACGACTGTCGGGAGCTTGTCGCGAGGCCGCGTAGTCGAGCATAGGCTGGTTGAGGTCGGTCACGACATAGCTTGCGCCGGGAGACAGTTTTGGAGCCAATGCGCGGGTGACAACGCCGGTACCGGCGGCGACTTCCAGGACGGCGCCGGGCGACAAGGACGCTGCCCGTCGTGCCAAATCCGCGGCGAACGGCTCGAAGATCAGCGGCACCATGTAATGGTCGTAGTTTTCCGGAATCGAGCCGGCAAACACTTTGTCCGTTTCCGACATTGCTATCCCCCGCCATCCGTTTGATGGCTAGCCTAGCACATTATTGGCTGGTTTGGGCCGCGTTTAACCGGGAGGCAGGTGCTACTGCGCCTCTACGATGCTTACGCCCTCGAATTCCGGAAGCCAGTGCAGGGCCGATCGGTGCCATTTCTGTTGGGTCGGAACGAGATCCTCGCGTTGCCGCGCGGTCCCCGCCCTGATCCCATAGACCTTCGGCCCGTCGCCAACCGACGTTGCGTAAAGATGGGAACCGCAGTCGCCGCAGAACGCCTGGGCACGCTTGGCGCCGCTCGATCCCGTCTTGATATAAACCTTCGGTGTGCCCTTTGTGATCCTATAATGATCCTCAGGCGCGGGAACAGTGACACGAAAGGCGGTACCGGTCAGTTGCTGGCAGTCGGTGCAATGACAGATAGAGGTCTTTTCCGGGTCGACGTCTGCTTCATAAGTTATGGCGCCGCAATGGCACCCACCATCGATTTTCATCGTTGATTCTCCGAAATCCGTCGGGTGATCTTAGCGGGACCAGGCGATGGCGCCAACGGTGGACTGCTGGTCCAGAACTAGTCCGACGCCGCCTCGACCTGCTTGCGCCGGTGCTCCCAGGTTCCGGTCGTCTGCGGCTTGACGAACAGTCTGGTGATCTCCGGCATTTCTTTTTTCAAGAGCGCCTCGATGCGCTCGACACAGGCTTCGATCTCAGGCGCCGTCAGATGGTCCTCGAATTCGATGCTCAGCCCAGCGACGATCTGTTGCGGCCCGAGATGGACGGTGAGAACGCCGTTGGCCCGCTGCACTGCCGGATCCTGCTGGGCGATGGCCAGCACCTTGGCCTGCACTTCCGGGGAGGCCGGCTCACCGATGAGCAATCCCTTGCTTTCGCGCGCCAGAAAGATGGCGGTGGCGCCGAGGATCATCGCGATGCCGATCGAGGCGACGCCGTCGAGTTCGGGCATGTCGAGGAGTTCGGCCGCCAATATGCCGGCGAAGGCGACGAACAGACCGAGCAGGGCGGCGCTGTCCTCGAACAGGATCGTGTAGACGCTCGGATCCTTGCTCGATTGCACGGCCTGCAGCCAGCCTTGCTTGCCCTTCTGCTGGCGGAACTCCTTCAGCGCCACGTACCAGGAGCTGCCCTCGAACAGCATTGAGAGGCCCAGCACGATGTAGTTGATTTTGGGATTGGCGACCGGCTCAGGCGCCATGATGTGGACGACGCCTTCATAGAATGACACGCCGGCGCCGAGCGCGAATACGAGCAGGGCGACAATGAAGCTCCAGAAATACAGCTCGCGGCCATGGCCGAGCGGATGCGTGCGGTCCGGCGGGCGGGCGGCGCGGTGCATGCCGTAGAGCAGCAGCCCGCCATTGCCGGTATCCACCAGCGAGTGCACGCCTTCCGACAGCATCGCCGAGCTGCCGGTGAAGAAGGCGGCGACGAATTTGGTCACAGCAATAGCGAGATTACCGGCGAGCGCCGCGTAGATGACCGTCTTCGACCCGCCATGTGCTGCCATGCTGTCCCTCCAAGGAACCTGATGTAACGCCCCTGAGCTCCACAGGCATCACAACGCACGAATCGCCCGGTCGTTCAGGGTCTTGTAGGCCAGCTTGCGGAAAGACGCCCCTATTCGATGATCTCGTCCGTCCACACCTTGAAACCAGCCAGCGTGCCCGGTCCGAAGATGTGGGTCAGCGGCACGTCGGCGGCGTCGCGACCCGACGCGATCAGGATGCGGCCGATGCGTGGCGAATTGTTGCGCGGGTCAAAGACATGCCAGCGGCCACCGAGATAGACCTCCATCCAGGCTGCGAAATCCATGCTCGCCCAAGGTTTGGGCAGGCCGATGTCGCTGATGTAGCCGGTGCAGTAGCGGGTCGGGATGTTGAGCGCACGGCAGAAGGTGACCGCGAGGTGGGCAAAGTCACGGCAGACGCCGCTTTGCTCGCGATAGGCTTCCGCCGCGGTGCGGGTCGGCCGCGCATTGCCGTAGCTGAAGACGATGTGGTTGTGGACGAAGTCGCAGACCTCCTGGACGCGCGCAATGCCAAGCGGCGTATGCCCGAACAGCCGCCAGGCTTCGCTGGCCAGCAGATCGCTCTCGCAAAAGCGGCTCGGCAACAGGAAGAGCAATGTGTCCGACGGCAGATCGCGCACCTCGTGCTGCCAGGCCATCAGGTCGCCCATCTCGAACGTGCCGGGGTCGCGGATTACCGAATCGGTGCCGAAGGTGAAGCGCCCGGGCGGGGCGACGAAACGGTTGCACCAATTGCCGAAACTGTCGCGGTAGCTCTGGATCGGCACCGGCGGGTTGGAGGTCAGGAAATCCGGGCGCTCGAGATCGGAGGCCCTGGAGTAGTGGACATTGAGCATCGCGATCAGCGGCGTTTCCTGCGGAAAATCGAAACTCATCTCGCTGCCGATGCGGATTCGCATTGTCGTCCTGACCGCACCGCCTGATCATCGCCGGGCGAAGGCATGGCCGATGCTGCAGTGCGAAGACAACCATGGCACGGACCGCAATGGTTTACGAGCAAATTAGAAACCGGTTGAAAGCGGCCCGCCGGCGCCGGCGACAGACGCCAGCCCTCTTGCAGTCCGGCGTTTCTCTTGTTTCACTTGGCCTCCCAGCAACTGGAGGAACGAATCATGGCTAAAGGTGCGATGAAGGCGGGCAAGGAAGCTCGGAAGCCGAAAAAAGACGCCAAGAAGCCTGCCGCGGCTCCGGCGCTGAAGGCGCCGCCCGTGAAGGCGATGAGGCTCAAGGAAAAGTAAGCCCGCCTTAGGTCGTCAATATCTAGGGACGGTTGAGATCCGGGCAAACCGTTTCGGCGCAGATTTTGACACCGGCGGCATGAACGATGCTGCCGGTGTTTTGTTGATCCGACCGGCGCAGCCGCTTATACCGAAGCGGCGAGGACGACCTCGCGCCTTTCTCAAAAGTCCGGCCGGGACGCCCCGCCATCCTCATGGAAGGAGTGCATCCCGATGTCGTGGATTTTTCTGTTCTTCGCTGGTCTGTTCGAAATTGGCTGGGCGATCGGCCTCAAATACACCGACGGCTTCTCGAAGCCGCTGCCGACGGTGCTCACCGTCGCCTCGATGATCATCAGCCTGGGGTTGCTCGGCCTGGCGCTCAAGACGCTACCTGTCGGGACGGCCTATGCGGTGTGGACCGGCATCGGCACGGTCGGCACGGCGCTGCTTGGCATCTGGCTGCTGGGCGAGCCGGCGACGGCCATCCGGCTCGCCTGCATTGCGCTCATCGTCTGCGGCATTATGGGGCTGAAGCTCGCCGCCTGAGCAAAGCAACCAAGGAAATCGACGCACAAACACATTCAGGGCCGCTGGAAGGCGACCCTGATGTCCGATCGTTTCGATCGAAGCGTTAGCGGGCGGAGAAGCCCGGAGGCGTCCTGCCGGTACGCTGCTTGCGGGCCGCATAGCGTGCGTCGCGCTTGGCCTTGCGTTCGGCTTCGTCGGCCAGCAAACGGGCAATGCGCTCGTTTTCTTCGGCTTCCTTGATCTTCGCTTCAGCCTGCGCTGCCTCTTCGGCCGCAATACGCGCCGCCTCGGCTGCTGCCTCGCGCTCGGCCTTCTCGACCGCCTCGCGTGCCAGCTTTTCCTGCTTCAGCCTGGCCTTTTCGGCCTCGCGTATTTCGCGAGCCTCAAGAATCGCCTTGCGTTCGGCCTGTTTGGCCAGAACCGCAGGATCATCAGCCGCCGGCTTCGACTTGAAGCGCTCCAGAAGCGCCTTCTTTGCCTCGTTCGCGGCATTGCGCCGCTCGAAAATGTCTTTTTCCCTGTAGATAGCCAAGTCCACTTCCCTGAAGTCAATTCGCGACGCTTACATACGCGCGAAAACCGAGAGTTCAAGCGCCAAAACGGTATGCCAGCCATGAAAGTTTATGCTGTTGCAGCCGGGAGACGCGTTTTCCCTGAAACAAAGCCGGCCGAAACCGACATGCACTGTTCACTATCCGCCCCTCTGGCGGCCGGGGCGGCTCGCCGCTACCTCTAGCGGCAAATCAGAACATTTGGATGACATGCCATGGAACTCGGTCTCTACACTTTCGCCGACGTCAGCCCGGAGCCCGGCCCCGGCGCGATCGGCCCGCATCAGCGGCTGCGCAATCTGATCGAGGAGGTCGAGCTGGCCGACCAGGTCGGCCTCGACGTCTTTGGTCTGGGCGAACATCACCGCCCCGACTATGCCGCGTCCGCGCCGGTGGTGACGCTGGCCGCTGCCGCCGAACGCACCAAGCGCATCAAGCTGACCAGCGCGGTCACCGTGCTGTCCTCCGACGATCCGGTGCGCGTCTTCCAGCAGTTCGCAACGCTCGACCTTTTGTCGGGCGGCCGGGCCGAGATCATGGCCGGGCGCGGTTCGTTCATCGAATCCTTCCCGCTGTTCGGCTACAATCTCGAGGACTATGACGAGCTGTTCGCCGAAAAGCTCGATTTGCTGCTGGCCATACGCGACGGCGTCAAAGTTACCTGGTCCGGCAATCTGCGCGCGCCGATCAACGACCGCGGCGTCTATCCGCGGCCGCTGCAGGACAAATTGCCGATCTGGATCGCAATAGGTGGAACGCCGCAATCTGCGGCGCGCGCGGGCGTGCTCGGTTTGCCGCTGGCACTGGCCATCATCGGCGGCGAGCCGGCGCGGTTTGCACCGCTGTTCGACATTTATCGCGATGCCGCAAGGCGGGCCGGTACCGACCCCTCGGGCCTTGCCACCAGCATCAATGTGCACGGCTTCATCGCCGGCACCACTGAACAGGCGGCCGACGATTTCTATGGCCCGCAGGCCGAAGTGATGAACCGCATCGGCCGCGAGCGCGGCTGGGGCCCGACCTCGCGGGCGCATTTCGATCAGTCGCGTGGTCCGAACGGCGCGCTGTTCGTCGGCGATCCGGAGCAGGTGGCGGAAAAGATCGTCGCCCAGCACAAGATCTTCAACAATGACCGCTTTCTGCTGCAGATGGCGATCGGCGCCATGCCGCACGCCAAGATCATGAAGGCGATCGAACTCTACGGCACCAAGGTGGCGCCGATCGTGCGCAAGGAGACCGCCAAGCCCGGCGTCGCCGTCGCAGCGCCAGCCGCCTGAGCGACGGGCGGCCCGGATTGAGGGCCTTGCCGGCTAACGGAACCTTGGGCTTGCAGAGGCGTTTCCGTCAGGGGAATGCACCAATTGCGGTGCGCCGCTGAGGGAAAATCATGAAAGCCGAACCCGCCGCTTTGGGTGCTGGCCTTGCCGAGACCGAAGAGGCGAGAGTTGTGGCGCGTGCCGACACGCATCTGATGCGTTCGCTGCTCATCGGGATCTTCCTGTTCATGGCCATCTACGCGCTGTATTTCGCGCGTGCTTTCTTCATGCCGGTCATCCTCGCCTTCCTGCTGACGCTGACGCTGACACCAATCGTGCGCTTCCTGCGCAAGCGCGGCATTCCGGAAGTGGTTTCGGCGACAATGTTGGTCGTGCTGTCGATCTGCGTCTTCGGCGTTGCCGGCTATCTGCTCAGCGGCCCGGTCATCGACCTTCTCAACAACACCTCGTCGATCGGCCAACAACTTACCGAACGGCTGGCGCAATTACGGCGTCCGCTCGAGAGGATCATGCAGATCTCGCATCAGATCGAACAGATGACGGAGACCTCGCAGGAGCCGGGCATCCAGAAGGTGGCGATGGCGCAGTCCGGCGTCCTGTCGGCCGCCGCCAGCAACGTCCTGTCGGCGGGGACAAGCCTGACCATCATCTTCGTGCTGTCGCTGTTCCTGCTGGCGTCAGGCACGATGTTCTATGAGAAGATCATCCAGTCCTTCGCCAGCCTCAGTGAGAAGAAGCGGGCTTTGCGCGTCGTCTATGACGTCGAGCGCGAAATCTCGCATTATCTGCTCACCGTCACCGTCATCAATGCCGGTCTCGGCGCGGTTATCGGCCTTGGCCTGTGGGCGCTCGGCATGCCCAACCCGCTCGTCTGGGGAACGATGGCGGCGCTGCTCAACTTCCTGCCCTATGTCGGCGCGCTGATCACCATCGTGCTGGTCAGCGTCATTGCGATGATCAGCTTCGACTCGATCACCTACGCCCTTTTGGCGCCGGGCTTCGTGCTTTTGTGCGACATCGTCGAAGGCCAGTTCGTTACGCCGATGGTTGTCGGCCGACGCCTCGAGATCAACGCCGTGGCGATCTTCATCGCCATCGCCTTCTGGTCCTGGCTTTGGGGCTTTGTCGGCGCGCTGATGGCGGTGCCGCTGCTGGTCGTCGTCAAAGTGTTCTGCGATCATTTCGATGGCCTCAGCCATGTCGGCAATTTTCTCGCCGCACAGCAGACGGCCGTGGTGGAGGAGGAAGCGGCCGAAGAGAACGGAAAGGCCGCGCCATAAGCTTGCCGCGCCTGTCCGTCATCTCGCATTTGTTGTCTTCAGGCGGAGTGCCTATATCGAGCCGGTCAACCCGGACCCTGCGATGAACGATGCCTCCTTCGACCTCGATTCCTATTTCGACCGCATCGGCTATCGCGGCCCGATCGATGCTCCGCTCGGCACGCTGAGCGCGTCGCATCGCCAGCATCCGCAGGCGATCCCGTTCGAGAATATGGACCCGCTGCTTGGCACCAGCTCGACATCCTCATTCCCGACCGCGCCTTCGAAACCAGGGTCAGGCAGTTGAACATCGTAAAGGCTTGAGGCCCATGACCGCACTTTCCGTTCTCGACCTGTCGCCGATCGTCGAAGGCAGCGACGCCTCGCAATCGCTGGCAAATTCGCTCGACCTAGCCCGCCATGCCGAGCGGCTCGGCTACCAGCGCTACTGGCTGGCCGAGCACCACAACATGCCGGGCATCGCCAGCGCGGCGACCGCCGTCGTCATCGCCCATGTCGCCGACGGTACCAAGACCATCCGCGTCGGCGCCGGCGGCATCATGCTGCCCAACCATGCGCCGCTGGTGATTGCCGAGCAGTTCGGCACGCTGGCGGCACTGCACCCCGGCCGCATCGACCTCGGCCTCGGCCGGGCGCCCGGCACCGATATGGGAACAGCGCGCGCGCTGCGCCGCAATCTCGAGGCGTCAGACAATTTCCCCCAGGACGTCGTCGAGCTGATGGGCTATTTCCAGCCGGCCGCGGAAGGCCAGCGTATCCACGCCGTGCCCGGCGAAGGCCAGAAGGTGCCGGTCTGGATCCTCGGTTCCAGCCTCTATGGCGCGCAGCTCGCCGCCATGCTCGGCCTGCCCTATGCGTTTGCCTCGCATTTCGCGCCGGCCGAACTCGACCATGCGCTGGAGATCTACCGTTCGCGCTTCCAGCCTTCGGAACAGCTGGACAAGCCCTATGTCATGCTCGGCCTCAACGTTTTCGCCGCACCGACCGATGGAGAGGCCAAACTGCTGTTCACCTCGTTGCAGCAGGCCTTCGTCAATCTGCGCACGGGGCGGGCCGGCCGCCTGCCGCCGCCGGTCGAGGGCTATGACCAGACGCTCGAGCCGATGGCAAAAACCATGATTTCGCAGGCGCTGTCCTGCGCCGTCGTCGGCTCTCCCGAAACCGTCCGGCAAGGCATAGACGCGTTCGTGCGCCGCACCGGCGCAGACGAGCTGATGGTGACCGCGCAGATCTTCGACCATGCGGCACGCGTGCGCTCGTTCGAAATCCTGGCCGAGGCGCATAAATCGCTGTCGCAGGCCGCGTGACGCTTTTGCCTGTGTCTGCTGTGGGCAGGCGCCTTCCTCAGCCAGGAGCCGCCTCTCTCACGCATAGGTGACGTTTTCTTGTGGTTTCGAAGCCCTGACTGGGCGCTTCGCCGGGGGATCGCGCAGATCCTGGGGCTTTGAGCGCGGTTTGAGCACATCCGGGCCGCCGGGCGGCTGTTCAAGGGCGCCAAGCGCGGCGCGGTGGATGCCATGCGCAGAATGCTTGCGCCCGATGCCGCCTGTTCTTATATACGCGCCAAGCCGCCCAGTGCCGGAATGCCGGTTGCCGGAGCGGAATTTCTTGTGAACAGGGGCTTTCGTCGGAACGCCTTACGGGTCCTGAGAGCCTGCTTAGCGGAGAGACTAGAAAAATGGCAAAAGTAATCGGTATCGATCTCGGCACCACCAACTCCTGCATCGCCATCATGGATGGCAAGGAGCCCAAGGTCATTGAAAATGCGGAAGGCGCGCGCACGACGCCTTCCATCGTCGCCATCTCGGGCGACGGCGAACGTCTCGTCGGCCAGCCGGCCAAGCGCCAGGCGGTCACCAATCCTGAAAACACCATCTTCGCGGTCAAGCGCCTGATCGGCCGCCGCTATGACGACCCGGTGACGGAGAAGGACAAGAAGCTTGTCCCCTACAAGATCGTCAAGGGCGACAATGGCGATGCCTGGGTCGAGGCCGGCGGCAAGAAGCAGTCGCCCAGCCAGATCTCGGCCATGATCCTGCAGAAGATGAAGG
The DNA here is from genome assembly GCF_040320535.1 of Mesorhizobium sp. M0676. NCBI lineage: Bacteria > Pseudomonadati > Pseudomonadota > Alphaproteobacteria > Hyphomicrobiales > Phyllobacteriaceae > Mesorhizobium > Mesorhizobium sp. M0676. The sequence continues at coordinate 109,782 of NZ_JAMYPU010000007.1, forward strand.
AAACGGCGGAGGCCTATCTCGGCGAGAAGGTCGAGAAGGCGGTCATCACCGTTCCGGCCTATTTCAATGACGCCCAGCGCCAGGCCACCAAGGACGCCGGCAAGATCGCCGGCCTTGAGGTGCTGCGCATCATCAACGAGCCGACGGCTGCAGCACTTGCCTACGGCCTCGACAAGAAGGATGGCAAGACCATTGCCGTCTATGACCTTGGCGGCGGCACGTTCGACATTTCGGTGCTCGAAATCGGCGACGGCGTGTTCGAAGTGAAGTCGACCAATGGCGACACCTTCCTCGGCGGCGAGGATTTCGACATGCGTCTCGTCGAATACCTGGCGGCCGAGTTCAAGAAGGAACAGGGCATCGACCTGAAGAACGACAAGCTTGCGCTGCAGCGCCTCAAGGAGGCGGCTGAAAAGGCCAAGATCGAGCTGTCGTCGACGACGCAGACGGAAATCAACCTGCCCTTCATCACCGCCGACGCGACCGGCCCCAAGCACCTGACGCTGAAGCTGACCCGTGCCAAGTTCGAGCAGCTGGTCGACGATCTCGTCCAGCGCACCATCGAGCCCTGCAAGGCGGCGCTCAAGGATGCCGGGCTGAAGGCTGGCGAGATCGACGAAGTGGTCCTGGTCGGCGGCATGACCCGCATGCCCAAGATCCAGGAGATCGTGAAGCAGTTCTTCGGCAAGGAGCCGCACAAGGGCGTCAACCCGGATGAAGTCGTCGCTTTGGGCGCCGCCATCCAGGCCGGCGTGCTGCAGGGCGACGTGAAGGACGTGCTGCTGCTCGACGTGACGCCGCTGTCGCTCGGCATCGAGACGCTGGGTGGCGTGTTCACCCGCCTGATCGAACGCAACACGACCATCCCGACCAAGAAGAGCCAGGTGTTCTCGACCGCTGAAGACAGTCAGTCGGCCGTGACCATCCGCGTCTTCCAGGGCGAGCGTGAAATGGCTGCCGACAACAAGGCGCTCGGCCAGTTCGACCTGGTCGGCATTCCGCCGGCGCCGCGCGGCGTGCCGCAGATCGAGGTCACTTTCGACATCGACGCCAACGGCATCGTCAACGTTTCGGCCAAGGACAAGGGCACCGGCAAGGAGCACCAGATCCGCATCCAGGCCTCTGGTGGCCTTTCGGACGCCGACATCGAGAAGATGGTCAAGGACGCCGAAGCCAATGCCGAGACCGACAAGCAGCGGCGTGCTTTGGTCGAGGCCCGCAACCAGGCCGAGGCGCTGGTGCACTCCTCCGAGAAGTCGCTGAAGGAATATGGCGACAAGGTTTCGGAAACCGAGCGCACGGCGATATCGGAGGCTATCACGGCGCTGAAGGCTGCTGCCGAAGGCGACGATGCCGCCGACATCGAGGCCAAGTCGCAGACGCTTGCCGAAGCATCCATGAAGCTCGGCCAGGCCATGTACGAAGCTTCGCAGAAGGAAGCGGCGGAAGCCGACGCCAAGGCGGACGCGGCCAAGGATAGCGATGTGGTCGACGCCGATTTCGAGGAAATCGACGAAACCGACGAGAAGAAGAAGTCGGCCTGACCGGTTGACGGCAAATAAAGCGGAAAGCCCGGCGCAAAGCCGGGCTTTTTTGCAACCCTCGCTGAAAAAGTGCGGGCCTTGCCGAAAAAGTCACTGAAAAACACAGGCACAAGCGCGCCGGCCCTAGCATCCGGGCAGCACCGCTCCTAAATCGAGACAACGTGCCGGCAAACGACGCAACATGCATCAAGACGTTGAGCATCCGGACTGCGGGAAAAGATGAAAGCTGATTTCTACGAGACGCTGGGCGTGCAGAAGGGCGCCGACGAGAAGGAGCTCAAGAGCGCTTTCCGCAAGCTGGCCATGCAGTTCCATCCCGACCGCAATCCCGGCGATCACTCATGCGAGCATAAGTTCAAGGAAATCAACGAAGCCTACGAAACGCTGAAGGACCCGCAGAAGCGCGCGGCCTATGACCGTTTCGGTCACGCCGCCTTCGAGCAGGGCGGCATGAATGGCGGCGCGCAAGGTTTTGGCGCCGGCGGCTTCGCCGACATTTTCGAAGATATTTTCGGCGACATGATGGGCGGGCGCCAGCGCCGCTCGTCGGGCGGCCGCGAACGCGGCGCCGATTTGCGCTACAATATGGAAATCACGCTGGAAGAAGCGTTTGCCGGCAAGACCGCGCAAATCCGCGTGCCGGCCTCGATCTCATGCACGGAATGCTCCGGGACCGGCGCCAAGCCCGGCACCCAGCCGGTGACCTGCTCGATGTGCCATGGCCACGGCAAGGTACGAGCGACGCAAGGCTTCTTCTCGATCGAGCGTACCTGCCCGCAATGCCAAGGCCGCGGCCAGACGATCAAGGACCCGTGCCCGAAATGCGCCGGCCAGGGCCGCGTCACCGAGGAACGCTCGCTGTCGGTCAATATCCCGGCCGGCATCGAGGACGGCACCCGCATCCGGCTTGCCAATGAGGGCGAGGCGGGCCTGCGCGGCGGCCCATCGGGCGACCTCTATATTTTCCTGGCGGTGAAGCCGCATGAATTCTTCCAGCGCGACGGCGCCGATCTCTACTGCAAGGTGCCGATATCGATGACGACGGCCGCCCTTGGCGGCTCGTTCGAGGTGACGACGCTGGACGGCAGTCAGACCAAGGTGAAAGTGACCGAAGGCACGCAGAACGGCCGCCAGTTCCGCCTCAAGGGCAAGGGCATGCCGGTGCTGCGCCAGCCCAATGTCGGCGACCTCTATATCCAGACCGCGGTCGAAACTCCGCAAAACCTGTCGCGCCGCCAGCGCGAGCTGCTGGAAGAGTTCGAGCAGCTGTCGTCGAAGGACAATTCGCCCCAGTCGAGCGGCTTTTTCGCCCGCATGAAGGACTTTTTCGAATCCTTCGGCGAGCACTGAACCCAAACCAAGGCCGCCACGCTTCCCGAACGTCATCAACATCTTATGCCAGATCGCGCCTTGCCTTGGACCTGTTAGCTGCTAAGTAGCGTTCGGGGAGTGTTGAGGAGAACTTGCATGGCACGTGGTCCGGGATTGCGGAAGGCGCTGGCGGAAAAGTTCGACGACGAACTCAAATTCTTCAAAGGCTGGATCGACAAGCCGAAGTCGGTCGGTTCGATCGTGCCGACAAGCTCCATCACCGCCCGCAAGATGGCTTCCATCGTCAATCCGAAGTCCGGCCTGCCGGTGCTTGAAGTCGGACCCGGCACAGGCGTCATCACCCGTGCAATCCTCGCCCAGGGCGTTAAGCCCGAAAACCTGTACGCGGTCGAATATTCCACCGATTTCGTGCGCCATCTGCGCCAGCTCTACCCCGGCGTCAACGTCATCGAGGGCGATGCCTTCAATCTCAACGCCACGCTTGGCGAGAAGAGCGGGATGGTTTTCGATTCCGTCGTCTCCGGCGTGCCGCTGCTCAATTTTCCGGTCGCACAGCGGATCGCCTATATTGAAAGCCTGCTAGACCGCATCCCGGTTGGACGGCCGATCGTGCAGCTGACCTATGGGCCGTTGTCGCCGATCCCGCCCGGCCGCGGCAATTACACGGTCAAGCATTTCGACTTCATCTTCCGCAACATCCCGCCGACGCAGCTGTGGATCTACCGGCGCGAAGCGCATTAGCTGGTATTGGGGGCGGGAGAAGTCTCTGGCCTTGTAGAGGATCGACGTCTCCCGAAGGAAGCTCGATTGAGGGTCGATCCACATCCTTGACTGTTATCCGCCTCGCAAACTCGTGGCGACCTCTCTGATCGCCGCGCACATGGCCCGCACGGCCGTTGCTTCGGCGCTGCTGGAGAACAGAAGCAGCAGAGGCCGACGCGCACGCGGCTCCAGAGGACGCCTCGCGACGGTTCGCTGCCAATCGGCCGGAAACGCCAGGCCTGGCGCAATCGACAAACCGCGCCCGGCCCCAACCAGAGCAAGCAGCGCCGCCATATCGCTCGCCGACAGGATGACAACTGGCGCAACGCCAAAATCCTGGAACAATTCGGCAAGCATTGGTCCGCAGCCGCCGCTCGACATGATGAATGGCTGGCCGTCGAGAGCGCGGATCGGAAATGACCCGCCTTGGACTGAGTTCTTTTGCGATGACGCCACAAAGAGTTCGTCGTCGACAAGTTCCTCGGCTTGGCAATTGCCGGCGATGTAGGACAGTCCAATATCGGCGGCACCGCGATCGACCCACTCCGCCACTTCGGTATCCGTGCCCAAGAGCAGTTCGACAGCAAGCTCCGGGTGCCGGACGGAAGTAATGTTCAACGCATATGGAGCAATCTTTACCGAGGCGCTGCTGACCAGCGCGAGCCGTACTCTGCCTTTGATGGAGTGTTCCCGTAGGCCGACAAGACGGCCTAAAGCATGCAAAGCGGCGCGCGCCGCGTCCAAAGCCGCCTCGCCGGTTGCGGTGAAAGCGACACCGCGCCGATCACGTATGACGAGGGGCGCGCCAACGATCTCCTCCAGCGCCTTCATTGCATGGCTTATGGCCGATTGAGAAAGACAGAGCCGCTCGGCGGTTTTGGTGAAGCTGCGCGTCTCGCTGAGCGATGTCAGGACGCGCACCATCGTGATGTTGATATTAGCTTTGTTCATGGCTGCCGAAATATGTTCATTTCGCTCATATTAAAGAGCGCTGTAGGTTTTGTGAAGGTGAGGGAAACGACCCTCGAAATCGGCGAGCGGCTTTCCTGGCCTCTCCGGCATGTAGGCGTGCGGTACGACGAGCCTGAAATTGGAGCATCGCATGAGCTACCTTCCGCAATTCCTGACCCTTGCTTCGGTCTTCCTGCTCGGCGCCATGAGCCCCGGACCCGATTTTGTAGCCGTGACTTCCCATGCGCTGATCAGCCGTCGCGCGGGGTTCCATGTGGCGCTTGGCATTGCCGCAGCGATCATGGTGTGGGCGGCTCTCGCGATGTTTGGCCTGGGCCTCGTGCTGACGCAGATTGCATGGGCTCACCTTGCCGTCCGGATCGCCGGTGCCGTGTATCTCGGTTACCTGGGCAGCAAGATCCTTTTGTCGGCTTGGCAGGCGCGGCCACCGCTGGCCGTCGGTGGCGCAGAGACTACGGCTCCTTGGCGAAGCGGATTCGTTGTCGGAATTACAAATCCGAAGACGGCCGCGTTCTTCGCGAGCCTGTTCATATCGGTATTGCCGATGCAGGCTCCGATCTGGGTCCAGGCAGTGTCGCTGGCCATAATCGGGCTGGTCGCGATGGCGTGGTTTGGGCTTGTCGCGCTAATGTTCTCCACAAGAAGGGTTCGGTCGGTATATGGCAGCGTCCGCAGGCCGATAGATGCCTTGCTCGGAGTTGCACTCATCGCGCTGAGTGCAAGAATTGCGGTCACCCACTAGCAATAGCCCAGCTGCTCGGCACACCTTCGCGCGCTTGCCCCCCGATCGTTTCCGTTTTTTGAGCCAGTGCGTTGATTTGCGCAGCCTCTGGCTGTACCTGTCCGGGAACAAGAGTGGCCAATGGCTGTGATCGCGAAAATCCTCGTCTTCGCCGGCTCGGTGCGCAGCGGCGCCTTCAGCGGCAGGACCGCCGATGTGGCGCAGAAGGAGCTGGCCATGCAAGGCGCCGAGGTGACGCGCATTTCGCTGGCCGACTATCCGCTGCCGATCATCGACGAGGACCTCGAAAAGGAAAAAGGCGTTCCCGACAACGCCGTGAAGCTCGGCCGGCTGATCGCCGCCCATGACGGGCTACTGATCGCGACGCCGGAATATAATGGCTCGATCCCGCCACTGCTCAAGAACACGATCGACTGGGTAAGCCGGGTGCGCCTCGATGGCGGCTGGCCGGTGAGGCCGCTTGTCGGCAAGGTCGCCGGCCTGTGCTCGTCTTCCAACGGACATTTCGCCGGGATCCGCTGCATCAACCATCTGCGCGCCGTGCTGGTGCGCTGCCAGCTGGAGATGGTGACGCCGGAATGCTCGGTATCCGATGGCGGCAGTGCCTTCGACGGCGACGGCAATTTCAGGGATGAGAGACTGACCAAATCGATGGAGCACCTATGCCGCACGCTGATCGAAACCTCGCGCATGCTGTCGACCCGGACCGGGGCATGATTTCCACAGCCATGCAGGCCCATACCATGAGAGAAAGGCTGATCGTCGGCCTCGACGTGCCGACGGTGAAAGAGGCCGAACAGGCGGTGCAGGAGCTCGACGGCGTCGTCTCCTTCTACAAGATCGGCTATCAGCTGGCCTTCGCCGGCGGGCTCGACTTCGCCAGGGAGTTGGCCAGCGGCGGCACGAAAATCTTCCTCGACATGAAGCTGCTCGACATCGACCACACGGTGGCGAAGGGTGTCGAGAACATCGTGCGCATGGGCATGACCATGCTGACCATCCACGCCTATCCCAAGGCGATGCGAGCCGCGGTGGAGGCCGCCAGGGGCAGCGACCTCTGCCTGCTGGCGGTCAGCGTGCTGACCTCGATGGACGAGCAGGACGTGATCGACGCCGGCTATGAATACGACCCTCACACGCTGGTGCTGAGACGCGCCGAACAGGCGTTGCATGCCGGCATGGGCGGCGTCGTCTGCTCGGCCGAGGAGGCGGAAGCGGTGCGCCGCATCGTCGGACCCGACCTGGCGGTGGTGACACCGGGGATACGGCCCAAGGGCAGCGACCATGGCGACCAGAAACGCGTGGTGACGCCCGGCCAGGCGATCCGCAACGGCTCCAGCCATCTTGTTGTGGGCCGGCCAATCGTGGCGGCAAGCGACAGGCGCGCGGCGGCGGAAGCCATACTGGAAGAGATGCGCGCCGCGTAACGAGGAGAAGAAAATGCCCAAGGGATACTGGATAGCCCGCGTCGATGTGCGCGACGCCGAAGGCTACAAGGACTATGTCGCTGCCGCCAAGCTCGCTTTCGACCGTTTCGACGTGAAGTTCCTTGCCCGTGGCGGTGAGCATGAAAAGGCCGAGGGGCCTGGCCGCGCCCGCAATGTCATTATCGAGTTCGAATCGCTCAGCGCGGCGCACGATTGCTACCACTCGCCGGAGTACCAGCGCGCCGTCGCCATCCGTCAGAAAGTAGCCGATGGCGAGATCGTGCTGGTCGAGGGTATCTGACGCGCGAAGCTGCTCTGCTCAGTGCGGCGCTTCCTCCTGCGCCAGCACCTCCAGTTGATGGCGGTGCCCCGACAGCTCATAGCCGACAACGGTGACGGCCGGCGCTAGCGTGAGTAAGATGAGGCAGACCGCCATGTCGACGCCGGCAAGGGCGGCGATGATGGCAAGTGCGACGACCGCAGCCGTTCCCGCCAGCAGCCAGACATGGAGGGGATCGAAGCGCTGGACGAGATAATAATACAGCGCGTAGATCGCCCCCAGGAACACGCCTAGCGGAATGGCGACCGAGAGCAGGGTCGCTACCGGGCCGATATGGGCCTTGTGCTCGATGAAATAGGCCGCGACATGCAGCCCGGCGCCGGTGGCGACGATGGCCGCCACGATCAGCATCTGGCCATAGCCCCAGACAAAAGAGCGATTGCGGTGCTGGTGCAGCACCGTCCCCGAGGGCAGCATGTAATAGACCCACCACATGCCGAAGGTGAGACCCATTCCGGCAATGCCGATCAGGCGGCATCGAGGTTCCAGCCCTGCTCCTCGACCACGGCCGACAGCGTCGCCAGCGTGCCGACCACCCCTTCGCCCAGCGCGATGATGGCGAAGAGGCTGTAGCGCTCGGCGACGTGATGCGCGTGCCAGGGCGTGCCGCCATCCCGGCGTTCGGCGATGACCGGTCCGGCAAGCTCGATGAGAAGCAGGACCGCGCCGAAAGCCAGGCTCGTCGCCAGCGAGAAATCGACCAGGATCTGAACCACCCAGCCGATCTGGGCGATCGCGATGGCGATGGCATAGGTGAGACAGGCACGCCGCCGCCCAGGGTCCTGCCGCGCCGCGCGCAGCCATTGGAAGATCATGGCGACGCGCATGATGACGTAGCCCAGCACCATCACCGAATTGTTGAGGTGTTCGCCATGCTCGATCGAGGCGAACATGCGCGGCAGGCCGATGGCCAGCACCAGCACGCCGATCATCTGCACCATGGTGACGAGGCGGAAGATCCAATCGTCGGTGTCACAGGCGGAGGAAAACCAGGAGAAATTGATCCACGCCCAGCAGATCGCGAAGCTGGCAAAGCCGAAGCCGATCAGCGCCGCCGCGTAGTGGCCCTCGGCCAAGGCATGCGCCAGTTGCGACGAGGCAAGGCTGAAGGCGGTGACGAAGGTCAGATCGAACAGCAGCTCGAGCGGCGTGGCGACGCGATGCGCCTCATGCGGATCGCGCCCGGCCATGCGCCTTATGTGATGATGGAGGGAGCTTGCTGGTGTGCTCATCGCGCGGCCTTGCCTGAGGACTGTCCCGCGACACTAAAGGTGGAGCAAAAGCCGTCAAGGCGCGGTAGGTCGTGCCGGTCCCCGCGGCCTTTCAGATCGCCTGTCGGTTCAGTCGGTTCGCCGCCGTCTCGGCAACCGCATCGGCCAGCGTCATGCTCCATTGCAGCCGGCAATAGGCGCGGAAATCGAAGCAGGGCAGGCCGGGACAGACTTCGAACTCGATGAGGTGGGCATGATCGGTGGCCTCGACCCTGAAATCGATGGAAAACACGTCGCGCAGGCCAAGTCCGCTGACCAGCCGCTCGGCGATGCGGCGGATGGTTGCCGCGGCTGCCGGCTGGGTGTCGGCAACCGCCTCCAGCACCGGCTCGCTGTATAGTCCAGCCGCCTTGGCGGCCTCGCCGGTGTCGCCGTAAAGCGCCATCGAGTCCGCCATGGTCTGGAAATCGCCGCCGGAGTCGACGAACGCAATGCCGAGCGCTTCCGCCCCGGCATCCGTGTGCAGCCCAAGGAAGCTGGCGCGGACATTGCGACCGCCGACATAGGGCTGGACGACGACATCGTCGCGATAAGCGGCATAGACCCGCCGGCTAAGCTCCAGCGCATGGGCCAGGTCGTTGCAGCGTGAATCCGGCCAGATGCCTACCTTGGAGCCGAGCCGGTTCGGCTTGACGAACCAGCCGGCTTCCGAAGCTGGCGGGTCGGCCAGCCAGCGGCCGTCGCGGGCCAGGCCTGCCTGCGGCGCCGGCAGGCCGAGCGCGCAAAGCACGGCGCCGGAGCGGAACTTGTCCTGGCAAAGCGCGAACAGCGCATCGTCGGCTCCGATGGTTCTAAGCCCATTCAGCCTGGCAAGTGCGGGCGCTGCAGCACCGCGGAAATAGGCAATGCCGTCGGTCAGCGTCCAGACCAGCGTGGTTGCGGGATCGGCCTTCGCCAGCGCGCTTGCCGCATCGTCGAGTGCAACCGGCATAAAGGCGAGGCCGCGCTTTTCACAAGCGGTCGCCAGTTGATCGAACTCAGGAGCGAGATCGGTCGACTGCGCCAGATAGGACGAGATTTCCAAGGCGCGCTCGGCGGGAAAGCCGTCGGCGACCAGCCTGTCGAAACAGGCCTTTTCCGGCTCATGGACGAGGATCAAGGTCGGGCGCGGCATGGGTCAACGCTTCTCGGTGATGCAGCCACACCATCGCACGGCCAATGCGATCGGCTTGCGCGAAATCGACCCGCGCCCGACGCCTGCACGACAACCGGTACGCTCAGGCGATCAGCACGCGCGGCTCGAAGCGGCCGTTGACGGGGATGTCGAGCAGGAAGGTCATGCCGGCCTGTGGGTCAAGCTTGCGCTGCTTGTCGTCCTTGCCTTTCCAGGCCGAGGTCACCGCCAGCCGATCGGCCTTGGCGCCGACAAAGGCCGGGCACGAGGACTGCCCCGCCGGCGTGGCAATTTCGCGCAACAATGTGCCGTCCGGCGCATAAGCCTTCACCGCCTTGCCGCCCCAGACCGCGTTCCACAGCACGCCGTCACGGTCGACAACCGAGCCGTCGACATAGCCCCGCGACGAGCGATGGTCGACGAACACTTTCGACTCGCCGATCGGCAGGCCCGTCGCCGGATCGCAGGCGACGCGCATCAACAGGCCGGTCGAGGTATCGGTGTAGTAGGCGATCGTTCCATCCTGCGAGAAACAGATCGAGTTCGACACGGTGATGCCGGTGTAAAGCGTGCGCAGCTCGCCCTTGAAGAACCAGTAGATGGAGCCGGCGCCCTTCTCCTCACCCTTGCCCATCGTGCCGACCCAGAAGGCGCCACAAGGGTGGACGCGCGAATCGTTGGAGCGGGTCAGCGCATTGTCAGCCTCGATGGGCGTATGCAGCGTCAGCTTGCCGGTCGAGACGTCGCGGACATGCAGGCCAGTCTCGGTGGCGATGAGCTGGCGATTATCATCGATAATGGCGATGGCGCTGGCCATCTGGCCGAGCTCATGGACTTTCCGCGCGCCGGACGTGACACCCTGCTCCAGCAGCAGGCCGTTGACAATGTCGAACCAGAACAGCGTATCGGTGGCGGGATCGTAGCTCGGCCCCTCGCCGAGTTCACAGACATGGTCCGAAAAAACCGAAACGTTTCCCATCATGCCGCTCCGCCGAAGGCCGCATCCCAGGCCGTCACCGCCGCCTGCGCGCGCGAGGCCACCTCGTCGACGCTCATGCCGGGTTTGAACAGGCTGGAGCCAAGACCAAAAGCAGTCACCCCAGCGGCTTTGTAGCCGGCAAAGTCTTTGTCGGAAACGCCGCCGACGGCGCCGACCACGGTATCGGCCGGCAGCACGGCGCGCATCGCCGAAATGCCGCTAGGCCCGAGCACGCTTGCCGGGAAGAATTTGAGCGCCGAAGCCCCAAGCCTAATCGCCTGAAAAGCTTCGGTGGGGGTGAACACGCCTGGCATCGTCACCATGCCATGGTGCATGGCGCGGGCCATGACGTCGGCATCGATGTTGGGGCTGACCAGCAGCCTCCCGCCGGCCTTGGCCAGGGCGTCGACCTCGGCTGAAGTCAGCACCGTGCCGGCGCCGACCAGCGTTGTCTTGGGCAATGCGGTGACAATGCTGGCGATCGATGAAAACGGCTCCGGCGAATTGAGCGGCACCTCGATGGCTTCGATGCCGGCGTCAAACAGCGCCTGGCCGATGGCAACCGCCTCGCTGGGTTTGAGGCCGCGCAGAATGGCGACAAGACCACGCTTGAGCTTCGGGAAGGGGGCGGTCCGGGTCACGCTGTCACTCCACTCTGGTGAGTCATTTGGCGATCATGCCATTTTCCCGCGCCGCTTCGATAAGGCCGGCACGCACCGCCTCGTCGGCGTCGACCGTCCTGACGGCAAGCCCTGCAAGGTCGAGCGCCTGGCGGTAGAGGGCTGCTAGCGACCCCGAGGCGACCAGCACGATTGCGGTGGTGCTTTCGCCATAGCGGCGGCCCGCCGAGGCGATCTCGCCGCCGATCAGCAGGCCGGACAGGCAAGCGGCGGCATCGTCGGCCTTGAGGTCCTGCAGCAGGCCGACGGCGCGGATCGAGAACAGCCGCGAGGTGACATCGCCGCCCTCGGCCAAAGCCTTGCGGCACCATTCCTGGAAGAAGGGATTGTCCGGAATGACCGGCTTCGGGCTCTCGCCCAGCGAATGGCGCAGGATCGAGTGAGTGGCCAGCACCGAAAACAGCTCGCCGGTCGGCCAGGTGCAGAAGCCGTCGACCGCGCCGTCTTCGACCAGAACCCATTTCGAATGGGTGCCGGGCATGCAGACGAGATGGCGACCTTTTGCCGGCAAACCGGCGCCGGCAAGCTGGGTTTCCTCGCCGCGCATTACGTCCGGCGCATCTTCCAGGCGCTGCGCCAGGCCAGGCACGATGCGGATGTCGCGGCTCTGGCCGGGAATGCGGGCGGCCCCCGCGAGGATGGCACTGAGCGGCGCCGGCACGGTGACGTAAGGCGCTTCCAGCCAACCCTGGCGCGAGCCGGCCATGCCGCAGATGATGACCGGCAGTGTGTCAGGTGCGCCGAGCGCCGCCAGATGGCCCTCGAGGATGGTCGAAAAGCCTTTTTGCTGCGCGGTGATCAACCCATCATCGCCGCGACGCTCGGCAAGCACCCCGCCCGCCTCGTCGACCAGCCAGACCCGCATGCGGGTCGTGCCCCAGTCGACGGCGGCGACTGCCGGCGTGCCTTTTGCCGGATTTTGATTCACCGGGCTCACAGGAAACCCCCGTCGACGATCAACATCTGCGCCGTCAGCATACGCGAGGCGTCGGAGGCCAGGAACAGCACCGTGCCGACGATGTCGTCGGGCTGCATGACCTGCTTGATGCATTGCTTGGCGACATGGGCGGCGAGCCTCTCCTCGGAGACCCAGAGTTCCCTTTGCCGGTCGGTGATCACCCAGCCCGGCGCAACGGCGTTGACGCGAATGCCGTCGACGCCGAGCTTGCCGGCCAGCCCCTTGGTGAGGCCCAGAATGCCGGCCTTGGCGGCGGTGTAGGCCGGCATATCAGGATGGTTGATCAGATAGGAGGTCGAGGTGAAGTTGATGATCGACCCGCCGCCGGCCCGCTTCATGCCCGGCGCCACCGCCTGTGCGGTGAAGAAATGCGGGCGCAGATTGACGGCGAGATTGTTGTCCCAGAACTCGACGGTAACGTCGGCGACGTCGTGGCGTTCGTCCCAGGCGGCATTGTTGACCAGCACGGTGACGTCGCCATGCGCCTCAGCCGCTTTGGCGGCCGAAGCGCGCAACGCCTCGACGTCACGCAAATCGGTCTTGAGGTAGAGCGGTCGCCGGCCAAGTTCTTTTTCGACGCGGTCGGCAAGCAGCGTGCTTGGGCCATCGGCGATGTCGATGAAGGCGACATAGGCGCCTTGGCGAACGAAGCCCTCGGTCAGTGCCGCACCAATTCCGGAACCGCCGCCGGTGATCAGCACCGAGGCTCCCCTGAGGTCGGCAAAATCGGCCGATGGCATCATATCTTCATCTCCCGGTTCCGGTCGGCGCGCATCCTATCCAGCCAAGTCCGGGGAGCAAGGGCGAAAACGGCGATTTGATTGGCTTATGTCAGACAAAAGGCCGCAAGATGGCGGGCACAGTCGATCTGGCTCGCACCGCTGACTTGCTCGACGCAGGCCAGACCGCCGGTCAGACTGCCTTGGCGTAGAGGGCGCCGCGATAGGAATCGCGGAGGTAACCGAGCGTGGCGTCGGCATCGACCGGTTTGCCGAAGAGATAGCCCTGGCCGCCGGCGCAGCCGAACTGGACGAGGCGGTCGGCCTGCGCCTCCTCCTCGATGCCTTCGGCGACGACATCCATGCCGAGCCCTTCGCACATGGCCAGAATGGCGCGGATGATGTGTTCCGACGGGCGGTCGTCGAGGATCGAGGAGACGAAGGCGCGGTCGATCTTGAGCTTGTCGAAATGGAATTCGCGCAAGCGGCCGAGCGAGGACTGGCCGGTGCCGAAATCGTCGAGCGAGACTCGGATGCCGACGCGACGCAGGTCCTCGACGATCTTCTCGGCCGAGGCCGGATCGTTCATCAGGCCGGTTTCGGTGATCTCGATCTCCAGCCGTCGCGGATCGAAGCCGGTGCGGTCGAGGATCGACAATATGTGCAGGCCGGTGTTCTGGTCGACGAGCTGCGAGGGTGACAGGTTGAAGGACAGGAACAGGTCCTTCGGCCAGCTGCGCGCCGCTTCGGCCGCCTTGCGCAGCACCAGCTGCGATAGCGGGCCGATGATGCCGCGCTCTTCGGCGATGGGGATGAACACGGTCGGCGGGACGACGCCGAGGTCGCGATCGGTCCAGCGCGCCAGCGTCTCGAAGCCGATGGTGCGGCGGGTGGTCAGATCGACGATGGGCTGGAAATGCGGCTCGACCTCACCGGCCGAGACGGCGCGGCGCAGCGCCTGTTCGATGCGGGTGACGCGCTTGGCCGCCTCTTCCATTTCGCGGGTATAGACGACGACGCGGCCACGGCCCGAACGCTTGGCGTGGTAGAGCGCCGTTTCGGCCTTGTTGACGAGGATTTCCGTGGTTTCGTCGCCGGAATAAAAGAGCGAGCAGCCGACCGAGGCCGAAAGCCTGGCGGTGCGTTCGCCGACATCGTAGGGCGCCGACAGGATTTCGATCATCATGCGCGACTTCTCGGCCGCCGCCTCCTCCGAGAACACCATCGGGTAGAGGAAGGCGAATTCGTCGGCGCCGATGCGGCAGACAGTAGAGTGGCTGTCCATCGAGGCGCGCAGCCGCATCGCCACCTGGATCAATATGTCGTCGCCGGCCTTGTGGCCGAACAGATCGTTGATCGGCTTGAAGCCGTCGAGGTCGAGAATGCCGACCGTGAACGGCGCGGGATCGTCTGCACGGTCGCTGATCAGGCGATCGACCTTGTCGAAGAAGCGGCGATGGTTGCCAAGCCCGGTCAGCGCATCGGTGAACGCCAGATCCGAGTTTTCCCTGCTTGCCTGCCCGGTGCCAAACGTCGTTTGCATCGGTATCCCTGTTTGTGACGCCCGAAATTTAGGCTGAGATTGGCAGCAAAGCGTTTAGGAAGCGTATCGCGAAATCGATTTTTCGCTGGCGAATGATGCTTTAGCGGACGCGGTAGAGTTCGACCGGGGTTCCGCGCGTTTCGGCCACCGGTTCGAGCCAATCGGGGACGCTTCCCTGCATCAGCCTGGCCAGGAAGCCTTGCGGCGCCTTGGCGGCAAGCATCTTGCTTTCGGCGCTGCCGCGGCAGAGCGCCATCAGGCCGACGTGGTGAGCCGCCGCGATCATCCTCGCCTGGTCCGCCGATCCGAGGAAGGCATCGAGCGCAAGCAGGTCGCCGGCGATGTTGCGATGATAGGGGCCGGCAAAGACGCGGTGCCCGGAATAGGCCAGGATGGGCGAGCCGAGATTGGAAATGGCAAGCACCGTGGTGTCCGGCAGCCGGGCCAACGCCGCGAAGGAGGCTTTGCGCTCGCAGGACGGATCGCTGTCGGTGTCCTGTGCCTCGACCGAGACCTTGCTGGCCTCGAATACGCTCGACGTCGCGGCGGCAGCACCGGCCCAGACGGCATTCACCGACACCACCCAGACCGCCGCCATGCGCAGCGATACGCTGCCCGCAGGGCTGATCCTCGCCCGTTCGCGCCAGCTTGCGATCCAGGCCGACAGCGGGATGACGGCAAAGGCGATCGAGAATGTCGAACCGCGGACCTGCCAGGCGCTGACGATGAAGGCGCCGACCAGCAAGGCGCCGACGAGGCTGTCCTGGCGGCGCCATGGTCCGCGCAGGCGAAGCGCCATCAGCGCCATCGCCACCAGCGGCGTGACATAGCGCGCCGCCAGCGAGGCCGGCTCATTGACGGCAATACTGAACAGCGACTGCGCCTCGTCGATGTGATCGAGCCACAATTCCTTGAGGCGCGGATCGAGGTTTGCGTAGGGAGCCGCAAGGCATTGCGGAAACAGCACCACGACGACGGCGCCCAACACAAGCGCGAGCAGGCTAAGCGAGATCAGGCGGCGGCTGGCCGTGCCATTGGACACCGTGAGTGACGTCACGGCGGCAAGCCCCAGTCCGGCGATTGCCGCCACCACGAACTGCACAGCCGAGAAGGCATCGCACTGCGCCTGGCCCCAGGCCGATGGCGGGATGGTGGTGACGAAGACCAGGGCTGAAACCCCGGCAAAGCCGAGACCGAAATCCCTGGCGATCCGGCGTTCGCCGCCGGGATCGACGACGAACAGCAAAGCGATGCAGGCGCCGATGGTGGCGACATAGGGCGCGGTTTCCATGCCGACAGCCAGCGTCAGGGCCGCGCACAGGCCGGAAATCAGGGCCGCCCAGCGACGCGTCGGCGCCTCGAGCAGCAGGCTGAGGCTGGCCATGGTCAGCGTCAGCTGGACATTGTGATGATCGAGCGCACCCGGCAAGAAAATGCCGATGAAATGCAGCGCCGCCGCGCCGATGACGATAGCGGGCAGCACGGCGCCGACGCCGGCGAAGCTTCGTGCCGCACGGGCTGTAAAAAACACCGCCAGGCAGAACAGCAGCGACGGCCACAGCACCTGTGCGATCGCTTCGGCCATGGCCATGCTGCCAGTTAGCGCCGAGGCGGCGAGGATGATGGCGGCGAGCGGTGCGTCGACCAGCCGCGACCAGTGCATGATGAAACCGCCTTCCGGCCCCATCCTGTACTGATGCAGGTCGAACCAGCCCTGGCCGGCCAGCATGTCGCGAACCTCGACAAGCCGCAGCAGGCTGTCATTGTCGCCGCCGGCATCGCTCAATTCGCGAAAGCCCGTGGCGGCATTGACCGCCAGCACCACCAGCATGGCAAGCAGCGCCAGCGTCATATCGGACTTCCAGGAGGAAGCACCCGCCTTGGCTGCGTTCATCATCATGACCTTCGTCGGAAAGACTGCGGCCTTAAACCTAGCCTTAACAGCTTCAATAAATAGTAAAGCCGCCTGAGCGAGGCCGCATATGAGCGCGGCCGGAGGCTCCGCCGGGCGTCGGGAGACGGAAATGCCGCACGAAGTCCGCCACGAGCCGGCCATTGCCGTGCTCCTGCCTTGTTACAATGAGGAACTGACCATCGCCGAGGTGGTGCGGCGCTTTCGCGAGACGCTGCCATCGGCCGACATCTATGTCTATGACAACAATTCGCGCGACCTGACGGCATTAAAGGCCCGCGCAGCGGGCGCCATCGTCGTCCGCGAGCCGCGCCAGGGCAAGGGCAATGTCGTGCGGCGCATGTTCGCCGACATCGATGCGGACATCTATCTGATGGCCGATGGCGACGGCACCTATGCGCCGGAAGATGCCTCGCTGCTGATCAACATCCTGCAGACCGAGCGCTGCGACATGGTGGTAGGCACCAGGCGCGGCGTCACCGACGATGCCGGCCGTTCCGGCCATGCCTTCGGCAACCGCATCTTCAATAGCCTCTACAAGCGGCTGTTCGGCGCCGACTTCACCGACATCTTCTCAGGCTACCGCGTCTTCTCGAGGCGCTTCGTCAAGAGCTTTCCCGCCGTTTCCGGCGGCTTCGAGATCGAGACTGAAATGTCGGTGCATGCCTCGCAGCTGAAACTGCCGGTGAGCGAGATCGCGCTCGATTATGGCCGCCGGCCTGAGGGATCGTCGTCGAAGCTGTCGACCTATCGCGACGGCGCCAGGATCCTGTGGATGTTCGCCATGCTGATGAAGGAGACGCAGCCGCTGCGCTTCTTCGGCGCCTTCGCCATTTTCTTCCTGGCATCGAGCCTTACCCTGATGACGCCGGTGCTGATCGAATTCGCCCAGACCGGCCTCGTGCCGCGCATGCCGACCTGGGTGCTGTCGGTCGGCCTGCTGCTCTTGTCGATGCTTGCGATGGTGACCGGACTGATCCTCGATTCGGTATCGCGCGGACGCGCCGAGCAGAAGCGCATTTTCTATCTCTCCGTCCCGTCGGGCCGGGTCGAACGGCGCGAACGCACGAGCGAAACAGCGAAGGCCGAACCGGGCAAGACGCCCCGGGCGGCCTGAGGCCGTGAGCCGGCTCGCCCGCTTCGTCCTGGCCGGCGGCGTTGGTTTCGTCGCCGATGCCGCGGTGCTCTGGCTGCTCTTGGCGGTGACGCCGCTCGGTCCCTTCGTCGCCCGTGTCCTGTCGATCGGCTTTGCGCTGTGCGTCACTTGGCAGATCAACCGGCACCTGACCTTTTCGCCGTCGAGCCGCGGCGTGGCGCAGGAGGGCGCGCGCTATGGCGGCGTCGGCATCGCCACCAGCATTGTCAACTATCTCGTCTACTGCGCCATCCTGTTCGCGCTGCCGGCAATGCCGCCGCTGGCGGCACTTGCCGTCGCCTCGCTGGTCGCCATGGCGCTGTCCTTCCTCGGTTACTCCCGGCTGGTCTTCGACCGGTAAAGGTCTGGGCCAAGCAAGCGCGATTGGCAGAAGCCGCCAAGTTCCGTATATCGGCGACAGAGCCCGCGGAGACCGGAAGATGCCCCTGAAAATCGCCGTCCAGATGGACCATGTCTCTACCGTCTCGATCGCCGGCGACACGTCGTTTGCGCTGTCGCTGGAGGCGCAGCGGCGCGGGCACCAATTGTTCCACTATACGCCGGACCGGCTGTCGATGCTGGGCGGCAAGGTGTTTGCCCGCATCGAGGAGATGAAGCTCCGCGACGAGAAGGGCAATCATTTTTCGCTGGGCGACAAGGTGCGCACCGACCTGTCGGAGATGGATGTGATCCTGCTGCGCCAGGATCCGCCCTTCGACATGAACTACATCACCACGACGCATATTCTGGAGCGCATCCACCCGAAGACACTGGTCGTCAACGACCCGGCCTGGGTGCGCAACAGTCCGGAAAAGATCTTCGTCACCGAATTCCCCGATCTGATGCCCGAAACGCTGATCACCAAGGATCCCCAGGAGGTCGCCGCCTTCCGCAAGGAGTTCGGCGACATCATCGTCAAGCCGCTCTATGGCAATGGCGGCGCCGGCATCTTCCATCTCAAGGAAGACGATCGCAACCTCGCCTCACTGCTCGAAATGTTCGCCCAGCTGTCACGCGAGCCGTATATCGTCCAGCGCTATCTCAAGGATGTGCGCAAGGGCGACAAGCGCATCATCCTGATCGACGGCGAGGCGGTCGGCGCCATCAACCGCGTGCCGGCCGACCACGATTCTCGCTCCAACATGCATGTCGGCGGCCGCGCCGAAAAGACTGAGCTGACGGAGCGCGAACGGGAGATTTGCGCCCGCATCGGCCCGTCGCTGAAAGAGCGCGGCTTCATCCTGGTCGGCATCGACGTGATCGGCGACTACATGACCGAGATCAACGTGACCTCGCCAACCGGCGTGCGCGAAGTGCAACGCTTTGGTGGCGCGGATATCGCCAGCCTGTTCTGGGACGCGGTGGAGGAAATGCGGCGCAATTCGGCCGCGTAGTGTGCGTTGCTACGGAGGACTTTGGTGGGTCCAGAGAAGCATCGAAGGATGCTCTTTATCGGGTAAGACTGCCGAGCAAGCGGCTCATCAGATCAAACTATGTCCCGGAAGCGCCGAGGCCTCAGTTTCGGAGGAAGGAGACCGATAAGTCTGGTCTGCAATTTTCGCTGTGGTGTTGCCCAGTCTTTCAGCAGAAAACCCGCATCGGAGTTCTTTTCCAGCAATGCAAAAGCTGCAGACAGTCCGATCAGGTCGACCAAGGTCCTGCGCATTGAGTGGCGGGAGATTAAATGCTCCAGTCCCGGCGCCACTTCGCACCAACGATTGGCCAGTGCCCGCCGTATCGCTATTTCAGTATCAGGCGACATCCTGCCGAGGCCAACTCCGGTACCCAGGATGCGCCCGTCCGCCCAGCCATTGCCGCCGTGAAGCCGATAACTGCCAAGAGCCCGCCCAATCCTCACGGTTCCGCCGATCATATGGGCGGCACGAGCCATATAACCATCGGCACATATCTTTATTTCGTCCGGATCGGATGGACGCATGATTTCAAGCGGAGCTCGACGAAACATCATCCCCGATGTGGTTGACCAAAACCAACCCACGGTGCCCCGATCAATAAATAATAATGTCGGGTCAGCTTCGGTGTCGACATGCAGGTAGCCGCTCATTTTCGGCATCGATCGCGGGTCATTCAGGTGGAATACGGGATGACCGCCCGCAAGCAGTTTGCCGGCCGTATCTATCACCACCTCATCGGAGCTCGACATCGCCGCGATACGGGTGTGGCTGAGATGGGCTCTCACATGGCATTCTATGAAGTCAGGGTGCCAAGCATCGTCACCGTCAAGAAACGAGATCAGGGGCCCGGCTGTCGCGTCAAGCCCGGTCATCATTGTTGCCATTTGCCCGCCATTTTGCAGTCGGGGCAGAAAGCGGAAACGACTGTCACCAAGCTGGGACAGACACTCTTCAATCCTTCGGCGGGAAGCGTCGGTCGAAAAATCATCGACCACCACGCACTCGAACGCAGTGTATGTCTGCGCCGCTACGGATCGGATCGCAGTGTCGATGAATGCCTCTTGATTGAAACAGCCTACGCAAACGGATACGGTTGGTAGCGCGATGTGAGAACCAGCCCCGCTTGGGACGATGTTTTCTTTCAAGAGGCGCTTCTCCGTACACCAGATTTGATCGCCTGAGATATTCCGTCGATCAACTGGCGATGTTTCTTTGCCAAATTTCTCTCTGTCGAAGCGAGTTTTGCCCCGCACTCAAGATCGCAATTGCCGCATGTTGACCCTACAGCACGGGTATCGCCCTCCTACCAAATTCGAGATTGTCAGAGCCATGCTGCGTCATGGCCACAAACTCAGAAAGGGGCACCCTTCCGCGAAGTCGCAACCTGCTCTTCAGGCCAGTTTGCTGTCTGACGATCCGTTCATATCCTATTCGGGAATGTCCGGTACGCCGCTCGGATTAGCAAGTCATATGCCTTTCCTTCCACGCGGCCACCGCGCCTGGTTTCTCATCTCGCCAACCTGGTCCATCGAAAACAGTGCTAGCGTCAAAACCATCCGGACCTATGCCGTTCTGCATAGACTCAAGAACCCCCGTCACTCGCTAATCTTCCTATCCAACACTCAGGCCGAGGCTGATCTGTTGAATCAGTCCGGCGAGGCCGCCGTCCTGCACAACAAGACGTCAACAACCTCCGAACACATATTCAGGCCTCTCGATGACGTCCCTGTAGAATTTGATGCAATCTACAATGCGCAACTGGCTCCGTGGAAGCGCCATGACTTGTCGCTTGGCATCCAGCGTTGCGCATTTGTCTTCTATCGAGATTCAAGCGGATCCTCCACGACGGAGTCGGAAAGAGCGCGAATAAATCGGCATAGGGAGCTCGCGCCGCATCACGTCTTTATCAACGAGTTTGACGGCACCGGCAAGCCGGTCCGATTGGCACCGGCTCAGGTGAACACGCATCTAAATCGTGCAGCCGTGGGAATCTGTCTCTCTCACCTGGAAGGACCAATGTTCGCCAGCACGGAATATCTTCTCGCGGGCCTTCCAGTGGTCACGACGCCGAACCATGGCGGCCGAGACCTTTATCTGGATGACGACTATTCGCTCACAGTTCCACCCGATCCTCGATCCATCGCGGAGGCTGTCTTAGCGCTGAAGGAGCGACGAATTCCCCGGGATTACATTCGTTCGCATACTTTGAAACGAATCGAACGAGACCGCGGGCGGTTCATAGACCTTGTAAACGAGATTTTTCTGGAGAGCGGCTCTTCGCGCCGGATCGCCATGCCTTGGCCTTTCCGATATCCTGTCATGGAGTGGCTTCCCCCGCAGGTCGCGATCGATCGATCGCTTTCAGGTTCGGTCGATGCCTTCATCACCGCTTAGAAAGCAACAGCCTCAGATTGCCGAAGGGCCTAGTCGCCTTGTTAACGCGGTCGAGGAGGCGGAGCAGCCGTTCCATTGCTTAACCATCTTCCGTTTTTGCAACCGGCACAGCGCGCTGCAACCACCACGAATGCATGTTCCTGTAATGTTCTTGCGTTGGCCTAAAATCTATGGTTGTCTTGTCCTGACGTCGCTCGCGGTCTGAACCACAAGGCCGAGGCGAGCCGATATCCGGGGGCAGAGCAAGATGGTGGCGCGGGTTCGCACGGTGGCTTTCCAGGGCATCGAGGCCGTGCCGGTCGATGTCCAGGTGATGATCGCGCCGGGCAAGGTCGGCATGCAGATCGTTGGGCTGGCCGACAAGGCGGTGGCCGAAAGCCGCGAGCGGGTGCAGGCGGCACTGCATGCGTCGGGCCTGTCGATGCCGTCGAAGAAGGTGACGGTCAACCTGGCGCCTGCCGATCTGCCCAAGGAAGGCAGCCATTACGATCTGCCGATCGCGCTCGGCCTGATGGCCGCGCTCGGCGCTATTCCCGGCGACATGCTGGCCAGCTATGTCGTGCTCGGAGAATTGTCGCTCGACGGTACCATTGCCGCGGTGGCCGGTGCGCTGCCAGCCGCGATCGGCGCCAATGCCGAGGGAAAGGGCCTGATCTGCCCGTTCGGCTGCGGGCCAGAAGCGGCCTGGGCGGGCAAGGATTTCGACATATTGGCGCCACGCAGCCTGATTGCCATCGCCAATCATTTTCGCGGCACGCAGGTGCTGTCGCGGCCCGAGCCCGGCATCCATGTCTCGGCCCGCGACCTGCCTGACCTTTCAGACATCAAGGGCCAGGAAAGCGCCAAGCGGGCGCTGGAAGTGGCGGCGGCCGGTGGCCACAATCTGTTGATGGTCGGGCCTCCCGGCTCGGGAAAATCGATGCTGGCGCAGAGGCTGCCTTCAATTCTGCCACCACTGGCGCCCAAGGAACTTCTTGAAGTCTCGATGATCGCCTCGGTGGCCGGCGAGCTCGGCGAAGGCAAGCTCACCGACCGGCGGCCGTTCCGCGCCCCGCACCATTCGGCCTCGATGGCGGCAATGGTCGGCGGCGGCATCAGGGCGCGGCCGGGCGAAGTATCGCTTGCCCATAACGGCGTCCTGTTCCTCGACGAGTTTCCCGAATTCACGCCGCAGACCTTGGATGCGCTGCGCCAACCGCTGGAGACCGGCGACTGCATGATCGCGCGCGCCAACCACCGCGTCACCTATCCAGCGCGCATCCAGCTGGTGGCGGCGATGAACCCGTGCCGTTGCGGCATGGCCGGCGAGCCCGGCTATCGCTGCCTGCGCGGCGAACGCTGCCGCACCGATTACCAGGCGCGCATCTCAGGCCCGTTGCTCGACCGCATCGACCTCAGGATCGAGGTACCGGCGGTCTCGGCCGCCGACCTGATCCGGCCGGACCGAGCGGAGAAAAGTGCAGCCGTCGCCCAGCGCGTGGCGCGCGCCCGCACCATCCAGCGCGAACGTTTCGAGCGGCTGGGCGTTACCAGCGCCACCACCAACGCCCATTGCTCGCCTTCTGTTATCGAGGACATCGCCGCGCCGGACGCAGCAGGCCTGTCGCTGCTGAAAGACGCCAGCGAGAAACTCGGCTTTTCTGCGCGCGCCTATCACCGCGTGCTCAAGGTGGCGCGCACACTGGCTGACCTCGACGCCAGCGAAACCGTCGGCCGAATTCACCTGGCCGAGGCGATTTCCTACCGCATGATGTCGGAGCGGGTAGCGCAGGCGGCGTAACGCTCCTCCTTGAGGGGAAGGTGGCCCCGAAGCGGCAGGGTGGGGGTCGCCGAAGAATGGTCGATCTTTTTGGAGCCGAGCCGAGAAGGGGCCTCTGCAATGACATTGCTTGTAGTGTCGTCCGAAGGGAGTCGCCGCACTTCACGCAGTACCCCACCCGGCCCTTCGGGCCACCCTCCCCTCAAGGGGGAGGGAAACGCAGGCGCTAATTCGCCCGCTCTTTCGCCTTCAGCTCCAGCCTCCGCGCGTGCAGCACCGGCTCCGTATAGCCGTTCGGCTGCTCGCGACCCTTGAACACCAGGTCGCAGGCGGCGTGGAAGGCGATGGAATTGTCGAAATCGGTGGCCATCGGGCGGTAGAGCGGGTCGCCGACATTTTGGAGGTCGACGATCGCTGCCATGCGCCGCAGCGAATCCATCACCTGAATTTCGGAGCAAACCTTGTGGTGCAGCCAGTTGGCGATGTGCTGCGAGGAGATGCGCAGCGTGGCGCGGTCTTCCATCAGGCCGACATCGTCGATGTCGGGCACTTTCGAGCAGCCGACGCCCTGGTCGATCCAGCGCACGACATAGCCCAGAATGCCTTGCGCATTGTTGTCGAGCTCGCGCTGGATCTCGTCGGGGGTCCAGTTCGGCCGCACCGCCACCGGCACCGACAATATATCATCGAGCTTCGCCTTCGCCCGGCTCTTCAGCGCCGCCTGGACGGCGTGGACATCGACCTTGTGATAGTGCGTGGCGTGCAGCGTCGCCGCTGTCGGCGACGGCACCCAGGCGGTGTTGGCGCCGGCCTTGGGATGGGCGATCTTCTGTTCCAGCATCGCCGCCATCAGATCCGGCATCGCCCACATGCCCTTGCCGATCTGGGCATGACCGGCGAGCCCGCATTCGAGCCCGATGTCGACATTCCACGCCTCATAGGCGGAGATCCAGGCGGCCTGCTTCATGTCGCCCTTGCGGATCATCGGCCCGGCTTCCATCGAGGTGTGGATCTCGTCGCCGGTGCGGTCGAGGAAGCCGGTGTTGATGAACACGACGCGCTCCTTGGCGGCGCGGATCGCCTCCTTCAGGTTGACGGTGGTGCGCCGCTCCTCGTCCATGATGCCCATCTTGATGGTGTTTGCCGCCATACCGAGCAGCGCTTCGACGCGGTCGAAAATCTCGACTGCGAAGGCGACTTCCTCCGGCCCATGCATCTTCGGCTTCACCACATACATCGAGCCCGTGCGGGAATTCATCCGACGCCCGTTGGCGCCGACATCGTGCAGCGCGATCAGCGCCGTCATCGCCGCATCCAAGATGCCTTCAGGCACCTCGTTGCCATCGCGGTCGAGGATGGCCGGATTGGTCATGAGGTGACCGACGTTTCGCACCAGCATCAGCGAGCGGCCAGGCAAGCTCAGCGCGCCACCACTGGGCGCGGTCCAGGCGCGGTCCGGATTGAGCTTGCGCGTGAAGGTTTTGCCGCCCTTGCTGATTTCCTCCGCCAGATCGCCCTTCATCAGGCCGAGCCAGTTGCGGTAGACGATGACCTTGTCCTCGGCATCCACTGCCGCGACCGAATCCTCGCAGTCCTGGATTGTGGTCAGCGCCGATTCCAGGATCACGTCGGCAATGCCGGCCGGGTCGGTGCGGCCGATCTGGTTGGTGCGGTCGATGAGGATCTCGATGTGCAGGCCGTTCTGGACCAGCAGGATGGCTTCCGGGTTGGCGCCGTCGCCGCGATAGCCGGCAAATTGTTTCGGGTTGGCCAGCGTGGTGCCGCCGGCGCCGGCGCCGAGCCGCAAGGTGCCACCCGAAACCGTCAGCCCGTTCACGCCGGCCCATTTGCCCGAGGTGAGCGGCACGGACTCGTCCAGAAAACTCTTCGCCCAGGCAACCACCTTGGCGCCGCGCACGGGGTTGAAGCTTTTGCCCTTCTCGGCGCCACCGGTCTCGGCAATGGCGTCGGTTCCGTAGAGCGCATCGTAGAGCGAGCCCCAGCGAGCATTGGCGGCGTTGATCGCATAACGCGCATTCATCACCGGCACCACCAGCTGCGGCCCGGCAACGCTGGCGATCTCGGGGTCGACATTGTCGGTCGACACGGAGAAGGCCGGCCCTTCGGGCACGAGATAGCCGATCTCACGCAAGAAGCTTTTGTAGGCCTCCATATCGATGGGCGCGCCATTGGCGCGGTGCCAGGCGTCGATCTGTTCCTGCATGGCGTCGCGTTTGGCCAACAGCGCTCGGTTCTTCGGCGCCAGATCATGCACGATGGCCGAAAAGCCGTTCCAGAAAACGTCCGCGGCAATACCGGTACCCGGCAGCGCTTCGCCGACAAAGTCATGCAGTTCGCGGGCAATCCGCAATCCGGCGATCTCGACGCGATCGGTCATCAGGGCTTCTCCAGATGAAGGCTTTGCGGCCTTTGGCATTTCAGGGGCGAAGGGTCAATTCAGCTTAGGGTGAAGTCGGGGATTTTGAAGCTGCTGATCTCCCCCCTCGTGGGGGAGATTACCCTAAACCGCGATCCTCGGCCGACCCGATGCAACCGCCACCACATGCGCTTCGATAAACATCCGTTGGGCCTCAACCGTAGACACCTTGAACTCGGTCGAAACGTCGATCTCGGCATTATCCGTGCCGGCATCCTTCGCGCGCGCGGCTACGATCGCCCGCACATCAGCCTCCGCTGCCGCGATCGCCTTGGCCTCGTCGGTGAAGTCGCGCACCGTTTGCCCCGACGCGACCCGGAACAAACCTTCCTTGGGCTGGTTGACGCGGGCTTCGGCCGAGACGCGGACCTGGCCGACGACGGCGCCGAGCGCGTTGGCGACGTCGGTATCCTCCGGCACCACGCACTCATTACCGACCAGCTCGGCCAAGCCGGCATAGTGCAGCGGCGCCGAGGCGCCGAGGCCAATGACCGGACGATCGAGCGCGACGCTGAGCCTTGCGATGCCGGGATGGGAATCGACGGCGCGCTGCACCAGCGCGTGCGCGACGGTGGCGGCGCCATCCAGCCCATCCTCGGCAAAGGCTGTCTCCAGAATGTATTCGGCCGACCAGCGCGTGAGCGTCAGCAGCACGCGTTCGGAAATCACCTCCGGAGACGGCGCGATGTACTGGCCTCGCCCATCACGCTTGCGGGCAAACAGTTCGGCGCCGAGCCGGGCCGCAAGCGGGTCCCAATTGGCCTGCTTGCCTAGCATATGGGCGGCATCCGAGGGCGTGAAGCCCGAGATATGCACCAGCCCGCGCGACACCAGCCGGTTTAGCGTCGCGTTCTGGGCGTTCGAGGTCAGCAGCCTATCGATGGCGAGCGGCACAGCGCCGATCTGCTCGTAGAGCTTTGCCTCGGGCGCGGTCAGGCCGGCGGCGAGCCTGTCCGGCACGCCGGTGCGCAACGCGAAACGGCCATCCATGCGGCCGGGATTGGGCGCGCGCAGTTGGCGTTCGAGTTCGGATGTCACTGAAGCACCATGCATCATCCCGGCCAGCGCCAGCGGCACCAGGCGACGCGGCCCGAGCAGGATCTTCGGGTTGAGCGCGCCATCTTCCAGCGCCACTTCGGAATCGCCGCCGAGGCCGAAGGTGCGCATGGCGACCGCCTCGACCATGGTGCGGAAGCCGCCGACGGTGGCGCCTTCGGGATCGAGCCGGGGACGGCCGCCGTCGAGCACGGCAACATCGGTGGTGGTGCCGCCAATGTCGGACACCATGGCGTTGTCCAGGCCCGTCATGTGGCGGGCGCCGACCAGGCTGGCGGCCGGGCCGGAGAGGATGGTCTCGATCGGCCGCTGGCGGGCAAACGCCGCCGAAACCAGCGCGCCATCGCCGCGCACCACCATCAGGGGGGCTACGATGTTGCGGGCTTCCAAAAATCGTTCGGTTGCCGCCACCAGCCGGTCGATCATCGAGATCAGCCTGGCGTTGAGCAAGGTGGTGAGCGCGCGGCGCGGACCGCCGAGCTTGGCCGACAATTCATGGCTGGCGGTCACCGGCAGGCCGGTCTTTTCGCGGATGAGGTCGCGCGCGGCGAGTTCATGCGCCGGGTTGCGGGTGGCGAAATAGGCGCACACGGCAAAGCCCGACACCGAGGCGCCGAGTTCAGGGAGTGCTGCTTCCAGCCCCGACAGATCGAGCTTGGCCGCATTGCCGTGCACGTCATGGCCGCCCGGACAAAACACCACCGGATCGGTGCCGAGCGCCGTCTTCAGCCCGTCGCGCGCAAGGTCGGCCCCGGTAAAGCCGATCATGATGAGCGCCACACGCCCACCCTGGCCCTCGACCAGCGCATTGGTGGCGAGCGTCGTCGACATCGACACGAGTTTGATAGCGGCCGGATCGGTGGCGGATTTTCCTAGCACCGCATCGACCGCGCCGGAAATGCCGACAGCAAGATCGTGCCGCGTGGTCAGCGCCTTGGCCTTGGCCAGCACCTTGCCTTTTGGCCCGCCTTGTTCCGACCACAGCACGGCATCGGTATAGGTGCCACCGGTGTCGATACCGAGGAACAGGGGTTTTGGCTTGGCGGTCATGTCTGGCGGTCCGGGATTCTGCTCCCCCGCCCTTAGCCGATACGGCCCGACGGATAAAGGCGGGAGAGGTGGGCCAGTTTGACCCTCGTCGCCGCTCATGCCCGCCAAACTTTGTAACGGTCACATTTTTTCATTGGTGCGTGGCCTGCCTTTGCGTGCACCATGCGCCGATCTCATCCCTTTCAGGACTTCGCCATGACCACGCTTCCCGGCATCGCCGACATCCATGCCGCCGCCGCGCGGCTCTCCGGCCTGATCGCCGAAACGACCTTGATCGAATCGCTGGAACTCAACAAACGCTTCGGCGGCCGCATCCTGTTCAAGCCGGAGACGCTGCAGCGCACCGGCTCGTTCAAGTTCCGCGGCGCCTACAACAAACTGTCTTCGCTGAGCGAAGAAGAGCGCAGCCGCGGCGTCGTCGCCTTCTCCTCAGGCAACCATGCTCAGGGCGTCGCCGCGGCGGCTGCCATGTTCGGCGTCAAGGCGGTCATTGCCATGCCGGCCAACGCGCCGGCGATGAAGATCGCCAATGTCCGCAAGATGGGCGCCGAAGTGGTGCCGTTCGACCGCTTTCGCGACGACCGCATGACGGTGGTGCGACCCTACATGGACAAGGGCATGGTGCTGGTGCCTCCTTTCGACGATCCGGCCATCATCGCTGGCCAGGGCACGATCGGTCTCGAACTGATGCGCCAGGCAAAAGCGCTCGGCGTCAGCCTCGATGCGGTCGTCATTCCCTGTGGAGGCGGCGGCCTGACGAGCGGCATTTCGATCGCCGTCAAGGATGCCTCGCCGGCCACAGCAGTCTGGGCCGTTGAGCCCGAGCATTTCGACGACACCCGCCGCTCGCTGATCGAAGGAAAAAGGGTTTCCAACGAGCCCGGCCACAGTTCGATCTGCGATGCCATCCTCACCGCAGAGCCCGGTGCCATCACCTTCGAGATCAACCGCAAGAACCTCGCCGGCGCCATCGCCGTCTCCGACAAGGCGGCCGCACAGGCGGTGCGCGACGCCATGGCCCATCTCAAGCTGGTGGTCGAACCCGGCGGCTGCGTGGCGCTGGCGGCGCTCTCGTCAGGCGAGATCGAACTGTCGGGCAAATGCGTCGCCGTCGTGCTGTCAGGCGGCAATGTCGATTTCACCACCTATGCCGAGATCATGGCCGCGGCCTGAGAACCGATATGGCAGACGCTGAGATAAGGGCGGCTCTCGATCGCCATTGGGCTGCCTCCGATGCCAATGATCTCGAGACGGAGCATCAGATCTATCGCGAGGACGCGGTGCTCGATTATCCGCAATCAGGCGAGCGCATCAGCGGACGGCACAACATCCAGTCGTCGCGCGCCACGCAGCCCAACCGGAAGCGCTTTGCCGTGCGGCGGATCACCGGGTCAGGCGACCTCTGGATCACCGAATATGTCCTGACCTATGACGGGATTCCGTCCTATACGGTGAGCATCATGGAGTTCGTCGATGGCAAGGTGGTTCGCGAGACCCAGTATTTCGGCGATCCGTTCGAGCCGGGGCAGTCGCGCGCGCAATGGGTCGAACGGATACCTTGAAACACGGCGGCGGTAGCATGACCGGCCACCATCCGCTCGATCGTGCCGAACTGCCTGATGATACGGCCGATCTCGCCCGCTATCTCATCGGCAAGCTCGTGGTGCGGGAGCTGCCGGAAGGCATCGTCAGCGGCCGTATCGTCGAGACCGAGGCCTATGTCACCGGCGACGCCGCCGGGCACGGCTATCGCGGCATGACGCCGCGCAACCGTTCGATGTTTCTTGAGGCCGGGCACGCCTATGTCTATCTCGCCTATGGCGTCTCCTGGATGCTCAATGTTTCGAGCGAGGGGCCAGGGACCGGCACCGGTGTGCTGATCCGGGCGCTCGAACCGCTCGAAGGCATTGCCATCATGCGGCAGAACCGGGGCGTCGAACGCCTGCGCGACCTGGCGCGCGGGCCGGGACGGCTCGCCCAGGCATTGCGGATCGACCGTTCGCTGGACGGCCTCGATCTGTGCCGCCAAGGCCCGCTATGGCTGGCAGCCGACGAGCACGAGCCCGGCGACATCGGCCAAGGCATCCGCATCGGCATCACGAAGGATGCGGACCGCCCGCTGCGGTTCTATGTCAGGGGCAGTCCGTTCGTCAGCGGTCCGCCATCGCTCAATTCCTGAACGCTCAGTCGAGCGTGCGCCTGAACCGCACCAATGCGACGCCGGCAAACAAGGCCACGAACCCGACCAGCCAGGCGATCTCGCCCGCAACCGCCGGCAGTTCGGCGCCCTTCAGCATCACCGCGCGGGTGATGCGCAGAAAATGAGTCAGCGGAAAAATCTCGCCGAAGGTCTGCGCCCAGCCCGGCATGCCGCGATAGGGGAACATGAAGCCGGACAGCAGGATCGACGGCAGGAAGAAGAAGAAGGTCAGCTGCAGCGCCTGCATCTGCGTGCGGGCGATGGTCGAGATGGTGTAGCCAAGCAGCACCAGCGCCAGCACGAACACCAATACGGCTGTAAGCAGCAGCGACATGGAACCGGTGAAGGGGATGGCGAACAAGAGCTTCGACGCCGCCAGCACCACCACCACCTGGACGCCACCGACCACAAGATAGGGCAGCACCTTGCCCAGCATGATCTCGAACGGGCTGGACGGCATGGCGAGCAGGTTTTCCATCGTGCCGCGCTCGGTCTCGCGGGTCAGCGCGATCGAGGTCATCATCACCAGGGTCATCTGCAGGATGACGCCGAGCAGGCCGGGCACGATGTTGTATTGCGAGATGCCTTCCGGATTGTAGCGCTGGTGCACCACCACATCGAGCTGGCCCCTGGCGGCCTCACTCGCCGCCTCCTGCATGCCTTGCGCCCGAAGCAGCGCCTGGCTGGCCACTTTGCTTAGCGTCGAGATGGCGCCGCTGGCGGCGGCCGGGTCGGTGGCGTCGGCCTCGATGAGTATCTGCGGATTGTCGCCGCGCTCCACCCGGCGGCCGAAATCGGCCGGGATGGTGACGACGAAGGCGACATCGCCGCGCGCCATCAGGAATTCGGCAGCCTCGGCACTTTGCGCAACATGGTCGAAGCGGTAGTAGCCGGTCGTCTGCAGGGCCGCGACAATGGCGCGGGTGTAGGGGTCGTTGCTGGTCGCCACCAGTGCGGCAGGCAGGCTTTTGGGATCGTTGTTGATGGCGTAGCCGAACAGCACCAGCTGCAAAAGCGGCACGCCCAGCATCATGGCGAAGGTGATGCGGTCGCGCCGCATCTGGATGAATTCCTTGATCAGCAGCGCACCGAGCCTGGCGAAGGAGAAGACGCTGTTCATGCCATATTGTCCTTCGAGCCGGACATGAACTGAATGAAGACGTCCTCGAGGCTGGTCTCGCCGGGTTTTACGCTGACACCCTTGTGCTCCTTCTCGACATCGGCGAGCGCCTTTTCGAGCTTTGCCTTGTCGGAGCCGACGACATGCAGCGTCGCGCCGAACGGCGCCACCTGGTCGACGCCGGGCCGGTCCCTGAGTGCATCGGCGACCTGGTCGAGGCGCGGTCCCTGCAGCACGAAGGTGGTCAGACCGGCATTCGTCACCACCTCGTCCACCGTGCCGGTGGCCAGCATCTTGCCGTAGGAGATGTAGC
Source organism: Mesorhizobium sp. M0676 (assembly GCF_040320535.1). Taxonomy (NCBI): domain Bacteria; kingdom Pseudomonadati; phylum Pseudomonadota; class Alphaproteobacteria; order Hyphomicrobiales; family Phyllobacteriaceae; genus Mesorhizobium; species Mesorhizobium sp. M0676. The sequence goes on from NZ_JAMYPU010000007.1 coordinate 140,956, forward strand.
TGATTCGGTGGCAGCGCTCGGCTTCGTCCATGTAGTGGGTGGACACCAGCACGGTCAGACCGCCGCTCGCCAGCCGGTGGATCTCGTCCCAGAATTCGCGCCGCGCCTTCGGATCGACGCCGGCAGTCGGCTCGTCGAGCAGCAGCAGCTTCGGCTTGTGCATGATGCAGGCGGCCAGTGCCAGCCGCTGCTTCCAGCCGCCCGACAGCGTGCCGGCGAGCTGGTTGCGGCGGCTCGTCAGGCCAAGCTCTTCCAGCGTTTTCGACACATGCTCCTCGACCGGCTTCAGCCGGTAGAGCCGCGCCACGAATTCGAGATTCTCGCCGATCGTCAAATCCTCGTAGAACGAGAATTTCTGCGTCATGTAGCCGACTTCGCGCTTGATGCGGAGCGACTCGGTGCGGATGTTGAAACCCAGCACCGTACCTTCGCCCTCGTCGGGCGTCAGCAGGCCGCACATGATGCGGATGGTCGTCGTCTTGCCGGACCCGTTGGGCCCGAGAAAGCCGACGATCTCGCCCTCGGCCACCGTCATCGTCACATGGTCGACGACAGTCTTGTCGCCGAAACGCTTGACCAGGCCATGAACGTCGATGGCGTTCATTTTGCGGAGGCCGCCAGCTCGACATCGACGATCTGTCCCGGCTGCAGCGCTTGCGCCTTGCCCTCAGGCCGCGCCTCGACGAGGTAGACCAGCTTCTGCCGGTTCTCGAGCGAGTAGATCACCGGCGGGGTGAATTCCGGGTCGGGCGAGACATAGCTGACGCGCGCCTTCACCTCCGGCCCGCAGCCGTCGCAATGGACGACAAGCAACGTGCCGACCTTGATCGACGAGAACGCACTTTCCGGGACATAGACGCTGAGCTTTACCGCACCGTCCGGCAACATCGAAATGACAGGCGCGGTCGGACCGGCGGTGTCGCCGGGATCGCGGATGACGTCATTGATGCGGCCGGGCGATGGTGCCGCCAGCACGCGCTTCGATAGCCGCCACTCAGCCTGCTTCAACGCCGACTGTGCCTGTTTGACCTGATTGTCTGCCGCCTTGATCGTTTCGGGACGCGCAGGCAGACCGCCGACGGCGAGGTTGGCCTGCGCCTGGCCGACCTGCGCATTGGCGGTCTCCAGCGTCGCGGCGGCGGTGTCGTAGTCGGCCTGCGTGCCGGCACCGCGCTTGAACAGGTCGGCGGCGCGGTCGTATTTGCGCCTGGCATCCGTGGCCTGGGCCTCGGCCATGTCGACCTCGGCCTTCAGCACCGCGATCTCCTCCGGCCGCTTGCCGATCTGCAGGTCGGCCAGCTGCGCCTGCGCCTGGGCGAGCGCGGCCTCTGCCTGGGCGACGGCGATTTTTGCGTCGGCGCTTTCGAGAGTCACCACCGGCGTGCCTGATACAACACGGTCGCCGCGCTTGACCGCGACGGTCTCGACCTGCGCCACTTCGATCGGCGCCAGCAAGACATAGTCGCCCTCGACATAGCCGACGGCAAGCGGCGCTGCCGGCGCGCAGGCGCCGAACAGCTGGGCCGCGAGCGGCAGGGAACAGAGAAAACTCATCGCTTGCCCTCCTTGCGGGCGACCGGATTTCGGGCCGCCAGTATGGCGCCAAGATTGCTTGTGACCGCCGCCACCACCTTGGCGGCTTCGGTGTTACCGATCTCGCGCCAGCCCATACGACGCATCACTGCTTCGCGGCCGATGCGGAAATAGATGACCTGGCCGATCAGCGTGAAGACCACGAGCTTGGTGGCCTCGCTTTCGGCCGGCTCGCCCGTCGCCTGTTCCCAGATCTGGCAGAGGCGGCGATGCGTCGGTTCGAACACCCCGTCATAGATGCGGTCGAGGCCGGCCGTCGGATGCGACAACTCTCTAAGTACGAATTGTACGATCTCGCCCGCCTCCGGCCTGGCGACGATAAACGCCACCATCGCTTCCAGCGCGGCGAACAATTGTGCCCTCGCCGCCTCCGGGCCGGCTTGACCCGGCAATTGCGTGCCGCCGAGCGCCTGGCCGGCAACCGACTGGATGGTTTCGACGATGTGGTCGGCGGCGGCCGCGCGCAACCCTTCCTTGCCGCCGAAATGATAGGCGATCGAGCCGATGTTGGCCTTGGCCTCGGCGGCGATCTCACGCGTCGACGTGCCGTCGAACCCTTGCCGTCCGAACAGCTTGAGCGCCGAAAGCACGAGTGCGGCGCGCGTCTGCTCTGCGGGGGATGTCTCCTGGCGGGGCGTTTTATCGGCTACGGTTTTGATCATGCTGGGCACTTAATCAATCGATTGATTAAAGTCAAATTGATTATCCGCGGCGGCTTGCCATGTCGGGCCGCAGACGCTTTAGTGGGCGGCCATGGGCAAGGAAGTCGAACGCAAGTTCCTGGTCTCCAGCGCCGAATGGATGGAAATGGCCGAGGCGAATATACGCATTCGCCAATTCTATCTTGCCGCAACACCCGGCCGCACCGTGCGCGTGCGCATCAGCGACGGCAGTTCGGCGAAGCTGACGCTTAAATTCGGCAGCAAGATCCGCGAGCGTGACGAATACGAATATGAAATTCCACTGGCGGACGCAGAGGAGATGCTGGCCTTCGCCATCGGACATGTCATCGAGAAGACACGCCACCATGTTAGGCATCGCGGCTATCTCTACGAAGTCGATGTTTTCGGCGGGATTCTAGCCGGCCTTGTGGTGGCCGAACTGGAGACGCCGGAGGATGTACCTGACGAAATGCTGCCTGATTGGCTCGGCCGCGAAGTGACCGGCGAGCAGAGATTTTACAACGCGTCGCTCGCCCTAGAGCCGGATGATTTTAGGTCGGGTCGACCTAAAATCGGAATCCGGCTCTAAATCAAAAGAGATGGAGCATGATGTCGTCCGAAAACCGCTTCACACTTTTCGGCATCATGCTCTAGGGGGATTCCGGAGATCGCCGCATGAGCTTTCGCATCGATCCGCGCCTGCCGCTGACCGGCGAGGTCAGGCGTATCCTTGGCGAGGAGATCGGCAAGGCGCTTGCCCATCTGGCCGTCGCGCGCGACCAGCCGGAGCAGGCATTGCACAAATGCCGCAAGCGGCTGAAGAGCGCGCGCGCCTTGCTGCGGCTGGTCCGTTCCGGAAATGAAACATTCTGTCGGACTGAGAACCAATGCTACCGTCAGGTGGCGGCGCTGCTTGCCGGGCCGCGCGAGGCGACCGCGCTGGTCGAGACCGTCGACCGGCTGGCAGCCGCCTTTCCCGAGCAGGTTGCCGGCGGCGGCCTCGACAGCGTGCGCGACCGGCTGATTGCCCGCCAGCATGAAATGCATGCCGGCGCCGGCCTCGACGCCGCCATAGGCGCGGCCACCGCCGCCTGCGAGGAAGGCCTCATCAGGATAGAGCGGCTGCTGCTCCCCGATCTGCCTGAGCATGCAGCCGATGTGCTTGCGGAAGGCGCTCGCAAGACCTTGCGCCGTGCCAGGAAGGCGCTGGACCGGGCGGGATCGCGCGGCGAAGCAGAGGATTTCCACGATCTGCGCAAGGCTGCCAAGACCCATTCGATGCATTTGTCGCTGCTCGGCCGGCTGTGGCCGACGCCGATCAAGGTGCGGCGCAAGGCGGTCGACGAACTGGGCGAAAGGCTCGGCGAACTGCACGACGTCTTCGTCATGCGCGTGTTGCTCGAGGCCGACGGTGAGCCGCTCGGCGATGCGCAGGACACAAGGCTTCTTGGCAAGCTTTTGAAGCGCTCGGAAAAAAGCCTGAAGAAGAGCTGCCTCGCCGGAGCGGCCGAGCTGTTCGGCGACAGCCCCAAGCGCTCGACAAAGAAACTCGCGCGCAATGCGCGCGACGACCTAGCCGGCCCGGTATTGTCGAAAGAGGTCCCGGTCGGTTGATCATGGCCGAGGACGTCACCTCGTGCTAGTCACACTTTACCATGACCGCGCCGCGCGACACGCTTCTCGACCGACTTGGCCGCTGGCTTGCCGGCCGGCTGCAGGACGAATCCTCGGGCTATGAGCCCTACACGCCGTCCGACGCCGAGACGTTGCGGCGCACGCTCGAACCCGGCGACATCCTGCTCATCGAAGGCAACCAGAAGATCTCCGCGGCCATCAAATACCTGACACAGTCGACTTGGTCGCATGCGGCCTTCTATATCGGCGATGCGTTGTCCGAACCGGAGGACGGATCGGAACGGCGTCGGCTGATCGAAGTCACGCTCGGCGAAGGCTGTGTCGCCGTGCCGCTGTCGCGCTACCGCACCTACAACACCCGTATCTGCCGGGCGAGCGGGCTGACCCCGGAAGACCGCGACCATGTCGTCGCCTTCGTGATCGGCAAGCTCGGCCTGAAATACGATCTCAAGAACATTTTCGACATGCTGCGCTTTTTCCTGCCGACGCCGCCGGTGCCGGTGCGCTGGCGCCGCCGCATGCTGGCTTTCGGTTCCGGCGATCCGACGCGCGCCATTTGCTCGACGCTGATCGCCGAAGCCTATGGCGAGATCCGCTACCCGATCCTGCCCGAGATCACCCGCGCGCCCGGCCGCGCCTCGGCGCAGTCGAACTATTCGCGCCGCGAAATCCTGCACATCCGCCACCACTCGCTTTACACGCCGCGCGACTTCGACCTGTCGCCCTTCTTCCGCATCGTCAAACCGACGCTGGAATTTGGTTTCGACTACCGGGCGGTGACCTGGGAAGATAGGGCCGCTGAGGCGAAGGCCGCCGAATAGCAACCATTCAAACCGGCGCCGGTGGCGAGTGGCGCCCTATGAGATCATTCGAGACAGTGTCGATGATCTCAGCGGAAAGCGTCGGATCGGGCACGACGCGGGAGAGGATCACCGATCCGACCATTTCCGCTAGGAATGCGATCGCGGCACTCCGCTTCGCGGCCGGGTCGCTTCCCGGCAGGAGTGAAATGATCAACGCGACATAATTGCTGACGATGCTTCCGAAGAACGATCGAAGCGCTGGATCGTCGTGCCGGGCGGCATCGGCCGCCAGTGCGGTGAGGCTGCATCCGTGCCCCGGATTGTCGCGATGATGGTCCGAGATGTAGTGGCGCACGAGCGTCTCAAACGGAGTATCGGTCGAAGCGAGCCGGGCGGATAGATCGGCGCTCATGTCACTGAAGGCCCGCTGCATGGCCTGAACGATGAGGTCGTCCTTCGACTTGAATTGTCGGTAGAAGCCTCCGTGGGTAAGCCCGGCCGCGCTCATCAGATCGGCAATGCCGATCCCGTCGATCCCTTGTTCGCGGAAGAGCTTTGCGGCGGTATCGATGACCCGCTCTCGATTTAACTCGACCATCTCCTTGCTCACCTTCACGACCGCATCCTCTCCTATTGATGATGATCGACATATAAGACGTGGCGGAGGCGCTTGACAATGATTATGGCGGTCATTATCACCTAATGATTACGATCATAATCATTAGGCAGGAAAGTTGAGATGACACAAGTTCAGTCGCGCGCCGAGAAGATCGCGCTGATCACCGGCGCTTCGGGTGGCATCGGGCATGCGGCCGGACTTGCGCTCATCCGGGCGGGGTATCGCGTGTTCGGCACCAGCCGCCGAGCTGCGCCCAACGAAGTGCGTCAGGGCATTCACATGGTCCCTTGCGACGTCACCGATGATGGGTCCGTCAGAGACGCCATCAAGCAAGTTGTCGCCCTCGCCGGCCGGATCGACGTACTGGTAAACAATGCGGGCCGCAGCCTGATCGGCGGCGCCGAGGAATCATCGGTCGCTCAAGCCCAAAGCCTGTTCGACATAAATGTCTTCGGCATCGTTCGCATGACCAATGAAGTGCTGCCCATCATGCGCAGACAGGGCGAGGGCCGGATCATCAACATCAGTTCGGTGTCCGGTTTCCTGCCGGGGCCATTCACCGCCCTCTACACCGCCACCAAACACGCAGTCGAAGGATATTCCGAGTCGCTCGATCACGAACTTCGAACGTTCGGCATCAGGGTTTCCCTTGTCGAGCCCGCCTTCACCCGCACCGGACTGGAAGAGAACGCCGAACAGCCTGACCGGATTTCCGGCGTCTACGAACAGGGGCGCTCAGCCATGAATTCGACCTGGCGCAACAGAATCGCGAGCGGCGATCCGGTGGAAGCCGTGGCCGACAAAGTGGTACAGGCAGCCACCGAAAAGACGCCGAGCATGCGCTATACGCCTGGCAAAACGGCAGGCCGTCTTCGCTTCATGCGGCGCTTCGTGCCCGAAAACATGTTCGACAAGAGCTTCCGCAAGCAGATGGGCGTGGCCGATTGATCTAAAATCACGGCATCGCCAGGCCAGTCCGGCAGGCGAGCCTCCTTTCGCCGAGGAGCGACGAATGAAGTCCTATTTGTGCAAATATATTCCGCCGCGTTCCGACTTTCTGGCAACGATGACCACCGATGAGGAAGAGTGGATGAAGCAGCACGGAGCATTCCTGGATGACCTGCTTGAAAAGAGGCTTATCGTCGCGCACGGCCCCGTGATGGACCCGGCTGGCGGTTATGGGGTGTCGCTCTATCGGATTGCCGATGATCTGGACATAGAGGCGATCACCTCGGAGGACCCGATCGTGAAGAATGGCGCCGGGCACTACGAACACCATCCGATGCTGCATTTGAAAACGCACGGCTAACCATTTCGACCAAACCGCATCGATGCGGCAGCGAAAGTCGCTCTCGAACGGGCCAGCTTTGCGCACGCTGGCGGGCGCGATCCTGTCGAGGTTTCTGGCGTCCATCCTGCCGAGGTGCAGGCGTCTCACATGGCGGCCTGCATCACGCCGAAACCGCAATAGCGCCCTGGTTTTCGGCTCTGTGTTCGACCCAGACATGGACCGGTTCGTCCCGGCCGCGGATGCTAACCGGTCCATGATCGCGCGCATTCAGCTGTGTCCCGAGCGATTCCGCCTTCGCGGCCTCAATCAGTCGTGACCCAAAGCAAATATTCGCCTGAAGCTCCCGGCAGAGCGCCTGCAAACGGCTGGCGACGTTGACGGTGTCGCCCACCACCGCGAAGGACAGGTTGCGCTCGCTGCCGACCGCGCCGAGGACGACGGCGCCATATTGTGCACCGATCCGAACGTCCAGCGGCGGATATCCTCTGGACACACGCTGGACATTCCAGTCTTCGATAGCGGCGATCATCGCTTCAGCGCACCGGATGGCCCGGGTTGCGTCGTCATGGCTGGCTTGCGGAACCCCGAAGGTCGCCATGATGCAATCGCCGATATAGTTGTCGACGGTGCCATGGTGGTCGAAAACGACCTGCTCCATGCGACGGTGGAACTGACGCAGTAGTTCGAACACTGCTTCGGCCGGATGATCCTCGGAATAGTGTGTGAAGCCGACGATGTCGGCGAACAGCACCGCGATATCCTGCCGGCGGACCGGGCCGAAGGGCTCGTCATCCGTGGCGAGCTGGTCGACGACATTGGGCGAAAAATGCCGGGCGAGATTGGCGCGGGCGCGCTCCGCCTTGACATAGTCTTCCGACAGATGTCGGGAACGAGAGACGACCAGCGCCATGATCGCGCCGATAATCAGCACAACCAACACATTGGTCGCCTGCGCGAACGTATCGACGAAATTGGGGTTGAGATAGAGATTCAGTCGCTCTGTCATCGGCAGCGAATAGAGGTTCGTTGCCGGAATGACGGTTCCCGCATGAAAAACCACCCATCCCACCCCGATCGTCCACGTCAAGGCCGCGAGCGCGCCGAGATAGAGCGCCAATCGTGTCGAAAGGGTCAGCGCGCCAAGGCATACGAAAATCAGCAGGAATTTGAAGCTGCCCTCGCGCAGTTGCATCGCGGCCGGCGCGACCTCGAGGGAAAACGGGTTGGGCGTTACCAGCAGAACGGTCAACAGAATGATGTCCAGCGTACCGACGAGGTAACCGATCCACCATGGCGCGTTGCGACGGCGCGCAAAGCGAAACTGGATCAGGCCGACGAGTTGGAACAGCGCGAGGCCCGCCAGCACGAAGAGCAGCGAGGCATCCCAGCGGCTGATCAAGGAAAAGAAGCAGGAGATCACGGCGAGCGATGCCGTGCGCGCCCAGAACTGCAATGCAGCACCCTGGCGTTCTGCGCGCTCCCGCAAATTTTTCAGGCGCGAATAGCGGCGAAGTTCAAGTGTTGGCGCGGTCGGCATAGGATCACTTCGATTTTGCGGGGACGGTCACGCATTCGGCAAACCCGCCCCGTACAGTCTGGCAAATCAGCGCGCGAACTCTATCATGAATGTGGCTTCATTTTTGAAGCACCTCCGGACTGGAGCGCGACAAGCTCAGCCGCCAGATGCAATCCTGCTCGGATGATGGCCCAGTCAGGCCGGCAACGGGCGGCGTCCCTTTGCCGGAGCGGTGGGCCGGTCGGACGCACCGGCATCCCTGGGGTGCGGGCCGATCGGCATGATCGCCGGAAACGGGGTTGCGCCAAAAGCAAACGTCCATTTGTAGCCGGTCAGCCCGTCTTCCGGCGTCGTGTGCTGGTCGTGATGGGCGAGCAGTTTGGCGCGCTCGGCCAGTTCCTCCGCCTCGCGCTTCACCATCTCCGCCGTCTCCGGCCGCATCCGCCTGGAGAAAGAGACGAAGGTCGCTTCCCGCTCCAGATGGGTGATCGCCCAGCCGATGAAATTCTTGTTTGTCATCTCGAATAGCGGCCTGAGCGGCCCTTCGAAATTCCACTGGATCGGTGTGTCGACCAGCAGCCGTGCCGACAGCCCGCTGCCCAATGCGATCAGGCCGATCGCTTCGAGATCGCGCAGATAAAGGAACATCGAGGCTTCGCTCAAGCCTTGCGAGCGCATGACGCCTTCGGGCGTGAACTTCTCCGACAGCATGACGAAGATGAACAGCAGCGCCGGCCGTCCCGCGAGCTTGCGCTCGATCTGCGGCGCGATGCGATTGACCGGTCCCGGCCCCCGGTTCATCGACCCCAGCACGTTTTCCAGCTCGACGCCGGCGGCAGCGCAGATCCCGATGAGACGGTCGAGCTTGCAGTTGCGCTCGTGGAAGATGCGCTTCACCGTCGGCTCGGAAATGCCCATACGCCCGGCTAGCTCACGATAGGTGACGCCCTTGGCCTTCAGCGTCCGCTTCAGCGCCTCGAAGATCAGGCCGTTCATGGAATGCACCTCTTTTCTCGCGGTTTGGTATCGCGTTTCGATACTAGCGGCAATCGCCCTTCCGGAAAAGTATCGACATCTCTAGCTCTCCGCCATCCACCACAGGAGACCTGGCCGTGAAAACCCTCATCCCCTCTATTTGTCTCGCCGCCTTCGGTATCGCGCTCGTGCCTGCGGCCGAGGCCGCCGAACTCTGGCGCGCCTCGGGCTTCGAGCAACCCGAATCGGCGCTGTTCGATGCCGCCAACAATCGCATTATCGTCTCCAACATCGTCGGCAATCCCGGGGAGGCCGACGGCAACGGCTATCTCTCGGTGCTGTCGCTGGACGGCAAGGTCGTTAGCCGGCACTGGACCGCCGGCATGGATGCACCGAAGGGCTCGGCGATCTCTGGCGGCAAGCTCTACGTCGCCGACATCACCAAGGTGCGCATCGTCGATCTCGCCAGCGGCAAGCTCATCTCGACGATCGATGTGCCCGGCGCCGTTTTCCTCAATGACGTGACATCGGACAGTTCGGGCAAGGTTTATGTCACCGACATGCTGGCCGATGCGATCTACCGCATTGACGGCGACAAGCCGGAACTGTTCGTGAAGGATGCGAAGCTCGCCGCACCCAACGGCATCTTTGCCGATCGCGATCGGCTGATCGTGGCGTCCTGGGGCAAGGGCATCAAGCCGGACTTCAGCACTGCCGCGCCCGGGGGCCTGCTGTCGGTCGATCTCGCGACGAAAGCCGTGACGCCGCTGCCTGGCGCACAAAACTTTGCCGACCTCGACGGCGTCGTCGCCATCGGCGACAGCATCTACGCCACCGCCTTCATGACCGGCACGCTCTATCGGTACAAAGTCGGCGAGGCGCCGAAGGCTGTAGAGCAGTTCAAGCCGGGCAGCGCCGATATCGGCACAGACGGCACGCGGATCTTCGTGCCGCTGATGAACGAGGGCGAGATCGCGGTGCTGAGCCTGGACTGACGGCGCACACTTGCCGGCTCAGCCAGCGGGCGCGGCTTTGAGTTGCGCCCGCGAATCCTTGATCGAGGCGGCAAAGGTCACCAGCGGCCGCTTGACGCCGTGGTTGATCAGCATGCGCCGTGTCTGCGGCGAGGCACCGGCGATGATGAAACGCACCCCTGCGCGCTTCGCCTTGTGCGCCGCGCCCTCGATGACATTGGCCGCGGTGGAATCGAAGAACGGCACCGCCGAGCAATCGAGGATGAAGTTCTTGCGCTGGTCGGCGATGCGGTCGAGCACCGTGCCGACAGTCGAGGCGGCGCCGAAGAAGAAGGCGCCGGAGATGCGATAGACGACGGTGTCGGCGTCGCTTGCCTCGCTTGCATCGTAGGCGCGGCCGCTGCTGTCGGCGACATCGTCCTGCACCAGCGGCAAATCCGCCTCCACGGCGATCGACTTGGCCATACGGTCGATGAACAGGATCGAGCCTAGCGCGAAGCCGACGACGATGCCTTCGGTGAGGTCGCGGAAGACGACGATCAGGAAGGTTGCCATCAGCACCAGGGCGTCGCCGCGCGAAGCGCGCAGCAACGTGGCGAAGGCCTGCTTCTCGAACATGTTCCAGCAGACAACCGCCAGCACCCCGGCAAGGGCGGCAAGCGGGATGTAGCTGGCCAGCGGTGCGGCCACCAGCATGAAGACCAGCAGAAAAAGCGAATGCAGCATGCCGGAAACCGGCCCATGCGCGCCGGCCCGCACATTGGTGGCGGTGCGGGCGATGGTGCCGGTGGTGCAGATGCCGCCGAACAGGGCAGACGCGATGTTGGCAAAGCCTTGCGCCACCAGTTCGCAATTGGAACGGTGACGCCGCCCGGTCATGCCATCGGCGACCACGGCCGAGAGCAGCGATTCGATGGCGCCGAGCAGCGCAAAAGCCACCGCATCCGGCAGCACCGCAAGCGCCTTGTCGAGGTTGAGTGCCGGCAGTGCCGGCAACGGCAGGCTGCTCGGAATGCCGCCATAGCGGGTGCCGATCGTTTCCGCCGGCAGCGAAAGCAGCGCCACGACAAGGGAGGCCAGTCCGACGGCGATCAGCATGCCCGGCCAGCCGGGCCGCCAGCGCTTCACCCCGACGATGGTGGCGATGGTCAGCGCCGCCACCAGCGTTGCCGAGATATTGAGCGTGCCGGCCGCGTGGCCGATCGCCATCAGCTTCGGCAGCAGCGGCCCGGGCTCCGGCCCGGCAAGCCTCAGCCCGAACAGTTCGACGATCTGGCCGGAGAAGATGATGACTGCGATGCCGGCGGTGAAGCCGACCGTCACCGGGTAAGGGATGAATTTGATATAGGTTCCGAGCCGGAGATAGCCGATGGCGAGCAGGAAGATGCCGGCCATCATCGTCGCCAGCAGCAGTCCGTCGACGCCTTCGCGCTGCACCGTCGCCGCCACCAGCACGATGAAGGCGCCGGCCGGGCCGCCGATCTGGAAGCGGCTGCCGCCGAGCGCCGAGACGATGAAGCCGCCGACAATGGCCGTGAACAGGCCGCGCTCCGGCGTCACGCCCGAAGCAATCGCAATCGCCATCGACAGCGGCAACGCGACAATAGCGACGGTCAGCCCGGCCATGAAGTCGGCCTTGAACTGCGGCAGGCGGTAACCTTCGCGCCAGACCGTCACCAGCTTGGGCGTGAACAGCTCTGAAAATGTCGGCTTTGCCGACTTCTGGGCCGGTTGATGCACTGCCCGCCGGATCTGATCCATGGAATGCCTTCCGCTTGCGTGAAGGCGGCGGGATCGTCGGCAGGACTGTCGGCGGTCGCCGTCGCGACTATATGCCGGCTCAGCCTTGCGGGTTCGGCGGCGCGACCGACTTGAGGCGCACGCCCCGGCCGCCGCGCTCGCTGGTCTGGTTCTCGCCGATGAGCTCCACCCCGGCCTCGTCGAGAGCCTGGATAACCTTCATCAGCGTATCGACCACACCCCTGACCACGCCGTCACTCGCTTCCATGCGCTGGATTGTCGGAAGCGAAACGCCGGCACGCTCGGCGAGCGTCTTCTGATCGATGCCGGCCAGCGCCCTCGCGGCGCGCATCTGGGCGGCAGTGATCATCGGTCGGAACCCCCGTCTGAGTCTGCGGAGACGACGTGTAATACAATCATAGTGATGTTTCAACCATCATAAAGCATACATGAAACATGATCTCTCCACAAAGCCGGATGGCGGGATACGGGATGAGCATGCTACGTTAACCGCCTTGGCTCTTATTGGCGGGGAAATATCAGTTGAAGATTTTCAGGACCTTGACGACGTCGGCAGCCTTGCTGTCGGCGGTTTTTCTGCTGGCAGGCTGCGGACACGGGCTGATCAACCGGCTGATTTGAATGTCGCTCCGGATCGTCAGTCTTCGGGCTCGTTGCCATCGGCCACCGCCTTGTTCCGCTGCAGCATTCGCGCCGCCAGCCAGCACAGCGTCGCCCAGGTGAAGCCGGCGCACCATCCGGCCAGCACGTCGGAAGGCCAGTGGACGCCGAGATAGACGCGGCTGACGCCGACCAGCAGCGTTACCAGCACCGCCAGGCTGAGGACATAGATTTTCGTCGTTCGTCCCGGCAGGAAGCGCGCTGCCAGCGAGCCCAGCGTGAGATAGGTCACCGCCGACAGCATGGCGTGGCCGCTGGGAAACGACAGCGACGTCTCGTTGGCCAGGTGCGAGACAAGATCGGGGCGCGGCCGGTCGATGCCGGCCTTGAGCAAGGTCGACAGCAGCTGCCCGCCGGCCACCGCGACAAAGATCAGCAGCGCCGTCCTCGGCCTGCGGATCAGCAGGAGGTAGACGATCACCGCCGTTACGATCAGCACCAGCACGCTGGAGCTGCCGAGGCTGGTGATGTCGCGCATCGCGCCTTCCAGCCATGCCGGGCCGACGGGAACATCCGGCTGACCCACTTTTCGGAAAGCGAGCAGGATCTCAGTATCGAAAGCGTGCGGCGTGGTGGCCCGCGCCACCTCCATCAGTTCCTCGAAGCCCCACAGCCCGGCGGCTATCACCAGCCCGGCCAGCAGCACCGGAAATTCAAGCCAGTTGGTGAACGCACGCGGGGTCTTCATCGGACTACAATCGCCCCTGCAGGTAAGGCCCGAGCGAGATCAGCACCACCGCCGCGATGGCCAGCACGATGCCGGTCGCCTGCAAGGCGTTGACGCGTTCGCCGAAGAACACCAGCGCCACCACATTGACCGCCACCAGCTGGATCACCGCCGACAGGCTGAACGACACCGACATGCCGAACTCACGAACCAGCCGCAGCATCATCAGATTGCCCGCCGTATACAGCGCCAGTGTCAGCACGATCTTGCCAAGGCTTGGCGCCAGCCCCCATTGCTTGGCCGCGATTGCCGCCAGCAGGAAGATCACCGTCGAAACGACGAGCTGCGCCAGTCCCCAGAAACTCACTTTTGTGTCTCGCTGTCGTTTGTGGCAGCCCTTGTTTCGCAAGCGCGCCGACACGTCAAGCAGACTGCGGCGAGACAGGCCCGACGATGACGAGAGGTGGCTGAATGAATGGCAGCACGATCGCGGTCTGATTGCAACGCTCGGGCCGGATTAACGCAAACCCAGGCAGCTGCCCACCCAAGCCCCGGAAAAGAATGGACATTTAAACATGGCGCCCTACCTCTTCTGGAGGAGAGTGCCATGCCAAAGTCCGTCTATGACCGTGGCCTGCTGAAACCCGACGACATCGCCAGGCTGCAACGCGTGTTCGACGAAGCCTGCCGCAGGCGCGACGTGCATCCCGATTCGGCGGAGGCGCGGGAGATCGCGCTGAACCTGCTTGCGCTGCACAATGCCGGGATGGTCGAGGAAGATATGCTTATGGAAACCGTGGGTTTCCGCAGGTTGGAGCCGAAATCAGCCTGAGGCCCGCAAGGCGGCCTATCCGGCGCGCTGCACGACGGCCACATTCATCTCTGCCCTCAGCCTGAAGCCGATGGACTCGTACAACCGGACCGCGCCGGCATTGCTGGCATAGGCATGCAGGTAGGGAACTTCGCCGCGCGCAAAAATTCGGTTGGCCACGAACACCGACAGCAGCCGGCCGAGGCCGCTGCCGCGAAATTCGGGATGCGAGCAGACGCCGCTGAGTTCGCTGTAGCCGGGCTGCTTCATGCGCTCGCCGGCCATCGCCGCCAGCCGGCCGTCGATCTTCACGCCCCAGAACTCGCCGAGGCTCAGCGCCTTGAGCGTGAACGGGCCGGGCCTGGTCAGTGACGCCAAAGCGAGCATCCCGGCCGCGTCGTCCTGCGTCAGCTGCTGCACACGCTCGTCCGACACGGCAGGCAATGGCGCCGCAGCAACCATCTGAACACCGAAGGCGGTCACGGTCGCGGTCAGTTCCGGCGGCAAGGCAATGGGGTCCGCCTGGAGCATGAACACGCTCTCACCCGCAGGAATGAGGCTTGCGAGCGCCTGCAGGCTCTCAGCGTCGTCTGTCCCGGAAGCCGCGAAGGGGACGATCGAGGAGGGATAGCGCCTGGCGAGCCTGTCGCCATACGCAAAGATCCGATGCCGCGTGTCGAGCGCGCTCCAGACCGGACGATCGAGGACATGGCTCATGGCGCGACATCCTGTTTCACACGACGGTCGAGTGGGGCCGCCGCCAGGCCGTCCTCTATTGCCGAGAGTTGTTGTAGAAGCGGCCCTGCGATGCCTTTGCACAAGTCGGCAACGGCGTTCTCGATGCGCGGCCAAACGTCTCGCTTCGCCTTATCGACCAGGCGCTGGCCGTTCGCGGTCAGCGAGATCATCCTGCGGCGCTGGTCGTCGTTCGATGGCGCGGCCTCGACCAGCCCCAACTCGGCCAGCAGCGCCACGCTGCGCGTCACCCCCGGCTGGGTGATCCCCAGTGACTGCGCCAGTTCGCCGACAGGCAGCGGCCCGAGCCGGTCGAGCGCGGCCAGCAGAGGATACTGGCTGGACTGCACCGGCACCTCCAGCCCATCGAGCATGCGCTGCGTATCGGCCTGCAACTGCTCGCCGATACGCTTCAGCCTGCTGCCGAGGGTGAGGTAGCCAAGGGATCGAATGATGTCTTCCATGGGTGATCCGCCTGCTGGATAACCATAACATGTTATATAACGATGCAATGAACGAATTCAAGCGCCTGCTTTGGAGGTTGGCCGCACGCATCTCGACTTCGTCATCCTTGGGCGAAGCAGGAGCGAAGCTCCGTCGCGGAGACCCAGGGATCATGCCTTGGCCGTGGAAGCAGCGGAGCAGAACCTGCAACGCAGCGTAGCTCAGAAGTCACGGCATGGATCCTCGGGTCTGCGCCGCGTCGCTACGCTCCTTGCTTCGCCCGTGGATGACGACGGGATGGCGTTTCGCCCAATCGCCAGGATATTCGATCCCGTCTTGCAGATGCGTTGAACCACCAGTCCGCGCCACAGCAGCAGCCCGAAGTGCGGTGGTTCTCCGTCCAGAAGCGCTCGTCTACAACCCCTTGGCGATCTGACGGGCAATCGCTTCGGCCTGCAGGCCGGCGCTGTGAAAATAGCTGGTCAGGCTTGGCCGCATGCCGATGAACCACAGGCCGGGCTGGCCGCTCGGGGTGCCGCCATTGGCCTTCGGCACGCCCTTGGCGTCGAGCACGCCGAGATCGCCCAGCATGGCCTCCAGGCCGGTGCGATAGCCGGTTGCCGCGATCACCACATCCGGCTCGAGCACCGTGCCGTCGTTCAGCCGCACGCCGGCGCCTTCGAAAGCCGCCACCGGCGCCACCACCGAAATCCGTCCGGCCTTCAGCGCGGCAACCGCGCCGTCGTCGACGGCGATCGCGATCTGCTCGACGCCGAGCCGGCTGGCGCCGCCTTTCGGCGCCGGCGGCAGGCCGAAGCGGGCGAGGTCGCCGAACACCAGCCGCTGCGTCGCGGCAATCGCGGCATCGGCAATCCACGTCGGCAGCATCGCCATGAAACCGCCGAAGCGCGCCACGGCGACCTTGCCGATCCGTTTCGGCATCAGCGACGGACCCTGCCTGGCTGACAAGCAGATGGCCTTGGTGTCGGCGCGGGCGAGGTGGTTGAGCACGTCGAAGCCGGAATTTCCGGCTCCGACCACCAGCACGCTTTTGCCCACATAGTCCTGTGCTGTGCCGAAATCGGCGGCGTGGATAAGTTTGCCGGTGAAAGTCGCCTTGCCTTGCCAGTCCGGCGTCCATGGCAAGCGGTCGCGGCCGGTGGCGACGATGACATTGCGGGCGCTCAGCGTTTCCCGGCCCGTATGGACGAGCCAGCCATTGCCTCTGCGTTCGATCCGCTCGACGGCGGTGCCGAATTCGACCCTTATGCCGCGCGCGCGGGCAAAATCCTCGAGATAACCGACGATGGCATCCTTGTTCGGAAAGGCGGCGGTGCGTGGCGGATAGGCAAGGCCGGGCAGGGCCGATAGCGCGCGATGCGTGTTGAGGGTCAGCTTCTCGTGCCGCCGTCGCCACGGTTCGGCGATCCGCGGCTCCTTTTCAAGCACGACGACTCGCACGCCGCGCCGGCCAAGCGCGTCGGCGGCCGCCAGCCCCGCCGCTCCGGCGCCGATGACGATAACCGTATAGTCGGGTCCTTTCGGCCCCAGGACGATAGGCATCGTTTCGCTTGTCGTAGCCGCCATTCGGTCGAGATTTCCTTTCAGGTGCGCCATGGGACCCGTCCTATATGGCACGTCCCATATGGCACAGGGGCGATATGATCGATAATGAGGTCGCGTCAATGCGACTGATTCGAGGCCTTGGGGGCAAGCCTCTGTTTATCATCGGCACGCGGAAGCTCGACCATGCCCTCCTTGCGCATCTTTCTCGACAGACTGCTGGAGGGCGCCGCAGCCAAGGTGCCGCGCCAGGATTTTTCGCATGTCGAGCGGCTGGCGCTTGTCCGCCAGCACGGCGACTTCTCGCTGGCCTATTCGACCGCCGTGCAGCAAAAACTGTCCTATTTCGGCGACGCCGACGGCTACATCGCCTTCGGCACCAAGATGAAGCGCCATTTCGCGCTCGGTGACCCGGTGGCCCATCCGGCCGATCGGCCCGACTATATCAGGCGCTTTGTCGAAGCCGCCGACAGCCCGTGGTTCGTGCAGATCGGCGAACCGACGGCGCGCGTTCTGGCCGGGCTCGGCTACCAGGTCAACCGTCTCGGCGTCGACACGCGGCTGGAACTGCCGGCTCACGATTTTTCCGGCAAGCGCAACGAAACCGTGCGGTATTCCGAACGCTGGCTGTTGAAGAAGGGGTTTTCTTTTGGCGAAGGAGCGGTCTATCTCGACGAGGTCCAGCGCCTGTCACAGAACTGGCGGGCCGACCGCATCGTCAAGCGCTGGGAGATGGCGTTCCTCAACCGCCCCTTTGCCGATCATCTCGGCATCGATATGCGCCGTTTCGTGCTCTACAGCCCGGAAGGCGAGCTCGTCGCTCTGCTCGATTTCGATCCGATGTTCCGGGATGGCAAGGTGATCGGCTACACCACCTCGTTCAAGCGCAAGCACATCGATGCCTCGCCGCATGCCGAAATCGGGCTGACCAAATTCGCCGTCGACCGGTTTCGCAATGAGGGCATTTCGGTCGTCACGCTCGGCCTGTCGCCGATGCTCGAGGTCGGAGCCAACGGCTTTGCCGAATCGAGCTTCTGGCGCAACGCCTTCGCGCGGGCCTATGAGTCGCCCTGGGTCAACCGCAGCAAGTTCAACCTCAAGGGCCAGGCGGCGTTCAAGCGCCGCTTCCACGGCATCGAGGAACCGACCTACATCGCCTTCCGCCAAGGCAGGCTGATCGAGATGCTGGGGTTGCTGCGCCTCATCAAGGCGATCTAGCAAGAACCGTGGCGGCCAACGTGGCCAATTTGCCCTCAGCAAAACTGTTGATTTGACCGGCGCACGGGCGATCGCCTATTTGCATGTCGCTCAAAAGTGGTCCCGATTTGAGCAAACGACATGCATAAAAACAAAGACCTAATGCGCGTCGCCTGAGTCCGTTCAAACGCGACGCGCTTTAGAGCGGCAGGGTCAGTTGCGCAGCCGGTAGCCGGTGCGGAAGATCCAGGCGACGATGGCGATGCAGATGGCGAGGAACACCGTCGTCATGCCCAGGCTGACGGCGACCGAGACATCGGACTTGCCGTAAAAGCTCCAGCGGAAACCGCTGATCAGGTAGACGACCGGGTTGAACAGCGTCACCGTGCGCCAGGTCTCGGGCAGCATGTTGATCGAATAGAAGCTGCCGCCGAGGAAGGTCAGCGGCGTGATGATCAACAGCGGCACCAGCTGCAATTGCTCGAAGCTTTTCGCCCAGATGCCGATGATGAAGCCGAACAGGCTGAAGGTCACCGCCGTCAAGACAAGGAAGGCCAGCATCCAGAACGGATGCTGGATGGTGAGCGGCACGAACAGCGAGGCCGTCGCCAGGATGATCAAGCCGAGGATGATCGACTTGGTCGCGGCGCCGCCGACATAGGCGATGACGATCTCCAGATACGACACCGGCGCCGACAAGAGCTCGTAGATGGAGCCGACGAATTTCGGGAAATAGATGGCAAAGGAGGCGTTGGAGATCGACTGCGTCAACAGCGACAGCATGATCAGGCCGGGCACGATGAAGGCGCCGTAGCTGATGCCGTCAATCTCGGTGATGCGCGAGCCGATGGCCGAGCCGAAGACGACGAAATAAAGCGATGTCGAGATCACCGGCGAGACGATGCTCTGCAGCACGGTGCGGAACGCACGCGCCATCTCGACCCGGTAGATCGCCCATACTGCTCGCCAATTCATGGCTCTTGCCTCAACAGATTGACGAAGATCTCCTCGAGCGAGCTGTTTTGCGTGTCCATGTCGCGGAACTGGATGCCTGCCGTCTCGAGTTCGCGCAGCAGCGATGCGACGCCGGGGCGTTCGCTCTGGTTGTCATAGGTGTAGGTCAGCTGTGTGCCATCGCCCGACAGCTCCAAGGCGTAGTGCGAGAATGCATCGGGAATGGCGGTGAGCGGGTTGCGCAATTCGACGATCAGGCGCTTGCGGCCGAGCTTGCGCATCAGTTCGGCCTTGCCCTCCACCAGGATGATCTCGCCGCGGTTGATGACGCCGACACGGTCGGCCATCGCCTCGGCCTCTTCGATATAGTGCGTGGTGAGGATGATGGTGACGCCGTCGTCGCGCAGCCGTCGCACCATCGCCCACATGTCCTGGCGCAGTTCGACGTCGACGCCGGCCGTGGGTTCGTCGAGGAACAGGATGCGCGGCTCATGTGACAGCGCCTTTGCAATCATCAGCCGCCGCTTCATGCCGCCCGACAGCGTGATCGCCTTGGCGTCCTTCTTGTCCCACAACGACAGGTCGCGCAGCACCTTTTCGACGAAGCCCGGATTGGGCGCCTTGCCAAACAGGCCGCGGCTGTAGGTTACGGTTGCCCAGACGCTCTCGAACGCGTCGATGGTCAGCTCCTGCGGCACCAGCCCGATCAGGCTGCGCGCGGCGCGGTAGTCTCGGTTGATGTCGTGGCCGTCGACGGTCACCGTTCCCGACGAACGGTTGACGATGCCGCAGACGATCGAGATGAGCGTCGTCTTGCCGGCGCCGTTCGGCCCCAGCAGCGCGAAAATCTCGCCGCGTTCGATGTCGAGGTTGATTTCCTTCAGCGCCTTGAAGCCGGTGGCGTAGGTCTTGGTGACCCCGGAAATCGAAATGATGGAAGGCAAATTAGTGGAAGACATGAGGCCGAAAACGACTGTTTGAAAGAGGCGGGGATTATTATTGCGCTGAATGTCGGTGCGCACGGCGCGAAGTCAATGCCGCTGCTGACAATTGTGGACAAACGTTCCCCTTTTGCCGTTTCGTCATGGGGGTATCGGGGCACTGACGGATTGATCCCATCTGCTGCGACAACGCGCCCCGCGTGACGCCAAGCCGCTTTGACCGGACCGCATCCGCCGCCTATTCTGCGCCAACAAACAGCAGCCGGAGCCCGCATGGACCCGCTCATCCTGTCGCGAATGCAGTTCGGGGCGAATATCTCGTTCCACATCCTGTTTCCGACCATCACGATTGCGCTTGGCTGGGTGCTGCTGTTCTTCAAGCTCCGCTACAACGCCACCAATGATTCCGCCTGGATGCGCGCCTATTTCACCTGGGTGAAAGTGTTCGCGCTGTCCTTCGCCATGGGCGTGGTCTCCGGCGTCACCATGAGCTTCCAGTTCGGCACCAACTGGCCGGGCTATATGGAAAAGGTCGGCAACATCGCCGGGCCGCTGCTTGCCTACGAGATCCTCACCGCCTTCTTCCTCGAAGCGGCCTTCCTCGGCATCATGCTGTTCGGGTTCCGCCGCGTCTCCAACCGCGTCCACACGCTGGCGACGGTATTGGTCGCCGGCGGCACCACGCTGTCAGCCTTCTGGATCATCGCGCTGAACTCCTGGATGCAGACGCCGGCCGGCTTCGAGATGATCGACGGCAAGGCGCATCCCGTCGACTGGTGGGCGATCGTCTTCAACCCGTCCATGCCCTACCGTCTGACGCATATGCTGCTTGCCTCCGGCCTGACGGTGTCGTTCCTGATCGCCGGCCTGTCGGCGCTGCGCTACCTCACCGGCGACCGGTCGGAATCGATGTGGAAGGCGCTGCGCACCGGCGTCTTCACCGCCGCCATCCTAATCCCGATCCAGATCTTCGCCGGCGACCAGCACGGGCTGAATACGCTGGAGCACCAGCCGCAGAAGATCGCCGCCATGGAGGCGAACTGGAACACCGGCCCCAACGTGCCGCTGGTGCTGTTTGCGCTGCCCGACGAGGCGGCGAAGGAAAACAAATTCGAGATCGCCATTCCCGACGGCGCCAGCCTGGTGTTGCGCCATTCCACCAGCGGTATCGTGCCGGGGCTCAACGACTATCCCGGCCTGCATCCGCCGGTCTTCCCGGTGTTCTGGGGCTTCCGCATCATGGTCGGCACCGGCATTTTGATGCTCATCGTCTCGTGGTCGGCGACCTTCTTCCTCAAGCGCCGCCACAGCCTGCCCAAGCCGCTGGCCTTGCTGATGGTGCCGATGGCGCTGTCGGGCTGGCTGGCGACGCTCGCCGGCTGGTACACCACCGAAATCGGCCGCCAGCCCTGGCTGGTCACCGGCGTGCTGAAAACCGCCGACGCTATCGGCCCGGTCGCCGGCAGCCATGTCGCGCTGACGCTCGCCATCTATCTCATCCTCTATGTGCTGCTGTTGATCGCCTATCTCGGCGTGCTGGTGCACCTGGCGCTGAAGGCCGCCAAGGACGGCGATACCTCGCCGCTCCCGGGGGTGATGAAGACGGCCATGTCGCAACCGGCCGCAGCGGAGTGAGGAATGGTCCGCGTAGCGGACGAAAAGCCAACGATTTGGCTTTTCGAATGACGAACGCCCGGAGCAATAGCGAAGGGCAGAACCGTTGATGAGAGGGATGACAGACCGATGAGCTTCGACTGGCCAACCGCGCTGCCCCTGATCTTCGCCGGCCTGATGGGCCTCGCCATCCTGATCTACGTCATTCTCGACGGTTTCGATCTCGGCATCGGCATCCTGTTCTCGGTCGCCGAAGATGCCGAGCAGGACACCATGATCGCGGCAATAGGCCCGTTCTGGGATGCCAACGAGACATGGCTGGTGCTGGCCGTCGGCCTGCTCCTGGTCGCCTTCCCGCTGGCGCATGGCGTCATCCTCACCGCGCTCTACATTCCGGTCTTCGTGCTTTTAGTCGGCCTCATCCTGCGCGGCGTCGCCTTCGATTTCCGCGCCAAGGTGCCGGCCGGCAAGAAGCATCGCTGGAACCGCATTTTCTTCCTTGGTTCCGTCATCGCCTCGCTGGCGCAAGGCTATATGCTCGGCGTCTATGTGCTTGGCCTCGATGTCGGCTTTGGCGGCATCGCTTTCGGGGCGCTGGTGGCGCTCTGCCTGTCGGCGGCCTATGCAGCGATGGGCGCGGCCTGGGTCATCTACAAGACCGAGGGCGAATTGCAGAGGAAGGCGGTGGCCTGGCTGCGCACGGCCCTGGTGCTGACCGCGCTCGGCATGGCGGCGGTGTCGCTGGCGACCCCATTCGCCAGTCCGCGCATCTTCGCCAAATGGTTCGTCTGGCCCGAAATGCTCTATCTGTCGCCGCTGCCGATCCTGTCGGCGCTGCTGTTCCTGTGGCTGTGGCGGCAGACCTTCCACCTGCCCAAGCCCGACGATCGCCACGCGCTGCGGCCGTTCCTGACGCTCGCCGCCATCTTCGCGCTCGGCTTTGCCGGGCTTGCCTGGTCGTTCTACCCCTTCGTGGTGCCCGAGAGGCTGACCATCTGGCAGGCGGCGTCGGCGACGGAAAGCCTGGCCATCATCCTCGCCGGCACGGTGGTCGTGCTGCCGGTGATCATCTTCTATTCGTTCTATGCGTATCGGGTGTTTGGGGGCAAGGCGACGGATCTGACGTATGATTGAAGGGCTCTCTAATCGCGGTTTGCGCGAGGCACCCCCCTCTGGCCTGCCGGCCATCTCCCCCTCAAGGGGGGAGATCAGCTCCTCACTGCGGCCTTCGCCAACCTTGCAAGATGAGCACCGTCAGCGACGCTGCCAATCTCCCCGCATGAGGGGGAGATGCCCGGAAGGGCAGAGGGGGGTGCTGTCCCGCTGGCGTCTCAGGTAGGGCGTCGCCGCTCTCTGCGTCCGGCCAAGTCCTATCGCCCCTCAGCTCTTGCCCGCCAGCACCAGCACCGGCTTCTCGCTATACAACCCCGGGAACAGCGCCTTCAAATTCGCCACCTTGGGCAGGTCGTTGTAGACGATGTAGGGGTAGGTCGGGTTCAGCGTCAGAAAGTCCTGGTGATATTCCTCGGCCGGATAGAAGGTTTTGCCCGTCTCCAGCGTGGTGACGATGGGCTTGGCAAACACTTTCGCCTGGTCGAGCTGGGCGATGTAGCTCTGCGCGATCTTCTGCTGCTCGCCATTCTCGGCAAAGATGGTCGAGCGGTACTGGGTGCCCGAGTCCGGGCCCTGGAAGTTCAACTGCGTCGGGTTGTGGGCGACCGCGAAATAGACCTGCAGCAGCTGGCCGTAGGTCACCTTGGACGGATCGTAGGTGATCTCGACCGATTCGGCGTGGCCGGTGCGGCCGCTGCCCACCGTTTCGTAGACGGCGTCATCCTTGGCGCCGCCGGTGTAGCCGGAGACGGCCTTGGTCACGCCCTTGACGTGCTGGAACACGCCCTGCACGCCCCAGAAGCAGCCTCCGGCGAAGATAGCCTTCTCGCTGCCGCTGGCGGCCTTCTCGTCCATTGCCGGTGGCGGGATCACCACCGCGTCCTCTGCCGAGCGCGCCGGGCTCTGCCAGAGGGCAGCCGCCGCGGCGGCGACGATGAGCGCGGCAAGCGCGCTCTTGAAGATCGGCGTTCTAGTCCTTGCAATGCCGGTCATGTCTGATCTCCTTGATGGTGGCGAAGACTATACGACAGAACGTCCCGCCAGGTTTCTCAAATTGCTGTGCGCCGGCCCGGCCACTGTGCGGCCGGGCCATGGGATCAAGTCTTATTGCGCGGGCGCCATGGCGTCCGCCGGCTTCATCGCATCCGTTGCGGGTTTCATGGCATCGGCCGGCTTCATGGCGTCGGTGGCGGGTTTCATCGCATTCGTCGCCATTGGGTCGGCTGGCTTCATGGCATCGGTCGCCGGCGCCATGGCATCGGTAGCGGGCTTCATCGCCTCGGTTGCCATCGCCGGCTTCATGGCGCTGGTCGCGTCTTCGGCGCGGGCGCCGGCGGCGAAGGCGGTCATCGAAAGCGCAAAGGCGAGTGCGGTCAGGATCTTGGTCATGATGGTATTTCCTCCTTGAAGAGGGCGCGCGGATGCGGGCCCGGTTATGCCGCGCTAGCGGCGTTGCGTAGAAAAGGAAAATCAGTCGGCGGCTGCAGCCAGGATCGGCCCACCACCCGGCGACTGCACCAGCACGGCGGTGCTCAAGCCGCCGGAGGCTGCCGGCAATGGCAGCGTGGTGGCGTCGCCGCTCCAGCTGCCGAGTTTCTCCAGCGAGTGCACGACATTGGCATGCGGCAGCGTGCGCCCGGTATTCTCGCCGCGCGCCACCGGCACTTCGACGACGCCCTTGTTGTAGCGAACCAGCCAGACATCGGCGCGGCCGGCCGGCGCGGAACCGGCGCCGATGCTGATCTTGCCGCCGTCGAGCGACAGCGTCGGCCCGTTCGTGTGACCGCTCGCGGAAATCAGCTGCTCGATCTCGCCGGGCGCCGCGCCCACCGCATCGGCACCGCCATTGACCACCACCTGCGGCGTGAACGGGCCGGAGCGGCCGAGCGACGGCTCATAGCGCACCTGGCGCTGGGTGAACTCCTCGCGGCCGAAAATGTCCTTCCAGCCGAGATAGTCCCAGTAGGTGACGTTGAACGACAGCGCCAGAACGCCCGGCTCGTCCTTGACCTTGATCAGATTGGCATTGGCCGGCGGGCAAGACGAACAGCCCTGGCTGGTGAACAATTCGACCACGGTGAGCGGCTGGGCGAAGGCGGTGCCGCCAAGCATCATCAGCGCGGCGCCTACGGCAGCCAGCATGCCGGCGCGTTTTGGGTTGGATCCAGTCATCGGGGGTCTCCGTTGCGGCGGGTTCATCCCACACTTCGTCGCTGCCCGAGGCTTCGTTACATGGTTCACCGCTTCGTGATTGGGGGCGGACGCGTCGTTGCCTTCTCCCCTTGTGGGAGAAGGTGGATCGGCGCGAAGCGCCGAGACGGATGAGGGGTGTTCCAGCGGAGTGAGACGTTGGTTAATCTAACGTCATGCCACATCAGCCCGTCGCTCCTGCCAAACGAAACTTTGCCCGTTCGCTCCGACGTGAAATGACGGAGGCGGAAGACAAACTGTGGCACGAACTACGTGACCGCAGGCTCGATCGGATCAAATTTCGGCGCCAAGTTCCTGTTGGAAAATACGTCGCCGATTTCGCTTGTCTTGAATCACTCCTCATCATCGAGATCGATGGGAGTCAGCATGCGGACTCAGAGTCAGACCAGGCCCGTAGAACGGAACTGGAGGCGAGAGGCTTTCGTGTGTTGCGCTTTTGGAACGACGATGTCCTGAAAGACATGGACAGCGTCTGCACCACGATAATCGCTTATGTAAGGGATGTCAGTTTGCAGCCATGGCGGTGAAAGAACGCCGGCGTCAAGCTGGAACACCCCTCATCCGTCTCGGCGCTGCGCGCCGATCCACCTTCTCCCACAAGGGGAGAAGGCAAGGGCACCGCCACCCCGCTTGCCCCTGCAACCCGCCCCTGCTAAAGCGCGCGCCATGAGCACGCCTCTCGACCACATCCGCAATTTCTCCATCGTCGCCCATATCGATCATGGCAAATCCACGCTTGCCGACCGGCTGATCCAGTCCACCGGCGGGCTGGAGCTGCGCGACATGAAGGAGCAGGTGCTGGACTCGATGGACATCGAGCGCGAGCGCGGCATCACCATCAAGGCGCAGACCGTGCGGCTGAAATACCGCGCCAACAATGGCGAGGACTATATCCTCAACCTGATCGACACGCCCGGCCATGTCGACTTCGCCTATGAAGTGTCGCGTTCGCTGGCCGCCTGCGAGGGCTCGCTGCTGGTCGTCGACGCCTCGCAAGGCGTCGAGGCGCAGACGCTGGCCAATGTCTACCAGGCCATCGACAACAACCACGAGATCGTCGTGGTGCTGAACAAGGTCGACCTGCCGGCCGCCGAGCCCGAGCGCATCCGCGAGCAGGTCGAGGAAGTCATCGGCATCGACGCTTCCAACGCCGTGCTGATCTCGGCCAAGACCGGCCTCGGCATTCCCGATGTGCTGGAGGCTATCGTCCACCAATTGCCGCCGCCGCGCGAAGGCGATGCGTCAGCACCCCTGAAAGCCATGCTGGTCGACAGCTGGTACGACGCCTATCTCGGCGTCATCGTGCTGGTGCGCATCATCGACGGCGTGCTGAAAAAGGGGGCGACCATCCGCATGATGGGCACCGGCGCCAAACATCTGGTCGAGCGCACCGGCGTGTTCACGCCGGCCCGCATCAATGTCGACGAGCTCGGCCCCGGCGAGTTCGGCTTCTTCACCGGCTCGATCAAGGAAGTAGCCGACACCCGCGTCGGCGACACCATCACAGAGGACAAGCGCCAGACCGCGCACGCCCTGCCCGGCTTCAAGCCGGCGCAGCCGGTGGTGTTCTGCGGCCTGTTCCCGGTCGACGCCGCCGATTTCGAGGATCTGCGCGCCGCCGTCGGCAAGCTGCGCCTCAACGACGCCTCCTTCTCCTATGAAATGGAAACCAGTGCGGCGCTCGGCTTCGGCTACCGCTGCGGCTTCCTTGGCCTGCTGCATCTGGAAATCATCCAGGAGCGGCTGGAGCGCGAGTTCAACCTCGACCTGATCGCCACGGCACCCAGCGTCGTCTACCGGCTGCTGCTCACCGACGGCTCGATGAAGGAACTGCACAACCCGGCCGACATGCCCGACGTGGTCAAAATCTCGGCCATCGAGGAGCCGTGGATCCGCGCCACCATCCTGACGCCCGACGACTATCTCGGCGGCATCCTGAAGCTCTGCCAGGACCGGCGCGGCATCCAGGCCGACCTCTCCTATGTCGGCAAGCGCGCCATGCTGATCTACGACCTGCCGCTCAACGAAGTCGTCTTCGATTTCTACGATCGGCTGAAGTCGATCTCCAAGGGCTACGCCTCCTTCGACTATCATCTGACCGACTACAAGGAAGGCGACCTGGTGAAGATGTCGATCCTGGTCAATGAAGAGCCGGTCGACGCGCTGTCCATGCTGGTCCACCGCACGGCGGCGGAAAAGCGCGGCCGCCAGATGTGCGAGAAGCTCAAGGAGCTGATCCCGAACCATCTGTTCAAGATCCCGATCCAGGCCGCCATCGGCGGCAAGGTCATCGCCCGCGAAACCATCTCGGCCCTGCGCAAGGACGTGACCGCCAAATGCTACGGCGGCGACGTCTCGCGCAAACGCAAGCTGCTCGACAAGCAGAAAGAAGGCAAGAAGCGGATGCGGCAGTTCGGCAAGGTGGATATCCCGCAGGAGGCGTTTATTCAGGCGCTTAAGATGGGGGATTGAGGGGCGCGAGGAACCTTTCAAGTTTGGACGTGAGGTCGTCGATACTCCTTGTCTCGCACTCCCAAATTGTAAGCGTCTCCCATCCGTTCGACTTAAGTAATCGTTCAGACAGCTCGTCGCGTTCGATGTTTTTATCGAACTTTATTGCCCAAAAACCGATGTTGCTCTTTGGAAAAGAGGCTTTTACGCAACCCGGATGGCGGTGCCAAAAACAGCCATGAACAAAGATCACCTTGCGTCTTTTATTCATTACGATATCGGGACTGCCCGGCAGCTCTCGCCGGTGAAGTCGGTATCGAACGCCCATCGCGTACAACAAGCGACGGACTCGCATCTCAGGCGTGGTGTCTTTCCCGCGAACTTTGGACATTAGAGCGGATCGACGCTCTGGAGACAGTCGGTCGGCCATCACCAATAGCTATGCAGCTCGAACAAATTTATCCAGACCCATCTTGGAGACAATGACCTTTAGAACTGCCTCTGCGAATGGGGGGGCGACGCTATTGCCGATCATTCGGTGGCTGTGCCACTTGGTGGGGTGGAACTGGAACCAATCCGGGAAACCCTGAATTCTCGCGGCCTCACGAACAGTTATAACCCTCGGTTCTTCCGGATGGACTGGGCGTGCTGCCTGAAAGGATCCCTTTTCACTGCCTGTGCCTGCCCGAAGCACATAGGCGGATCGCTCCCAAGAGAGCTTGGGATACTTGCTGATCTTGTCGCGTCTCCCGGCCTCAAGTTTTGCAAAACGTTCTTCAACAGCAACCGTGTGCACAGTTGGCTGGAAGCCGCTTATCAGTCCCTGAGCCAGTTTCTCGATGGCTAATTTCGATCCCAGCTGTTCGGGAGGTGGCCGCCGCATCCTCGTTCCATACTCTGTCGGCACAATTTTGGCTGGATAAGGCACCCACTCATCTTTTACAGTTGGTCCCGGCAAATCACCGATTGCGTCTCTTACAGTCGGCCTTAACCCCACCTTGGCAGCAACAAGGTCCGCTTTCGTCAAATGATCCATCTCGCTCGGATCGTAGCCGATGACCACAAGTCTTGGTCTAGATGTGGCCGCTCCGTAGTCGGCCGCATCCAAAATGAGCGGATCAAGTACCTTGTAGCTAGACGGAAGAATATCGAGCGCTCGATCAAGCGCGCCCCTATTTGTCTCTTCCATAAGCCCGGGAACATTCTCCATAAAGAAAAACCGAGGTCGCAGAGCGGCAACGTTCCTGAAGTAACTCAGCAACAATGCATTGCGGGGATCGTTCACTTTTCGCCTGCCCATTACGCTAAAGCCTTGGCACGGTGGTCCGCCCAAGATCGCCGTCAAGCGGTCGCTTCCCAAAAAATGAGCTAAACTCGCTGGGTCCAGCGTCAACAGATCTTCATTCAGAATTTTTGAATGCGGAAAATTTAGCGCGTAGGCGGACGACAAAGTTCGATCCACGTCGATCGAAACAGCGGGAAAAAGGCCTGCGTTCGCCGCCCCCAAGGAGAGGCCGCCACAGCCGCAAAAAAGATCAACTACCGTATTCAATCGAAACTCTCCGACTCTTACGGAATAGCCAATACCCGTAATCCTTGCGATCCACAATTTCCGATACAGCAAACAGCCGTCTGCTTGTCTATTAATGTATCCTGTTGCAATGATCGTCGAAACCGGGAGGGGAGAATGGCAATTCCGTCAGCCGCTAAAAACGGGGGGGGCACCGCGACATTGTACGGGGGACCAACCAAACGTTTTTTTGTATCCATGCTTACGCGAGATATCGATCTGGACGATGCGATTCTCGACCTGATTGACAACAGCGTGGACGGAGCCATGCGTAGTCAAAAGAAAGGTGGAACTGTCAAAACGCCATACACCGGCTTCAAAGCGCAATTGAAGATATCCAGGGGAACGTTCATCCTCGAAGATAACTGTGGAGGAATCCCGGACAATCGGATTGATGCGGCCTTTCGGCTGGGGCGACCTGAGACGCAACTCGATAGCGATATCCCAACCATAGGAATGTATGGAATTGGGATGAAGCGGGCGATCTTCAAAATGGGCCGCGAGGCGACTGTGGAATCGAGCTCCCTCGATGGATTTCGGAGAATCGCTTACACCAAGGCGTGGATGGATGATGAATCGACGGATACTGATCAGCAGTGGGATTTGCCGATCAGCAAAAGCGGGCCGAGGCCCAAAAAGGGGGTTAAAGTATCAGTCGATAGCCTCAGGCCGGAAGCGAGCAAAAGCTTTACGAACGAGTCGTTTGTAGAAGACCTGAAGACTAAGATCTCAAGGCATTTTGGTTACGTTATACTAAAGGGCTTTGCTATAGAGGTAAACGGCGCGACAGTCCCGCCTGATACCCTTCGGCTGTTCACGTCCAACAGCGGCAAATCAGGTATAAACCCGTTTGATTATAGCACTTATTTGAAGGGCGTAACGATAAGGGTCACAGTTGGATTTCACAGGCCGCTTCCTCGGTTGGAAGAGATAGAAAACGAGCAAGAGGCTCCTAGGACGCGGGAGGACTCGGGCATATCGGTTGTTTGCAATGATCGGGTCATACTACACAACGACACGACCTTTAGGACGGGTTGGGGTACAAGAACAGTACCAAAGTTCCACAATCAGTTTATGGCGATAAGCGGAGTCATGTCGTTTTTGAGCAACGATGCAAGTGCATTGCCGGTGTCTACCACGAAAACTGGTATCGAGATGGAATCGGAAGTGTACGATCATGCTGTTGACGTCTGCTCCAGCGCGATCAAGATATTTACCGCATTTACAAATAGGTGGAAGGGGCGCGTCGCTGACACTTCCAAGTTTTTCAGGGACGCAAAGAAAGTTGACGCTGTCGTTGACGTCAATCTTGCGCAGTCAAAAGTTGGAAAACGGAACTCAAAGACCGGCGCGATACAATATAAACCGGTTTTACCGGCTCCGCCGGCTGACGGCGAAGAGCGTCGGATATCTTTCTCGAGGAAGCGATCTGAAATAGAGATCGTTTCGCAATATTTGTTCAACGAAGTAAGAACGCCTTCGGACGTCGGCGAGGAGTGTTTCGAGCAGACTCTTGCTCACGCCAAGAGGGCGCAGTTATGATCGCCGACGATACGGAGGCGCGGCGGCTCCCGCCATTCCAGCTGCGGCCAAACAAGTTTGTCGACCGAATGATGTTCGTCGATTTGATCGGTTGTGCTGTTGGTGAGAGGGGCGCGAAGAATTACGCGTACATATCAATGGGTGCGACGTTTCTCCATGATCATCACTCGGTGTATCGCCGCATTGGTATCGAAAAGCTCTTTTCGTTTGGTCGCGACGCTGATGATATCAAAAGACAGATGTTCAATAGGCCGAATGATCGGATGATTTGTAGCCAGATGGATAGCAGTGATCTTCACATGCATCTTGATGAATTGCGTGACGGGGGAAGTGTTGTTATCTGGCTTGATTTCATGTCGTCAAAGGAGCGGCGCTCGCAGCTGCAGCAGGCAGAGCAGATTCTTTCTCGTTTGGATCCCGGAGATTTGTTTAGAATAACTCTCAATGCGGAATATCGAAAATTTGGAAAATACGACGAAAACGAGAAGAAGAAGTACCCAAACCTTGCTGCGATGGCGGCAGACAAACTCAAACGGCAGATCAAGGAGTACCTTCCATCAGTTCTTGAGTCCATAGGACCCAGGGACCTTGCTCCGTTGCTTGCTGGTGCCGTCAAGATGGCAGCAGAGCGAGCCCTGAAGCACAGGCCTGAGATAAAAATCGTACCGGTTCTGGCGACGAGTTACGCCGACGGTGACAGGATGCTGACCGTGACCTGCGCTGTTAGGGCGCGGACGGAAGGTCGATTGCCTGACGCATATAGAAATTGGAAACATATTTCAAAGGATTGGAACAAGATCCAGATGATAGATGTTCCAGATCTATCACTTCGAGAGAAATACTTCATTGACCGACGAATTAAACATTCTCCTGTACGAATTATGAGCAGTCTACCTTTTGGACCGTCCGATAACATTTTGGCGATGGATATGAAGGCGGCCGTCGAAAGCTATAGATTGCTTCACCGATACTATCCGACTTTCTATAATTTTGACAATTAGCGGGATCGCCATCGAGCTTGACCTGGTTGAATCCTGCCTCCGCGCTGATCCACCGCCCGGGGGCGAGCCACGGGTCTCGCCCCGCCCTTCGACCCCGCAATCGGAGAAGGCCAGCCATTCCGCATGTGGCGCTTCTCCCTTGACCGTGCGAGCGTCGCGTCTCCGATTCGGAAACCCCCGCCATGCTCCGCCTCACCCTTGCCGCCCTCCTCATCGCCACCCCGGCGCATGCCGCCGACATGGCGTTCTTCGTCAAGAATTTGCGCAAACAGGCGGTGGCGGTGGAGTTGTTCAGCCGTGACCGCAAGATGTCGTGGCCGGGCGGCGAACAGGTGTTTCTGATCGAGCCCAGCTCGCAGAAATCGGTGCCGATCTCGTGCATGTCAGGCGAAAACATCTGCTACGGCGCCTGGGTGAACGGCAATGATGCGATCTTCGCCGGGGTCGGGCCGGATAATGACCAGCCGTGCGATACGTGCTGCTTCATCTGCGTGGAGAAGACGACCGAGACGATCGATCTGGTGGAGTGAGGGGCGGGGCGCCGAAGCTGCTGATCTCCCCCCTCGTGGGGGAGATGTCCGGCAGGACAGAGGGGGGCGCGAAGGATCGCCAGCATATGGATCAGCAAGCCTAAAATTGAAATGACGCGGCTGCAGGAATGAGAGGTCGGCGGGACAGCGCCCCCCTCTGCCTTGCCAGGCATCTCCCCCACGAGGGGGGAGATCAGCAGTTCCGCCCTTTCCCAATCCCCCCAAAATCAGTCAGCCGCTCCCCTTCAATGTCAGCCGCCATCATGCGATGCTGATTCCCTCGGCCGGGGGGCCGATTTGCCTCGGGGGTTTCAATGTCTTTCACCATCACGCGCCGCATCTTCGTCGCGCTGTCGCTTGCCGCGATGTTTGCGCCGGCCGCGCACGCCGCCGACATCACCTTCGCCGTCAAGAACAGCCATCCCAACGCCATGCGCCTCGAGCTCTACAGCCAGGACCGCGACTATGTCTGGCCGGGCAACGACAAGGATTTTTATCTGGACGATGGCGAGACCAAGCAGATCCCGGTCTCGTGCGACGAAGGCGAGTCCATCTGCTACGGCGCCTGGGTCGACGGCGACGAAGGGACCTATTGGGGCGTCGGCCCCAACAACAAGGAAAGATGCGAGGATTGCTGCTACACCTGCAATGGCGGCGAGACGGAGGAAATTGAACTGACGCCGTAGGAAGTACAGCCAATCTCCCCCCAAGTGGGGGAGATGTCCGGCAGGACAGAGGGGGGCGCCATAGAGCGCAAGCCTCGGCAACCACCGGGCATCGTAATGCCGCACACGCCTCTACCGCCTCGACATCGCGCAAACGCCAGATCGATGCGCAAAGTCCTGACGCCAGCCGAACTCAAGCTCTGGAACGAACTTCGTGCCCACCGGCTGATGGGGCTTGGCTTCCGGCGACAATTTCCGATTGCCGCCTACATCGTCGATTTCGCTTGCCCGGAGAAGAAGCTGGTCATCGAAGTCGATGGCTCCCCGCATGCGGACGCGGGCGCGGCTGCCGGTGATGAAACGCGGACATCGCACCTCGAACAAGATGGCTGGACCGTCCTGCGGTTCTGGAATGACGACGTCATCCGCGACATCGACAATGTCTGCCAGCATATTGTGATTGCGGCTGGGCTTGGAGGCGCATCCTGAACGGTGCTGAGCTTTAGGGCAGGGAAAGGTCGGCGGGACAGCCCTGGCCTGCCGGCCATCTCCCCCACGAGGGGGGAGATCGGGTTTCCCCGCGGCTTTCGCCAATTATCCCATCAACGCCCTCTGCCGCTTCGGGCCGCCCGCCTTGCGCCAGGAATTAAACCGGTGCGTGGCGGCGGCAAACGAGATCTTCATCTGCTGGGCGACCGAGTAGCGCGACTTGCCTTCGTCGAACAGGCGGTAGCAGCATTCGACGCCCTCCTCGGTCAGCTTGCCGTCGGGCGCCTTGTTGTGCGGATTGGCGGGATCGAATTTTTCGACCTGCTGTTCGACCAGGCCTTTCAGCCGTTGCAAATCGGCCTCGATGCTGGCGATCAGATCGAGGACGGGTTTCGGATCGAAGTGGTCGTGCGGCTTTGCCGTCATCTTGCTCATGCCTTTCGCTTGCGTGTCGCGACAATATAGGTGAACATTTGCCGATAATGAAGGGCGCGTTGCAATCCGGCGCTTCAACATTTCTTGACTGGTGATTGACCGCAGAGACTGCAGCGCCTAGTTTAGAATTGTTCTAAACTGGGGTGAATTTCTCATGCTTTCCCGTGTCTTCGGTTTCGGCCGCCGTCCTTTCGAAACGCTGTCGGAACAGGAGATCCTGGCGCTGGCAATTTCCTCCGAAGAGGATGACGGGCGCATCTACCGCGCCTATGCCGACGGGCTGGCTGACAGTTTTCCGCAATCGGCGAAAGTGTTCGAGGCGATGGCGGAGGAGGAGGACGGGCATCGCGATTCCCTGATCGAGCTCTACCGCAAGCGTTTCGGCGAGCGCATTCCGCTGCTGCGCCGCGAGCATGTGAAAGGCTATTACGAGCGCAAGCCCGACTGGCTGGTGCGGCCGCTCGGCATCGAGCATGTGCGGCGCCAAGCCGAAGAGATGGAGCGGCAGGCCTATCGCTTCTATGTCGAGGCGGCCAAGCGCACCGGCGATGCCTCGACGCGGAAACTACTCGGCGACCTGGCCGCGGCCGAGCAAAGCCATGAAAATTCGGCGCATCGGCTGGAACAGAAACTCGTGCCGGGCGAGGTGAAGGACGAGGAAGCCAGCGCCGAGCAGCGCCAGTTCATCCTGACCTATGTGCAGCCGGGACTGGCCGGGCTGATGGACGGCTCGGTGTCGACACTGGCGCCGATCTTTGCCGCCGCGTTTGCCACCCACGACACCTGGCAGACGCTGCTGGTCGGCCTCGCCGCCTCGATCGGCGCCGGCATTTCGATGGGCTTTACCGAAGTCGCTTCGGACGACGGCAAGCTGTCGGGGCGTGGCTCGCCGATCAAGCGCGGACTGACGGTCGGCGTCATGACGACGCTGGGTGGGCTGGGCCACGCGCTGCCTTACATCATCCCGCATTTCTGGACGGCGACGGCGGTGGCGGCCGTCGTGGTGTTCTTCGAATTGTGGGCGATCGCCTTCGTGCAGAACCGCTACATGCAGACGCCCTTCCTGCGCGCAGCGTTTCAGGTGGTGCTAGGCGGGGCGCTGGTGTTTGCGGCCGGGGTGCTGATCGGGAATGCGTGAGCGCCAAGCGCCCCCTCACCCAGCCTCCGCTTCGCTCGGCTGACCTCTCCCCGAGGGGAGAGGAGATTTTCGAAGCCTGCGCCAGTCTCTTCTCCCCAGCGGGGAGAAGGTGGCCGCGAAGCGGCCGGATGAGGGGGCCTGGCGCGAGGCCGATACCTAGTCACCCATTCACCGCCCTGCTATCCTCTGGCGCCTCGTCCCTCTCCGTCATCCCATAATCCCGCACCACATGCGCAATGCGCAGCCGGTAGCCGGCAAAGATTCCGCCACGGCCCGCATGCTGCGCCTGGCGGTGCTCTTCCGTGTTGCGCCAGGCTTTCACCGCTTCCTCGTCTCGCCAGAAGGACATTGACAGGACGCGGTTCGGGTCGGCCAAGCTCTGAAACCGCTCGATCGAGATGAAACCATCGATGCCGTCGAGCAGTGGCCGCAGTTCCGCGGCGATGCCGAGATACGCATCGCGCTTTCCCTCAGCCGGTTGCACCTCGAAGATGACAGCGATCATATCTCCTCCTTGACCGCGGTCTGGCACAGCTGCCGCGGTCCATGCGGCCCCGACACCAGCTTCAGGAAGATGCGGTCCTCTTTCAAGATGAACTTTTCGCGGCGGGCGAATTCGTAATTGGCCTTGCCCGCCGGATCGGCGGCGAGACGAGCGCGGTAGGCCTCATAGGCAGCGAGGCTGTCGATGTTGTAGGCGGCGTAGGCGGTGGTGGCCGAGCCCTCATGCGGGGCGTAGTAGCCGATCAGATCAGCGCCGCAGCGCGGGATCGCCTGGCCCCAGGCCTTGGCATATTGCTCGAAGGCCGGCTTGCCGAACGGGTCGATCTCATAGCGGATGAAGCAGGTGATGGTCATCGTGATCTCCGGGTTTTCTTCGTGGATAGTTCGAGCGGCTTCGAAACGTTGTGCTGCCGGGTCTGCTAGGCAAACGTGCTGGCGGTCAGGCCTGCCAGAAGGATTTTGCGCATTCGCGGCGCACATCCTCACGGGTCAGGCCGAGATCGCGCAGCAGATGGTCGTCGACCTCCGCGAGGCCGAGCCGCTGCAGATGGCGGTCGTACCAGCGGGCGAGCAGCCGCCGTTGCAGCCAGGTGACGAACGGGAACGGCCGGCGGCTGGCGAGTGGGGCGGAAGCGGTTGGCATCGGCGTTCTCCTTGATCCCGCCCGACAATAATGCTTATCTGACGAGAATGCTTCGATGGAGACCTAACTATGCGTGAAGGACCCGACATCGCCCGCATCGGCAGCCTGGTCGGCGATCCGGCGCGAGCAAACATGCTGAATGCGCTGATGGGCGGCACGGCTTTGACGGCGAGCGAACTGGCGCTGGAGGCCGGCGTCTCGCTGCCGACGGCGTCCTCGCATCTGTCGAAACTGATGGAGGGCGGGCTTTTAACTTTGGCCAGCCAGGGACGGCATCGCTATTACGGCCTCGCCGGGCCGCAGGTTGCCGGCATGATCGAGGCGATCACCGGGGTGGCGGAAGCGGTCGGCCCCAAGCGGGTGCGGCCCGGCCCGCGCGACGGCGCCATGCGCGTGGCCCGCGTCTGCTACGACCACCTCGCCGGCGAACAGGCGGTGGCGATGCTCGACCGGCTCGTCGCGCGCGGCATCCTGTTGCGCGACGACAAGGAGATCAGGCTCGGGGAGATCAGGCCGGGGCAGATCCGGCCGGGGGAGATCAGGCTCGGGCCGTCGGCGGCGTCATATTTTTCGGCCCTCGGTATCGATGTCGGCGCCAAGCCGCGCCGGCCGGTCTGCCGCGCCTGTCTCGACTGGAGCGTGCGCCGCTCGCACCTCGCGGGAACGCTCGGCGCGGCTATTCTGGACAAGATCCTGTCGGAGAAATGGGCAAGGCGGGAGAAGGACAGCCGCGCGGTGGTGTTTTCACCGCCGGGGAAGCAGGCGTTCGAGCAGGTGTTCTTGGCGTAGAGGTTCGGCAGCGCTAATTGGGCGACGCTGGTGGGACAGCACCCCCCTCTGTCCTGCCGGACAGAGGGGGGTGTGACGGAACGCTTGCGTAGCAGGTGAGGCGCGCGACGCTCACCCCCGCTTCAGCACCTTCCCCTGCTTGAAGAAATCCGCCCACGGATCGGCCTCCGCTAGTTCCTTCAGCGTCGTCTTGCCCCCGATCGGGAAGGAATTCGGCGCCAGCCCCTTTTCAACCTCCGCCCACGTTACCGGCACCGACACCGTCGCGCCCTTCTTCGCCCGCGAGGAGTAGGGCGCGACCGTGGTCGAGCCCCTGCCGTTGCGGAGATAGTCGACGAAGATTTTTCCCGTGCGCGCCTTTTTCGACAGCGTCGCGGTGTAGCGGTCGGGCGCGGCCTGCTCCAGCGCCTTGGCGAAATCATGCGAGAAGGTTTTGACCGCCTCCCAATCCGCCGACGGCTTCAGCGGCACCAGCACGTGATAGCCCTTGCCGCCTGACGGCTTGACGAAATTCGGCAGCGACAGATCGTCGAGCTTGCCTCTGATGTCGAGCGCGGCCTCGCGCACCGCCTTGACGTCGACGCCTTCATCGGGATCGAGATCGAAGATGATCTGATCCGGCTTTTCCAGCCCCTCGATCTTGCAGCCCCAGATGTGGACCTCGACCACGCCATACTGGACCAAGGCGGCAAGGCCGTCGAAATCGCGGATGAACAGGATTTCCTCGCCATCGGTCGGGTCCTTCATCCGGGCGATCTTGTCGCTCATGCCGGCCGAAGCATGTTTCTGGAAGAAGCGCGGACCGCCGATGCCATCCGGCGCCCGGACCAGGCTGAGCGGCCGATTGACGACGAACTGCTCCATGCGCGGCCAGACCAGCGCGTAGTGCTCAAGCAAAGCCTGCTTGGATATTTTTTCCTCGGGCCACAGCAGCTTGTCGGGATGGGATAGTTTTACGCTGGTCGTGATCGTCGCGGGCGCCTTAGCCCCGGCGGCCTTGCCGGCGCTGCTTGCCGCCGGCTTTGCCTTGTTCGCCGCCTTCGATGGCTTTTCCTGCACGACTTCCTCCGCCGGCTTGTCCTCGCGCAGTCCCTGGAACGACGCGTGGCGTATTATACGGTCCGAGGTCCAGCTGCGGAACTCCACTTCGCCGACAAGTTCGGGCCTGACCCAGACCAGACCCTTGCCCTTCGGCACCGCGGCGGCAAAGGGCGAGGCGTCTGCCTTCAGCGCATCGAGTTTTTTCTTCAGATCGGTGGCGCTCCTGGCTGTGAAGCCCGTGCCGACGCGGCCGGCGTAGTGGAGCTTGCCGCCCTCGTGGTAGCCGACCAGCAGCGAACGCAGGCCGCGGCCGGTCTTGTCCGAGGGCAGATACCCGCCGATGACGAATTCCTGGCGGGCCGTGCATTTCGATTTCACCCAGCCTGGGCCACGGCCGCTGCGGTAGGGCGCATCGGCGCGCTTGGAGACGATGCCTTCGAGGCCCATGCGGCAGGCGTGCTGCAGCATGATCTTGCCCGGTTCCGCGAAATGGTCGCTGAAGCGAACAGCGGCATTTTCGGCCGTCTCGCCGAGCAGCTCCTGCAGCGCCTGCTTGCGCTCGACCAGCGGCTCGCGGCGCAAATCCTTGCCGTCAAGCCGCATCAGGTCGAACACATAGTAGGTGAAGCGGTTGGTTCGATTGGCGGAGAGATCCTGCTGCAGCAGCGAGAAGGACGAAACGCCGCTGTCGGCGAGCACGACGATCTCGCCATCGATGATGGCGTCGCTGCATTTCAGCTTGGCGAGTTCCGCGACGATCTCGGGGTCGAATTTCCCCGTCCAGTCGAGGCCGGTGCGGGTCAGCAGCCGCACCTCCGTGCCGGCGATCTGCGCCTGCATGCGGTACCCGTCGAACTTCACCTCATGCAGCCAGTCCTCGCCGGGCGGCGCCTCGCGCTCCAGCGTCGCCAGCTGCGGCTCGACGAAGTCGAGGCGCTTGCCGGCTTTCGCCTTGCTGGATGCCGCAGGCTTGTTGGAGTGCCAGACCTTCGGCTTCTTGCCGTCGGCGGTCTTGCCTTCCGCGACCTCTTCGATGGTCAGGCCGGACTTCACCGATTTCGGTGCGTCCTTCAGGATATCCTCGCCGGGGCGGGCGGCGGCATCGTCGGATTTGATCAGCAGCCAGTTGTCGCGCTTTTCGCCCGGGCGGGGTCTTAACCTGACCAGATGCCACCGCCCATTCAGCTTCTGGCCGTTGAGTTCGAAGTCGATATGGCCCTTCTTCATCGCCTTGGCGGGGTCGATCTCTGGCGTCCATGTGCCTTCGTCCCAAACGATGACGGTGCCGCCGCCATACTCGCCCTTGGGAATGGTGCCCTCGAAGCCGGCATAGTCGATCGGGTGGTCCTCGACATGCACGGCCAGCCGCTTTTCGTGCGGGTCGAGGCTCGGGCCTCGCGTCACCGCCCAGCTCCACAACACGCCCTCATGCTCGAGGCGGAAATCATAGTGCAGCCTGGTCGCGTCGTGCTTCTGGACGACGAAGATGCCGCCGGGCTGCTTGCCGCGCGCGACCTTGCCCGCCGGCTCGGCCGTCTTCTTGAAATCGCGCTTGGACTGATATTGTTCGAGGCTGGCCACGGCGCCGACCCTCAAGCCGACTTGCGCTTGGGCGCAGAAGCTTTCGCCTTGCCGCTTTTTGCCGCCGGCTTGGCCTTCTTCGCCGGGCCTTCCGCCTGGCCGCCATCGGACAGGCTCTTCTTCAGCGCGTCGAACAGATTGACGACATTGGACGGCTTGGGCGCGGCCTGCGCTTTCGGCGCCTTCTTGCCGGCCTTCTTGGCGCGGATCAGTTCGAGCAGCGCGTCCTCATACTTGTCCTCGAATGTCGACGGATCGAACTTCCCCTTCTTCTTGTCGATGATGCGTTCGGCCATATCGGTCATCTCCTGGTCGGTCTTCACCGCCTTGATGTCGCCGAAGATGCTCTCCGGCTCCCGCACCGTGTTGCCGTAGCGCAAGGTGGTCAGCACCATGCCTTTGCCGCGCGGCTCGATGACCACGGGCCGCTCGCGGCTATAGAGCACGACGCGCGCCAGCCCGGCCATCTTCTTGTCCGCCATGGCATCGCGGATGACGGCAAAGGCCTCCTCCGACACCTTGTCGGCGGGCGTGACATAATAGGGCGTGTCGAGATAGATCTGCTCTATCGAGGCTTTGTCGACGAAGCCGTCCAGCGCCATCGTGTGCGAGGACTCGATCTGCACCGCTTCGATCTCTTCGTCCTCGATATGGACGAACTCACCGGGGCTCACCTCATAGCCCCTGATCTCGTCGCCATCGCCCAGCGGCTTGCCGGTTTCAGAATCGACATAGATGCGCTTGACCGTGTTGCCGGTCTTGCGGTTGAGCACCCGGAACGAAACTTTTTCGGCGTGGGTGACGACGTTGGTCAGTTCGACAGCGCAGGTGACCAGCGACAGTTTCAGATAGCCCTTCCAGGCGGGGCGAGGTGCCATGGCGAACTCCTGCGCGATGCGGTTAAAGCGAGAACGGGCAAGGCCCGTTCCGGTTCCGGGCGCGCAACCAGGGGCATTTCGGCAGCGAGCATGGAAATTTCGAGAGGCTCGCCAAATCTGAAACAGAACCGCGCTCAAGCGACATCCAGACGAAACATATGTGATGCAAAAGTCACAATGCCGGAAATGGCGACGAACCACACCGAAAGACCCCCAAACAGCCGCATTCCGGCCACGAAGCATGGGGTTTTCGACCAAAGATTAACATCGTGTTCACCGACTATTCACGCCTCGACACTATGATTCCCGCAATCGGACGGGACATCCGAAAATCGGGACAGGGACTTGAGTAAAATGAAATTCTGGGGCCACATCGCCGGCTATGCCGCCGCCATCCGCGAGTTCATCGCGCCGACCTATCGGCCGGAGCGCTACTACATGCGCGGCCCGGGTCCGGCCTGCGCCCGTCGCGGCAGCTCGCTCGGCGCGCATTGATCATGACATTCGAAACGCGTCACGACAGCCGGATCTGCAGACCGGAGGCCGATCCCCGCGCAACCACCTATCGCGCCGAGCGCCCCGCGCTGGCCGCGAGAAGCCGTGCGACAACGCCGCGGCTTTGATCCCGCTGCCGGCGGGCTTAGTGTCTGAAGACACAAGCTGCCGGACGTCCCGTGACTTCTTCTCCTGAACCCTTCGATGCCAGCCAGCCATTGATCGTTTTCGACGGCGTCTGCGTGCTGTGCTCGGGCTTCGTACGCACGGTGGTCGGGCTCGACCGCAAAAACCGCTTCCGCTTCGCCACGGCGCAGTCGCCCTTCGGCGAGGAGCTGTTCCAGAGATACGGGCTGCGCACCGACAGCTACGAGACCAATCTGGTCCTTGTCGGCGGCGCTCCCTTCATGCGGCTGGACAGTTTCATCGCGGTGATGGCCGAACTGGGCTGGCCGTGGCGGGCGGCGAAAGCGCTGCTGCTCATCCCGCGCCCCTTGCGTGACTGGCTCTACGAACGCATCGCCAAAAACCGCTACGCCATGTTCGGCCGCAAGGATAGTTGCGAGATCCTGTCCGCCGCGATACGTGCGCGCATGATCGGCTAATCGCATGTCACCCAAAAGTGACCTCGGTCTGGGAAAACGACATACGCAAAAAGAGCGGCGAGATGAGGCTTCTGGTCGTTGGCGGCTATGGCATTTTCGGCGGCCGCATCGTGCAATTGCTGGAGAGCGAGCCACGCCTGATCCTGCTCGTCGCCGGGCGCTCACTGGCCAAAGCCGAGGCCTGGTGCAAAACCCGCACCGGCGCGGCGGCGCAGCTCGTGCCGGCGCGCTTCGGTCGCAACGGTGACCTCGCGCAAGGCCGGCCTGTTCGTTCGCGCCTCAGTCCGGCAGCGCCGCGACGGCGACGATCTCGATGACGATGTCTGCCTGGGCAAGCGCTGCGACGCCGATTACCTCCGAAGGCGGCGGATTGTTGTCGCTGCAATGCTTCGGACAATACTCGGCGAAAAACGCGTCCAGCACGTCGAGACGAAAATTAGGCGAGCTGAGGACGCCGCCGTCGGGAAATGGCCCTTTGACGAAAAAGGTCAGCCTGATGAGATGGTCGAGCCCGCTGCCAAGTTCTTCCAGATCCGATTTGATGTTGCCGAGAACTTCCCGCCACTGCGCCACGGCATCGCCGGCGAAGCCGCCACCCTTCTTGCCGGCCGGATCGTAGTCAGCCGATGTCGCGGTGTTGCCGCAGAGATAGACGGTGCCTTTCGCACCGCTGACGACCGTGCCTTTGCCCCATGGCATCAACCGGCCGTTCTTGAATTTCTTGTGGGTCACGAGTTCCATTCTCTTCTCCCATGCCTCGTGTGACCTGCCCGCCAACGACAGAGGATAGTGCTGTGCGGAGCCACGGCCAGTCCTCTGCCGGTCATCCGCCAGCAGACGAAGGAACATCTGGTCCTTGCGAAATCTCCTGGCGGAGGCGAAAGTTTTTTCTGAAGCCTGTCGAAATCGGCCGCCGCCGCGCGACATACGTCTGGCCCCGCTAGGACGCGGCCTTCGAAACCACGGGAGAACACCCATGCGATACATGCTTTTGATCAACAGCGACGAAGCCGCGCAGGCGAACACGCCAATCGAGAAGGCTCAGCAGATGAGCGCAGCTTATGCCGCCTATACCGAAGCGTTGAAGAAATCCGGCGCATGGCTCGCCGGCGAACGGTTGCGCCCGACCCAGGCGACCACCTCGGTGCGGATCACAGACGGCAAGACCAACGTGATCGACGGCCCCTATGCCGACACCAAGGAGCAGCTTGCCGGCTTCTACATGATCGAGGCGGCCGATATCGATACCGCCATCGACTGGGCGGCGCGCTGTCCGGCGGCGAGCGCCGGCACGGTCGAGTTGCGGCCGATCTGGGAAATGGCCGACTACATGCCCAAGAAATGACAATGTGATGGACAGTCGCCCGAACGTCGCGCGGGCGGCGGCCGAAGCGGCCGCCCGGCAGAGTTACGGCAAGCTGGTCGCCTACCTTGCTGCGCGCACCCGCGACGTGGCCGGCGCCGAGGACGCGCTGGCCGAGGCCTTTGCCGCGGCGCTTGAGCGCTGGCCAGAGACCGGCGTGCCTCAGAAGCCTGAGGCATGGCTGCTGGCCGTCGCGCGCCGCCGTGGCGTCGATGCGGTGCGCCGTCGGCTGACCAGCGAGGCGAGCCGCGACCATCTCAAGCTGATGGCCGAGGAGATGGAGGCGAGCATGGAAGACGAAGACCTGCCCGACGAACGTCTCAGGCTGATGTTTGCCTGTGCGCATCCGGCGATCGAAGCCAGCGTGCGGGCGCCGCTGATCCTGCAGACGGTTCTGGGTTTCGACGCGGCGACGATCGCCTCGGCCTTCCTGGTTTCGCCGGCGACGATGGGCCAGCGTCTGGTGCGTGCCAAGAGCCGCATCCGCGAGATCGGCATTCCGTTCCGCGTGCCGGATCGGGCCGAACTCGGCGAGCGGCTGGAAACGGTGCTGGAAGCGATCTACGCGGCTTTCGCCGAAGGCTGGACCGACCCGGCAGGGACCGAGACGAGAGCGCGCAATCTGGCGACCGAAGGCATCTGGCTCGGGCGGCTGGTGGCATCCCTGATGCCGGACGAACCGGAAGCGCTCGGCCTGCTGGCGCTGATGCTGTTTGCCGAGGCGCGGCGCCCGGCGCGGCGCGATGCGGCTGGAGATTATGTGCCGCTCGCCGACCAGGATTGTCTTCTTTGGGATCACGCGCTGATCGACGAAGCCGAGGCGCTGCTGGGCCGCGCCGCCACCATGGGCGTCATCGGCCGCTATCAGCTCGAAGCGGCGGTACAATCGGTGCATGCGACGCGGCGACGGACCGGCCAAACCGATTGGGCGGCGATCCGTAACTTCTACGATGCGCTGTCGGCGATATCAGGCTCGCCGGTGATTTCGATCAACCGCGCCGTGGCGATTGCCGAGGCCGAAGGGGCGGCGGCAGGACTGGCGGTGCTCTACGTGCTGGGCGACGACAAGCGGCTCAACGACTATCAGCCCTATTGGGCCGCTCGCGCCGGCCTGCTGGCCAGGCTAGGCAATGCGGCGCAAGCGGTCGAAGCCTATGACCGGGCGATCGGCCTTGAACGCGACCCCGCCGTGCGCCGCTTCCTGCAGGCGAAACGGGCGATCCTGCGAAATTGAAGCGTCCGTTCAGGCCGGCCACATCTCATGCGTGGTGTTGAGCCGTTTCATCAGCGGATGCGCGCGCAGCGCCGACCATAAGCGTTCGATGTTCGGCCAGTCGGCTCGCGCCTTGTCCATGTCGGGGTGCCAGGCCACCAGCATGACGAGGTAGATGTCGGCCAGCGACATCGCGTCGCCGACCAGCCAGCCGCGCCCCTCGAGGGCTGCATCGACAATGGCGAAGCCGCGGTCCATCTCGGCAATGGCTGCCTGCTTGACGGCTTTCTTGCCGTCGGCATCGGTGGTGTAGCGATGGGCATAGTAGAGGCGCAGGATGGCGGGGTAGAGCACCGACGACATGAACGCCATCCAGCGCAGGAAACCGGCGCGATCCGGCGATCCGGCGGCCGGCGCCAGACCCGCCTCCGGATGGCGCTCGGCAAGCAGGATGCAGATCGCCGCCGATTCGGTTATCGATTGACCGTTGGGCAAGGTCAGCACCGGAACCTGGTTCAACGGGCTGATGTCGAGGAAAGCCGGGTCCGGCGGATCCTTCTTGGGCATATCGATCTGGTCGAATTGCGCGTTTGCCAGCGCCAATGCGGCCTCGACGACAAAACCGCCGCTGCCTGGGCGCGTGTAAAGCTTGTACATGTGATTCTCCCCCTGCCCGCGCGAAGCAGGCCCGGGCGATTTGACCCTGAAGCCGCCTCCCGCTCAAGCCGGTGGCGGACGCCACGGCCGGGTTTTCTGCGGTCCAGCCATGAGACTTCCGATGTCGGAGGGACAGCACCCCCCGATGCCCGGCAGGGCAGAGGGGGGTGCGAAGGATCGCCGCCTATCCAGTTAAGACGTTAAGCCCCCAGCCCGTCGAACAGGATCGTCGACAGATAGCGCTCGGCGAAGGACGGGATGATCACCACTAGGT
The DNA here is from genome assembly GCF_040320535.1 of Mesorhizobium sp. M0676. Taxonomy (NCBI): domain Bacteria; kingdom Pseudomonadati; phylum Pseudomonadota; class Alphaproteobacteria; order Hyphomicrobiales; family Phyllobacteriaceae; genus Mesorhizobium; species Mesorhizobium sp. M0676. The sequence goes on from NZ_JAMYPU010000007.1 coordinate 185,559, forward strand.
TCTTGCCCTTGTTCTCCGGCCGGGACCCGACGGCGATGGCGGCCTGCAAGGCAGCGCCCGACGAGATGCCGACCGGCACGCCTTCAAGGCGGGCGACGAGGCGGGCGTTGGCGACCGAATCCTCGTTGGAGACCTTGACGATCTCGTCATAGATCGAGGTGTCGAGGATCTTGGGCGCAAAGCCGGCGCCGATGCCCTGGATCTTGTGCGGGCCGGGCTGGCCGCCCGACAGCACCGGCGAGGCCTCCGGCTCGACGGCGACGACATGCACCGAGGGCTTGCGTTGCTTCAGCACCTGTCCGACGCCGGTGATGGTGCCGCCGGTACCGATGCCGGCGACGAAGATGTCGACCCCGCCATCGGTGTCGTTCCAGATCTCCTCGGCGGTGGTGCGGCGGTGGATCTCCGGATTAGCCGGGTTTTCGAACTGCTGCGGGATGACGGCGTCAGGCAGGGTGGCGGCCAGTTCGTCGGCCTTGGCGATGGCGCCCTTCATGCCTTTCGGCCCTTCCGTCAGCACCAGTTCGGCGCCGAGCAGCGCCAGCATCTTGCGGCGCTCCACCGACATGGTTTCGGGCATGGTCAGGATCAGCTTGTAGCCCTTGGCGGCGGCGGCGAAGGCGAGCGCGATGCCGGTATTCCCCGAGGTCGGCTCGATCAGCGTCGTCTTGCCGGGTTTGATCCGGCCCGACGCTTCCAGCGCCTCGATCATGGAAACGCCGATGCGGTCCTTGACCGAGGCGATCGGATTGAAGAATTCGAGCTTGGCAAGAAGGTTGGCAACGACGCCCTTCTCCTTGGCGAACTTGTCGAGCCGCACCAGCGGCGTGTCGCCGATCGTCTCGGTGATCGAGTTGTAGACACGGCCGCGGCCGGGCGCGCGCGCGGAAGGCTTGTTCATTGGTTTCGCTCCCAAATCAGATCAGGCAATTGGCGTCGGCGGACAGAATAGGGCTTTCGCCCGCGCAAGATAGGCTGCCGGCCGAAAATATCGAGTGGGCCGCTTGCTGAAAACGCTTGTCTCCTCAAGCCGCATTTTCCGGATGGACCGATCGGCGGAATGGATGGGCCTGAACCGATCTACTGACGTGCGGCAATGGCAGCGGCCGCGCCCACCATGAAGCCGGCGGCGGTGCGGTTCAGCGCCTTCAGCGCGCGTGGCGATTTCAGGAACCAGCGCGCCTTGGCGGCCAGCGCAAGATAGGGCACCAGCACCACAAAGAGCACGATAACGGTGAGCGCGACCAGGATGCCGTAGTCGGCGAGCGTGATGGTCTTCAGGTCGACGATGGTCGGCGTGATGGCGAGGTAGAAGATCATCGTTTTCGGGTTGCCCAGCGTGACGGTGAGGCCGGCAAGGAAGCTCGATACCAGGCCGCCCTTGCCTTTCCTGGCCTCGACAGTCTCGGGCGTGATCCCGGCCGTCCAGAAACGCCAGCCGAGGAAGGCGAGATAGGAGACGCCCAGCCATTTGATGGCGAGAAACACCATGCCGAAGCTTTGCGCGACAAAGGCAAGGCCGAGCACCACCGCGGTGAGATAAATGAGGTCGCCGAGCATCAGGCCGAACGACATCGCCAGCGACGAGCGGAAGCCGGATCCGAGCGCCCGCGCCACAAGCGCGGTGACGCCGGGCCCGGGAATGGCGGCGGCGATGCCCAGCGCAGCACTATAGGCAAGGAAGCCGGTGAGGGTCATGACGGTCGCACCTCCTGAGCCGCTCTGATGCCATGAAAGCCTGCAACGGCAAAACGGATTCGATTGCGCCAAGCAGGACATGAAAGCCGGTCATCCTCGCCTGAAAGCGAGAGATGGTTCACTTACGCCCCGAAGGCGGTCGGCTATCTCGCATGGCTCCGAACGGCAGGAGCACCCATGTTAGCCAAAAGACTTCACATCCAGCTCATGAAGTGGATGCCCAACAACTATTCCGAAGCACGCGGTCACGTCCACGAGCTGGAATGGTATCTGTGGTTCGATGGGCGTCAGGCTTTCAGCCTGTTCGACAAGGGCGATAGCGATGTCGTTCCGCAGACTGGATATTTTACCGACAGCCGGAACCCTGGCGCCTACCCCGTTCGTCCGATGATCTATCCGCTGGTCGTCAACAACCGCTTCAAGGTGCGGCTGGTGGCGATCGAGCGTGACGGACCGCAAAAGATAAACCCCGACGACACCGCCAAAGGCGAATTCTACATCGACCTCGACACCAAATATTCGCCGGTCTCGGACTGGCGCATCATTGCTGCCGATCCGCGCAATACCGACCTCAACGTGGAAGCGTCGTTCCAGCTGCAATGGCTGGATTATGTCGATACCGCCGAGATTGCCGAGGATGGCCCGCCACGCATCATCGACAAGTCCAATTATCCCTATCCCTGGGGCGCCAATGTGATGGTGTTCGAGCACTGGCTCGGGCTTGGCCGCAAGGCGCCGCTCAAACTCATCGACCCGAACCGCGCTTCGCGCCGCGAATACTGGATGATCATTGGCAATGCGGCCCGGCGCATGGTGCAGGACCTCTATCGCTTCAACGTCAACCAGCTTGGCGTCGCCAACGACACCATCAGCAGTGTTTACGTGCCGAAGCTCAATGCCGGCCACGTCACGGTGACGCTTTACGAACACGATTTCAGCGACGGCCGCTTCGCGCAAGGGGCGAAGAAGTCCTTCGGCTCGGTCGGCCTCTTCAATCTCAGGGATACCGGTTTCGATGACCGTGTCTCATCGGCCGAGGTGATCCATACCTATCCCAAGGTGATCCATCGGGACGTACATTAGGGCCGGTTGCGCAGTTCGCCGGCTCAGGACGGGCCGTCGACATGGGTGATGCGCCAGATGGTGCCGTTGCCATCCTCGGTGACGATAAGCGCGCCGTCCTTGGCCACCGCGACGCCGACCGGCCGGCCCCAGACGGCGTCGTCGGAGAGGACGAAGCCGGTGATGAAATCCTGGTACTCGCCGGTCGGCTTGCCGTCGCTGAATCTCAGCCGCACCACCTTGTAGCCGGTCCTCATACCACGGTTCCAGGAGCCGTGCAGGGCGACGAAGGCGTCACCCTTGTACTCTGCCGGGAAATTGCCGCCGTCATAGAAGGCGACGTTGAGCGGCGCCGAATGCGCCTGCATCAGCACGTCGGGCACGGTGACGGAGCCGGCGAGGTCTGGGCGCGCGCCCTCGTGACGCGGGTCCTCGTTGGCGCCGATATAATACCAGGGCCAGCCATAGAAGGCGCCATCCTTGACTGAGGTGGCATATTCGAACGGCACATCGTCGCCGAGACCGTCGCGCTCGTTGACGACACACCACAGCGCGCCGGTGGCCGGTTGCACGGTCATGCCCGAACAATTGCGCAGGCCGGTAGCGAGGATGCGGCCATTCTTGCCGTCGGGGCCGAAGGCCAGCACGTCGGCACGGCCATCCTCGGAACCCCAGGTGGCGCCGAGTGGCTGTGATTTTGCCCAGGCGCCAAGGCCGCCCTTCGGTGCCTTCTGCATGCCCTCCGCGACGTTCGATCCGGAGCCGACCGAGAGATACAGCGTCTTCCCGTCCGGCGAGAAGGCGATATCGCGGGTCCAGTGGCCGCCGGTAGGGATGTCGGAGACAATCGTCTCCGGTTCGCCGGAGGCTTTAAGGTCGCCGTCGCGATAGGCGTAGCGGACCACGCTGTCGTTGTTGGCGACGTAGACCCATTGCGGCTTGTCGCCAGGCGGGTAGAAGGCGATGCCATAAGGCTGGTTGAGATTGTCGGCAAAAATGCCCTCTTCGGCCGGCTTCGCGCTACCCTTGGCCAGCCGATAGACGCGGATCTGGTTGGCGTCACTGTCGGCGACGAACAGGTCGCCGTTCGGCGCCACGCGCACGACCCGCGGATTGGAAATGCCGGAAGCAACCAGTTCGGCCGAAAACCCAGGCAGCAGGACGGGCTTCGCGCCCTCGGGCCGATCGCCAAGGCCGGCGCTGTTGGAGGCGGATTCGGTGATGTTGGGCTTTTGCAGATCATCCGGCTTGATCAGCCGGCGCACACCTGGCTTGTCAGCCGTCCAGTCGCCGAAAGCGTCTTTGCCGGTCAGCAGCGGTTGATCGGCCTCCTGGGCGAAGGCGCTGGTGGCCAGAAGCAGGGCAAGGCCTGCCAAGCCGGCAATCCGGATCATGCTGTTCTCCTCGAACTCGCGCCGGTCGGCGCGTCATGCACAAGGGAGATATTGTGCGGCCGCCGCAAAAGAGAAGCGTGCGCGCGCGCAGATTCGACGAGAGAACCGCTCAACTTTCCTCTTCGACGTCGAGATCGTCGTCGAGACGCTTTTCCAATGCGACGAGATCTTCCGGCAGCGGCAAGCCCATGGCGCGCATTTCGCGCAGTTTTTCGCGCAGCTGCTCCTGGATTTCGTGCTCGTCCTCCGGCTGGTTGACCATTTCTTCGAGCAGCATGCTGATCTGGGCCTTGAACGATTCAAGCGCCATTCTGCGCCCTCCTTTACGGTGATCCCGGCTTTCGAATTATCTTAACATCCGGGTAATCAATTGCGCAGTGTAGTCGACCATAGGCACGATGCGGGCATAATTCAGCCTGGTCGGGCCGATGACGCCGAGCGCGCCGACGACGCGGGCGTCCTTGTCGCGGTAAGGCGCCACGACCAGCGACGAGCCGGAGAGCGAGAACAGCTTGTTTTCCGAGCCGATGAAGATCCGCACGCCGGGGCCGTCCTCGGCGAGGTCGAGCAGCTGGATCAGCCCGTCCTGCGTCTCCAGATCCTCGAACAGGTGGCGCAGCAATTCGATATCGGCCTGGGCGGTGACGTTTTCGAGCAAATTGGCGCGGCCGCGCACGATAAGGCGCGCCGGCAGGCCGCTATCGGCGCCGGCCCACACCGCCAGGCCTTTCTCGACCAGATCCTGCGACAGCGTGTCCAGCGCTGCCCTGGTCTCGTCCTTGATGCGGGCGATCTCGATGCGCGCCTCGGCGAGCGTGCGGCCCCTGATATGGGCGTTGAGGAAGTTGGAGGCCTCGTGCAGCTGCGAGACGGTGATGCCGGCCGGCAGGTCGACGACGCGGTTCTCGACATCGCCATTCTGCGACACCATCACCGCCAGCGCCTTGGTCGGCTCGAGCTGGATGAACTCGATGTGCTTCAGCGCCACCTCGTTCTTGGTGGCGAGCACTAGGCCGGCGCCGCGCGACATGCCCGACAGCATCTGGCTGGCCTCGGTCAGCATGTGTTCCAGCGTCGCGCCCGAGCCGGAGGCGCGCACCTGCGCCTCGATGACCCGGCGTTCCTCGTCGGAGAGATCGCCAAGCTCCATGAAGGCATCGACGAAGAAGCGCAGGCCGGTCTGGGTCGGCAGGCGCCCGGCCGAGATGTGCGGGGCATAGATCAGGCCGAGATGCTCGAGGTCGCTCATCACGTTGCGGATGGTGGCCGGCGACAGCGACGACGGCAGGATGCGCGACAGGCTGCGCGATCCCACAGGCTCACCGTCCTTCAGATAGGATTCGACGATGCGCCGGAAAATGTCGCGCGAACGCATGTCGAGCGATTGCAGCGCGGGCGCCAGCAGACTGGGTTCGGTGACTGCCTTGGTCATTCGAGCCAAAAACCTCCGGCTCAAGGATATAGACTTCCATCGCCCCCGCGCAACCCGGCGTCTGTGCCAGATCGCCCGGCCTTTTCCTTTGCGCCATGGGCTGCATGCGTCTACAAGCCGCCGACGCAACCGTAAAAGAACAGAAAGAGGCCTCGATGCGCCCTTCCAAACGCCAAGCCGACGAAATGCGCGCCATCTCGTTCGAGCGCGGCGTCTCCAAACACGCCGAAGGCTCGTGCCTGGTGAAATTCGGCGACACGCATGTGTTGTGCACGGCAAGCCTGGAGGAAAAGGTGCCAGGCTGGATGCGCAATTCCGGCAAGGGCTGGGTGACGGCGGAATACGGCATGCTGCCGCGTTCGACCGGCGAGCGCATGCGCCGTGAAGCCTCGGCCGGCAAGCAAGGCGGCCGCACGCTGGAAATCCAGCGGCTGATCGGCCGCTCCTTGCGCGCCGTTGTCGACCTGCAGGCACTGGGCGAACAGCAGATCACCGTCGACTGCGACGTCATCCAGGCCGATGGCGGCACCCGCACGGCCTCGATCACCGGCGGCTGGGTGGCGCTCTACGATTGCCTGCGCTGGATGGAAGCGCGGCAGATGGCCAGTGTTGCCAAGGTGCTGAAGGACCATGTCGCGGCAATTTCCTGCGGCATCCATGACGGCCAGCCGGTCATCGACCTCGACTATATCGAGGATTCATCTGCCGGCACCGACGCCAATTTCGTCATGACCGGCAAGGGCGGCATCGTCGAGATCCAGGGCACCGCCGAGGGCGAGCCGTTCTCGGAAGGGCAGTTCGCGGAGCTGATGGGCCTGGCAAAGAAGGGCATTCAGCGGCTGGTGAGCTTGCAGCAGATGGCTGTGGCCTGATTGAATTTAACGTGATGACGTCGGCGATCCTTCACACCCCCCTCTGGCCTGCCGGCCATCTCCCCCGCAAGGGGGGAGATCAGAGGTCGCTACCGTTTTCGCCAACCATCAACGTTGAGACGCCGCCAGCGGAACTGCCAATCTCCCCCCTTGCGGGGGAGATGCCCGGCAGGGCAGAGGGGGGTGCCTGATGCAACCCTCCGCTATTCTTGAGTCAGCGCTTTACGTCACGGATCTCGCCGCTGCCGAAGCCTTCTACTCCAACGTCCTCGGCCTCCCTCTCCTCGGCAAGGTCGACGGCCGCCATCTCTTCTTCCGCTGCGGCCCGGGCGTGCTGCTGGTCTTCAACGCCGAAGCCACCAAAATCCCGCCGGCGCCCGATGCGCGGCTGAAAGTGCCGCCACATGGCACGGTCGGCGAGGGCCATCTCTGCTTTGCCGCAAGTGCGGATGAACTCGCACAGTGGAAGGCGCAACTTGAGGCGAAAAACATCGCCATCGAAAGCGAATTCGAATGGCCGCAGGGCGGGCGCTCGATCTACATACGCGACCCCTCGGGCAATTCGATCGAATTCGCCGAGCCAAGGATCTGGGGCCTTTGATGCATTCTCTCGATGGAAAGAAGATCGTCGTTGCCAGCCACAATGAAGGCAAGCTGCGCGAATTCGCCGACTTGATGGGTCCGTTCGGCTTCGAGGCGAAGTCGGCCAAGGACTACGGCCTGCCGGAACCGGAGGAGACCGGCACCACCTTCGAGGAAAACGCCTACATCAAGGCCTTCGCCGCGGCTAAGGCGACCGGCCTGCCGGCGCTGTCGGACGATTCGGGCCTGTGCGTCGACGCGCTCGACGGCGCTCCCGGCGTCTACACCGCCAATTGGGCCGAAGCTCCCGATGGCAGCCGCGACTTCGGCATGGCCATGCAGCGCACCGAAGTGGCCTTGCAGGAGGTCGGCGCCGCCGAGCCAGCGCAGCGCAAGGGGCGGTTCGTCGCCGTCATCTGCCTGGCCTTCCCCAATGGCGAGGCTGAATATTATCGCGGCGAGGCTGAGGGAACGCTGGTGTGGCCGCCGCGCGGCGAACTCGGCTTCGGCTACGACCCGGTGTTTTTGCCCGACGGTTTCGAAAAGACGTTCGGCGAGATGAGCGCTGAGGAAAAACACGGCTGGAAGCCCGGTCAGCCGACGTCGCTGTCGCACCGCGCCCGCGCCTTCCAGAAATTCGCCCGCGCCAGGTTAGGCTCAGCTTAATGTCGCTGGACCGCAGCCCGGGCTTCGGCGTCTACATCCACTGGCCGTTCTGCGCGGCCAAATGCCCGTATTGCGACTTCAACAGCCATGTCCGTCACCAGCCGGTCGACCAGGAGCGCTTTGCCCGCGCCTTCGAGACCGAGCTGAAGACGATGCGCGAGCGGACCGGGGCGCGCGAGGTGACCAGCATCTTTCTCGGCGGCGGCACACCGTCGCTGATGCAGCCGCAGACGGTGGCGGCGGTGCTGGACGCCGTGGCGAAGAACTGGACGGTGCCCGACGGCATCGAGGTGACGCTGGAGGCCAATCCATCCTCGGTCGAGGCCGAGCGCTTTCGCGGCTACCGAGCCGCCGGCGTCAACCGCGTCTCGCTCGGCGTGCAGGCGCTGAACGACAAGGATCTGCGCTTTCTCGGCCGACTGCACAATGTCGACGAGGCGCTGCATGCCATCGGGCTGGCACGGGACATATTCCCAAGACTCTCCTTCGACCTGATCTACGCCCGCCCCCGCCAGACGCTGGACGACTGGCAGGCGGAGCTCGAACAGGCGATCGGCCATGCCGCCGACCATCTGTCGCTCTACCAGCTGACCATCGAGGAAGGCACGCCGTTCCATGCGCTGCATGCGGCGCACAAGTTTACCGTTCCCGACAATGATCGGGCCGCCGATCTCTATGCGCTGACTCAGGAGGTCACCGCGGCGCATGGCCTGCCGGCCTATGAGATTTCCAACCACGCCAGGCCGGGCGCCGAGAGCCGGCACAATCTGACCTATTGGCGGTATGGCGAATATGTCGGCGTCGGACCGGGCGCGCATGGCCGCTTTATCGAGAACGGCCACCGTGTTGTGACGATCGCCGAGCGGATGCCGGAGACCTGGGCCAATCTGGTGGAGGCCAGGGGCCATGGCGTCACCGGCGGCGAGATCCTGACGCGCTCCGAAGAGGCCGACGAGTTCCTGCTGATGGGGCTGAGGTTGGCCGAAGGCATCGACCTTTCCCGCTACGAGGCGTTTTCCGGGCGCGGCCTGTCGAGCGCCCGGCTGACCGTGCTGCAGGATGAGGGGCTGGTGGCGCCGATCGGCAATGCCAGGCTACGCGCCACGCCAGCCGGCATGATCGTGCTCGATGCCGTGGTGGCGGATTTGGCGCGATAACGCCTTTGAAAAACGTGCTCTTCGTCAAGCGTCGTGCTTGAAGCGGCGCTTGCCGCGGTGTTTCTCGGCATGCGCCTCTCCGGTCCGGGCCGGCTTGGCGTCGCTCTTGTCCCGGCGGACGCTGTTCTGGTCGTTCATCGGATGCGGCGGCGCGCCTTCGCGGGCGCTCTTCGTTTCAAGACGGGTGATGAAGATATCGAAACGATTGGGCATCGTACGGTCAGTGCTCCGTCGTGCTGTCCGGTTTGTTGTCCGAAAGCCTGACATTCGTCGGCAAGGCGGTGGCCGCCCGACTGGTCAGGCCGGTGTCGCTCTCGGCGAGCGCACGCTTGCCCTTTGGCGCGGGCACGCGGTTGCGCCCGGCATAGTAGGGCTCGAAAACATCCTGCAATTCCAGGCTGTCCATCCTGTCCTCCTCCTCAAGAGATTCAGGTATTCAATCCGCCAGCCACGCTTTCGTTCCCCACTGTGGCAAAGACATGGCCGCCGGTTACATCGGCGTCAGGTTTGGCCCGACGTTCGGGAGTTTTGCAACCCGGCGCGCGCCATGCCAAACAGGGCGAAATGGAGAGACCCGGTGACCGGCGAGAAACGCAGCTATGTGATCGGGCAGACCGAGACCGCAGTCCGGCCGCTGGCGCCGGCGCTGTATCTGGTGGCGACGCCGATCGGCAATCTCTCCGACATCACGCTGCGCGCGCTGGAAACGCTGGCGGCCGCCGACGTCGTCGCCTGCGAGGACACCCGCGTCTCGCGCGTGCTGCTCGACCGCTACGGCATCCGCCGCCGCACCACGGCCTATCATGAACACAATGCCGGCGAGGCCGGACCGAAGCTGATCGCGGCACTCGAGGCCGGGCAGAGCGTGGCGCTGATTTCGGATGCCGGCACGCCGCTGATCTCCGACCCAGGCTACCGGCTGGTCGGCGAAGCGCTGGAGCGCGGCCTGCGCGTGGTGCCGATCCCCGGCCCATCGGCGCCGCTGGCGGCGCTGACGGCGTCGGGCCTGCCGTCCGACGCCTTCCTGTTTGCGGGGTTTCTGCCGGTGAAATCTGGGCAGCGGCTGACAAAGCTCGAAACGTTCAGGGCGGTGCCGGCAACGCTGATCTTCTTCGAGTCGCCACGCCGGCTGGCCGATACGCTGCTTGCGATGGTCGAGGCGCTGGGTGGTGGGCGCAAGGCCGCCATCGGCCGCGAGCTGACCAAGACTTTTGAAGAGATGCGGACGGGAACGCTGCAGGCGCTGGCCGACCACTATGCGGCGGCTGACACGCCGAAGGGCGAGATCGTCATCTGCGTCGGGCCCGCCGAGATCAAGGCCGGCCAACCCGCCGACATCGACAGGCTGCTGCTGTCGCTGGCCGCCGAAATGCCGGCGTCCAAGGCGGCGGCGGAAGCGGCGAAGATGACAGGCGGGCAGAAGCAGTCGCTCTACCGCCGGCTGCTGGAACTCAGGGATGCGGTTGGAGAAGGCGAAGGTGGCTGAGCGCCCGGCCGCCAGCCGCCAAAAAGCCTATCGGCGCGGCCATCGCGGCGAGTGGCTGGCGGCAGCGGCGCTGATGCTGAAAGGTTATCGCATCCTCGCCCGCCGGCATCGCACCCGCTTCGGCGAGATCGACCTGATCGCCAGGCGCGGCGACCTGGTGCTGTTCGTCGAGGTCAAGGCGCGGCGCACGCTGATGGAAGCGATGGAGGCGATCGGCCACGAATCGGAGCGCCGCATCGAAGGCGCCGCCGACATCTGGCTGTCGCGGCAGCCGGACTACGGCAGATTGTCGATGCGCTTCGACATGATTGCGGTGCTGCCCTGGCGCTGGCCGGTGCATGTCGAGAACGCGTTTTATGGGAGGAGTTAGCGGCCTTTACCCTCCCCCTTGTGGGGAGGGTCGGTGAGCAAGCGACGCGAAGCGTCGTTGGCGAAACGGGGCGGGGGTGTGGCGCCCCCACCCCGATCCGCTTTGCGGATCGACTGACCGGGGCGAGCCGCCTGTCTCGCCCGTCCTTCGGACCCCCACAAGGGGGAGGGTAAAGCTCACCCCCAGATCATCAACGCCACCAGCCCGACGCCACCCACGACCAGGCGCCACCAGCCGAACAGCGAATAGCCGTTGCGCGAGACGTAATCGAGCAGGAAGCGGACGACGATCAGCGCGGTAAGGAAGGCGGCGATGAAGCCGATAGCGATGATCGGCAGGTCGGCGCTGCTCAGCACGTTGCGGTTCTTGAACAGATCGAAGGCGAAGGCGCCGACCATGGTCGGGATGGCGAGGAAGAAGGAGAATTCCGCCGCCGCGCGCTTGTCGACGCCCAGCAGCAGCGCGCCGACGATGGTCGAACCGGAGCGCGACGTGCCGGGGATCAGCGACAGGCACTGGAACAGGCCGATCTGCAAATAAAGCCTTGTCGGGAAGCGCTCGACGTCACGGTAGACCGGCTGCAGCTTCATGCGGTCGACTACCAACAGCACGACGCCGCCGATGATCAGCATGATGCAGATCAGCCTTGGCGATTCGAACAGCACCGTCTTGATGAAATCATGCGCCAGCGCGCCGATGATGGCGGCCGGCAGAAAGGCAATCAGGATGCCGATGACGAAATGCCGCGTCAGCCGGTCATGCGGCAGGTCGAGCAGCATCTGCCACAGGCGGCGGAAATAGACGCTGAGGATCGCCAGGATGGCGCCCAGCTGGATCAGGATCTCGAACGCCTTGCCGGTGGAATGGAAGCCGAGGAAATGGCCGGCGAGCAGGATATGGCCGGTCGAGGAGACCGGGATGAACTCGGTCAGCCCCTCCAGCAGGCCGAGCAGCAGGGCTTCGACAATGGTATGGCTATCCATATGGCAACCTCGGCATTCAAGGGACGGAAGGAAACGGCTGGCAAAAGGGCTTGCTTGTCACGGCGCGGAAGTCCCCCTATAGGTCGCAGCACCGTGACGGCCGCATGACGGGCCGCCAAGACTTACCGGTGCGGACGGCGATTCGCCAGTGCGCCTTAATATCGCGGAATCATGCTGACGCTTTTCCATCACCCGATGTTCGCCACCTGCCGCTTCGTGCGCCTCGCCTTCGGCGAATATGGCGAGGAGCTGGCGCTGATCGAGGAAAAACCGTGGACGCGGCGCAAGGAGTTTCTGGCGCTGAACCCAGCCGGCACCTTGCCTATCCTGCTGGCCGAAGGCGACGTGCCGATCGTCGGCGCCATGGTGATCGCTGAATATCTCGACGAAACACGTGGTGTCCTGAAGCGCGACAAGCGCCTGTTTGCCGAAGACCCGATGCAGCGCGCCGAAATCCGCCGCCTGACCGACTGGTATCTCAACAAGGCCGAAGGCGAAGTGACCCGGCATCTGGTGCGCGAGCGCGTGCTGAAGCCGGTGATGCCGGAAACGGCGGGCGGCGGCTCCCCCGATTCGGCGGCGATCCGCGCAGCGCGCGCCAACATTCGCCAGCACATGAAATACACCAACTGGCTGGCCGGCACCCGTCATTGGCTGGCCGGCAGCAAGGTCACCTATGCCGACCTGGCGGCGGCCGCGACGCTGTCGGTGCTGGATTATCTCGGCGAGATCGACTGGCGCGAGCATGCCGCGGCGCGCGAATGGTACACGCGGGTGAAATCGCGGCCGTCGTTCCGGCCGCTGCTCTCCGACCGGGTTCGCGGCCTGTCGCCGGTTTCGCATTATGCGGACCTCGACTTCTAGAAGCCAAACCCTGCGCGCGCTGATCGACGCCGAGGCGCGGCGCGCCGGCTTCGATGCGGTTGCCGTCACCACGCCCGATGCGATCCCGCTGGCGCCGGCCAGATTGGCCGAATTCGTCGCCGATGGTTTTCACGGTTCGATGGCTTGGATTGCGGAGACGCTCCAACGCCGCAGCGAGCCTTCGACGCTGTGGCCCGAGGTGCGCTCGATCATCGTGCTGGCAATGAATTACGGCCCCGACCACGATCCGCGTGCGCTGCAGGCAAGGCGCGATCTCGGCGCGATCTCGGTCTATGCGCAAAACCGCGACTATCACGAAGTGATGAAGGGCCGGCTGAAGGAGATCGCCGGCAAGATCGTCGCGCGGGCCGGCGGCGACGTGAAGGTTTTCGTCGATACGGCGCCCGTGATGGAAAAGCCGCTGGCTGAGGCCGCCGGGCTCGGCTGGCAAGGCAAGCACACCAATCTGGTCAGCCGCGAGCACGGCTCCTGGCTGTTTCTCGGAACTATCTTCACCACAGCGGAGCTCACGCCAGATGCGACCGAGGTAGACCATTGCGGTTCCTGCCGCGCCTGTCTCGACGCCTGCCCGACCGACGCCTTTCCGGCGCCCTATCGGCTCGATGCCAGGCGCTGCATCTCCTACCTGACCATCGAGAACAAGGGGCCCATCCCGCAAGAATTCCGCGAAAAGATCGGCAACCGCATCTATGGCTGCGACGATTGTCTCGCCGCCTGCCCGTGGAACAAGTTTGCCCGCGCCGCTTCGGAAGCCAAGCTTGCTGCCCGCGACGAACTGCGCGAGCCGCCGCTGGGCGAGCTGTTGCAGCTGGACGACACGGCGTTCCGGACCTTTTTCTCCGGCTCGCCGATCAAGCGCATCGGCCGCGATCGCTTTGTCCGCAACGTGCTGGTTGCCGCCGGCAATTCCGGCGATACTTTCCTGGCTGACCCTGTCCACACCCTCCTTGGCGACGCCTCGCCGCTGGTGCGCGGCGCGGCGATCTGGGCGCTGGCGCGGCTGGTGCCGGCCGCCGAATTCAACAGGCAGGCGGCGATCTACTCGAACACTGAAACCGACACGACAGTGCGGGGCGAATGGCTGTCCGCATTGCCAATTGAGGCGCACGCATGAGCGAAAAACAGGTTTTTATCTTCGGCGCCGGCTATTCGGGCAAAGCCTTTGCACGGGCCAATGCGGGCTGGCACGGTTTGCGCACTACGAATACCCCCACCCCTAACCCCTCCCCACAAGGGGGAGGGGAACTCGCGGAAGCGCCTACATTGGCAGACCCAGCGACTGGGATCGGTAAGAGCGCGCGGCAGCGTTTCCTCCCCCTTGTAGGGAGGGGTAGGGTGGGGGTCCCTCTTCACACGAATCTCATTTTTGGCACCACGCGCTCATCGGAAAAATTCGACGCGCTGCGGCAGGCCGGCATCGCGCCGCTGCTGTTCGACGGCGCCCTGGCCCCTGAAATCGGCGATGCGCTGGAAAAGACCACCCATCTCGTCGTCTCCGTGGCACCGGAGGAGGCCGGCGACCCTGTGCTTCTCGCCGCGCGCAAGGCGATCGAGGCGATGCCGGCGCTTCGCTGGATCGGCTATCTCTCGACCGTCGGCGTCTATGGCAATTATGACGGCGCCTGGGTCGATGAAACGGCCGAGTGCCGGCCGGTGTCGAAACGCTCGTCGATGCGAGTGGCGGCCGAGCGGGACTGGCTGCAGCTTGGCCTCGAGACCGGCAAGCCGGTGGCGATCCTGCGGCTTTCCGGCATTTATGGGCCGGGACGCAACGCGCTGGTCAATCTGGAAAACGGCACGGCCAGGCGGCTGGTCAAGCCCGACCAGGTGTTCAACCGCATCCATTGCGACGATATCGCCGGTGCGCTCTGGCACCTCATCGGCGGCAATAGAGGCGGCATTTTCAACGTCACCGATGACGAGCCGGCGCCGCCGCAGGATGTCGTCACCTATGCCGCTTCGCTGATGGGCGTCGAGCCGCCGCCGGAGATTCCTTTCGAGACCGCCCAACTTTCGCCCATGGCGCGGTCCTTCTATGGCGAGAACAAGCGCGTCGCCAACGCCGCGATCAAGGCAGCGGGCTACCGGTTCCGCTATCCGGACTACCGCCAGGCGTTCGATCGGATGTGGGCCGACGGCAGCTGGCGCGACGGCGAGCCGCGCAGCCCGATGAAGGTTGATAATCGAAACGCGAGCCCGAGGGTGATATGATTCGATTGTGTTGCGGACTTTTGCAGTGGGGTTCATGACGATTTCGATGCGATCCTTGACCGGCAGACGGCCGTTCCTGACGGCGGCGCTGGCGATCGTGGCGCTGGCCGGGCTGGTGGCGGGCGCAATCACGGCCGAGCCACGGGCAAAAGACCTGTTCGGCGCCAAGAAGCTGCCGGCGGTGGCTGCGGCGCAATCCTTCGGCTTCTATTCAAAGGGCTGCTTCACCGGCGGCGTCGCCATTCCGATGGACGGCCAGAACTGGGAGGTGATGCGTCCCTCGCGCAACCGGCGCTGGGGTCATCCAACGATGATTGCGCTGATCGAGAAGCTGTCGCGCGATGCCGCCGCCGACGGCTGGCCGGGGCTTCTGATCGGCGACATTTCGCAGCCGCGCGGCGGCCCGATGCTGACCGGGCACGCCTCGCACCAGATCGGCCTCGACGCCGACATCTGGCTGACGCCGATGCCCGACCGCAAGCTTACGACCCAGGAGCGCGAAAACATCAGCGCCACGCTGATGGTCGACGACAAGACGCATCTGGTGAAGGACAGGCTGTGGAAGCCGATACATACCAAGCTGTTGAAGCGCGCCGCGAGCTATCCGGAAGTCGAGCGCATCCTGGTCAATCCAGGCATCAAGAAGAAGCTGTGCGACACCGTCACCGGCGACCGTACCTGGCTGAGAAAAATCCGGCCGTTCTGGGGCCATGACTATCATTTCCACATCCGCATCGGCTGCCAGCCGGGTTCGCCCAACTGCAAGGGACAGGAAGCGACGCCCGACGATGACGGCTGCGGCAAGCCGCTGGCCTGGTGGTTTACCGAGGAGCCGTGGCGCCCCAACAAGAACCCGGATGCGCCCAAGGCGCGCGACCTGATGACGATGGCGAACCTGCCGAAACAATGCCAGTTCGTGCTTGACCAGCCCGACGCGGACTCGGCCGAAGCCGTCACCTATCGCGGCGGCGGCGTGCCGATCGCCGCCAGGGCGCCGGAACCCGACGCGCCTCCGCCTATTGCGGGCAATGCGGGCGGCTTGCCAAACGCAGCCAACGCCTTCACCGCCACGCCGGAGATCGGCATTCCCCTGCCAAGGCGACGGCCGCCGGCAAACGTCGGACAGTGATGGCGAACTGACGCTTTCCCTTTCCGGGGCCATGCGCTAGTCAATCGATTGAACACCGGGCGATTGAACACCGGGCGATTGAAAAACCGGGCGATTGAAACGGTCGCAACGGCGCCGCAAAGGGGACGAGCAAGAGCATGTCAGGCGACGACGACACCGCGTTGCGGTTTCCAGTGCTGATCGGCGACATCGGCGGCACCAATGCGCGCTTTTCGATCGTGCTCGACGCAAATTCGGAAGCCGGTGAGCCGCATATCGTGCAAACCGCCAATTTCGCCACCATAGACGAGGCGATCCAGGCGGCGGTGCTCGACCGATCGTCCATCCGGCCGAATTCGGCAGTGCTGGCGATCGCCGGACCAGTCGATGGCGACGAGATCCCGCTTACCAACTGTCCCTGGGTGGTGAAGCCGAAGCAGATGTTTGCCAATCTGGGCCTGGGCGACATCGTCGTGCTCAACGATTTCGAGGCGCAGGCGCTGGCCGTCGTGGCGCTCGGCGAAGAGCATATGGAAAAGATCGGCGGCGGCACGCCGGAGGAGAATGCCGGACGCGTCGTGCTCGGCCCCGGCACCGGCCTCGGCGTCGCCGGGTTGGTTCATGCCCTCCACCACTGGATCCCGGTGCCTGGCGAAGGCGGCCATATGGATATCGGTCCGCGGACGCCGCGCGATTTCGAGGTGTTCCCGCATATCGAAAAGCTGGACGGCCGCATTTCGGGCGAGCAGATCCTGTGCGGGCGCGGTCTGGTCAATGTCTACCGGGCGGTCGCCAAGGCCGACGGCAAGCCGGCGCCGTTCACCACGCCGGCCGAAATCACCGGGGCGGCGCTGGCCAAGACCGACCCGGTTGCCGAGGAAGCGCTGGCGCTGTTCGTCACCTGCCTCGGCCGCACCGCCGGCGACCTCGCGCTGGTGTTCATGAGCCGCGGCGGCGTGTTTTTGACCGGCGGCATCGCGCAAAAGATCGTTCCGGCACTGAAGGAAGGCAGTTTCCGTGCCGCCTTCGAGGACAAAGCGCCGCACAGCGCGCTGATGGCCTCGATGCCGGTCTATGTCATCACCCACCCGCTGGCAGCGCTTCTGGGCCTTGCCGCCTATGCCCGCAACCCGTCGCTGTTCGGCGTCCAGACCGCGGGGCGGCGCTGGCGCACGTAATCCATTTCGTCCCGAACATGGGTCTGTTCCTGGAAATGGCTGCCGCTTTCGTGACCCTGACCTCGAGCCGCGACGAAGTTTCGCCATAGGCAAGCCGTAGCCGGGGCGCTAAGAGGGGGCCGAATTCCAGCCTGGCATCCCTAGATGCCGGTTGATTTCAGATCGAATCGACCTGAAATCATCCGGCTCTAAATCAAAGAGATAGAGCATGATGTCGTCCGAAAACCGCTTCACACTTCTCGGCATCATGCTCTAGCAAACCACGAAGCGCCCGCGATTTGACCGCTCAAAGTCCACTCAAACTGAAAGTCCAGCCAGCTGAGGTCACTGCGGTGCTGCGCCGCATCCTGGCCGAAAACGGTAGTGAATATCGCTGGACCTATGTCGTTGCCGTCGGCTGCCTGCTGATTGTTTCGGCCACCACCGCCTTCACGGCGTGGATCATGGCCCCGATGATCAACGAGATCTTCTACGAACGACGCGGCGACATGATCGTCTGGATCTGCGCCGGGTTCATGGCCGCCTCCGTGCTGCGCGGCTTCGCCGGTTACGGCCAGGCGGTCGCGTTGGCCAAGATCGGCAACAATCTGGTCGCCCGCTACCAGAAGCGCAGCTTCGACCATCTGATGAAGCTCGGCGTCGACTTCTTCAACGATACGCGTTCCGGTCGGCTGGCGGCACAGGTCAACGAGAATGTCGGCGGCGTTCGCGATCTGCTGTCGCTGACGCTGACCTCCATCAGCCGCGACGCGGTCTCGCTGATCGCCCTCGTCGGCGTCATGATCTACCAGGATCCGGTGTTGTCGCTCAGCTCGCTGCTGATCGGGCCGCCGCTGATCTGGGCCGTCGTCTACATCACCCGCCGATTGCGGCGCATCAACCGGGAATCGGTGCTGATCAACTCGCGGCTGAACGGGTCCGTGCAGGAGGCCACCCAAGGCATTGCCATCGTCAAGGCCTTCACCCTGGAAGCAGAGCTGGCGCGCCGGATCGGCATCATGGCCGATACGGCCGAGCAGCGTAACAACAAGATCGCCCGGGTCGCGGAGCGGCTGTCGCCGATTTCCGAGATTTTGGGCGGTCTCGCCATTACCTTCGTCCTTGCCTATTCCGGCTACCGGGCGCTGGTGCTCGGACAACCACCAGGCGCTGTGTTTTCCTTCATCACCGCGCTGATCATGGCCTACGATCCGGCACGGCGCCTGGCTCGTACGCAGGTCGGTATGGAACGTGCCCTGGTCAACGCCCGGATGATTTACGAGCTGCTCGACCTGGAGCCTAAACAGGGCGATGCGCCCGACGCGGTCGAAGCCAGGATCACCACCGGCGAGGTTCGCTTCGACAATGTGACGTTCGGCTACAGCGCCGACATGCCGGTGATCAGGAACCTGAGTTTCACCGCCGCGGCCGGCAAGGTTACCGCGGTGGTCGGGGCCTCGGGCGCCGGCAAGACGACGCTCGTGGCGCTGCTGCAGCGCTTCTACGATGTCGACAAGGGTTCGATCGAGATCGATGGCCAGGACATTTCCAAAGTCACCAAGCACTCGCTGCGCGGCTCGATCGCCTATGTCTCGCAGGCGCCCTATCTGTTCGAAGGCAGCATACGCGACAACATCCGTTTTGGCCGACTTTCGGCGACCGACGCCGAGATCGAGCGGGCGGCGGTGCTGGCGGCGGCCGACGAGTTCATCCGTCAGCAGCCGCAGGGCTACGACACGCCCGTCGGCGAGGGCGGCTCGACACTTTCCGGCGGCCAGCGCCAGCGCGTCTCGATTGCGCGGGCGATCGTGCGCAACGCGCCGATCCTTTTGCTCGACGAAGCGACCTCGGCGCTCGACAACGAGGCCGAGGCGCGAGTCCAGGAGGCGCTGACCCATGTGATGGAAGGGCGCACCACCATCGTGATAGCGCATCGCCTGTCGACGGTCGTCAACGCCGACCACATTATCGTGCTTGAAGAGGGGCGCCTGGTCGAGGAAGGCACCCATGCCGCACTGATGGCCGATCCAAACAGTGTCTACGCCCGCTTCCACCGCATTCAAGGTAAGAACGGACTGGGGCTTGTCGACGACTCGAAGCCCGTCCAAACTCCGGTCCGGCGCAGCCGCGCCAAGAAGGCGGTGGGGAGAACAGCATGAGCGAATCCGGCGAAATGGGCCTGGTGGTGGTGGGGGCGGCCGGCCGCATGGGCCAGACGCTGATCCGCGCCATCCATTCGATCCCCGGCGCCCGCGTCGTCGGCGCGGTCGAACGAACCGGATCGCCCTATCTCGGCAGGGATGCGGGCGAGCTTGCCGGCATCGGCATCATCAATGTGACGATCGGCGACGATCCGCTGCCGGTGTTCGCCAAGGCCGACGGCGTGCTCGATTTCACCATGCCGGCAGCCACCGTCGAATTCGCAGGCTATGCCGCGCAGGCACGCATTGCCCATGTCATCGGCACCACCGGCTGCTCGGCGGAAGACGACGCCAGGATCGAGGCCGCGGCGCGCCACGCGACGATCGTCAAATCCGGCAATATGAGCCTCGGCGTCAATCTTCTGGCGGTGCTGGTCGAGCAGGCCGCGCGCGCGCTCGGTCCAGAGGATTTCGACATCGAGATCCTCGAAATGCATCACAAGCACAAGGTCGACGCGCCGTCGGGCACCGCCTTGCTGCTCGGCGAAGCGGCGGCGGCGGGACGCGGCATTTCCCTTGCCGGCAACGATGTGCGGTCACGCGACGGCCATACCGGCGTGCGCAAGCCAGGAACGATCGGCTTTGCCAGCTTGCGCGGCGGCTCGGTGGTCGGCGACCACAGCGTCATCCTGGCCGGAACCGGCGAGCGCATCACGCTGTCGCACCATGCCGAGGACCGCGCCATCTTTGCCCGCGGCGCGGTCAAGGCCGCGCTCTGGGCGCGCGGTAAAAAGCCCGGATTTTATTCCATGCGGGACGTGCTCGGCTTGAGCTAAACTATCCATAATTTTGAAGGAGCAAACATGTCGGGAACTCTCGTGCTCGTGCGCCACGGCCAGAGCGAATGGAACCTGAAGAACCTGTTCACCGGCTGGCGCGATGTCGACCTGACTGAGCAGGGCCACAAGGAGGCCAAGGAAGCCGGCCAGAAGCTCAAGGCGCGCGGCTTGAAGTTCGACATCGCCTTCACCTCGGCGCTGATCCGGGCGCAGAAGACCTGCCAGCACATTCTAGACGCCGTCGGCCAGAGCGATTTGAAGACGATCCGGGATCAGGCGCTGAACGAGCGCGACTATGGCGACCTCTCCGGCCTCAACAAGGACGACGCGCGCCAGAAGTGGGGCGAGGAGCAGGTGCATATCTGGCGCCGCTCCTACGACGTGCCGCCGCCCGGCGGCGAAAGCCTGAAGGACACCGGCGCCCGCGTCTGGCCCTATTACCTGCACGACATGCAGTCGCATGTTCTGAAAGGCGGCACCGTGCTGGTCGCCGCGCATGGCAATTCGCTGCGCGCACTGATCATGGCGCTGGACGGCAAGAGCGGCGAGGAGATCGTCAAGCTCGAGCTCGGCACCGGCGTGCCGGTGATCTACAAGCTCAACGCCGATTCCACCGTGGCGTCGAAGGACGTGCTGGAGGGGTGAGGTTTTCGGCCAACGCATTCGCCAAGTCGGCGCTGCCCCTCATTGCCCTGCCGGGCATTTCTCCCCGTATAGTGACGGGGAGAAAGGGCTGGCCGCAGCCTCGGCGCTCTTCTTGTGACGCAGGTGACCGGCGAAAATCATCGATGAGAGCGCCCCTCTCCCCGTCACTGTACGGGGAGAGGATGCCGGCAGGCAGGTGAGGGGCGGCGCTGACCCCTGGGAAACTAAGCCGGCAGGCAGCGGCCCTCGAAAAAGCGCGTTGACACATATCGTTTGCCCGCTTACATGAGCCCGCACCAGCCCAGATGGCGGAATTGGTAGACGCGCACGGTTCAGGTCCGTGTTCCGCAAGGAGTGGAGGTTCGAGTCCTCTTCTGGGCACCAAATTCCCGTTTCGGATAAATCCGAAATGATTTAGATGCGAAGCAAAAGCCCGGTTTCCCGGGCTTTTTTGCTGATGGATGACAGATAGTCCAGCGGAGGGTCAATGCGGCGGGCGAACCGCTTTCATTGCTTCTTCTTCGAGTGTCTGGAGCTTCTCCCGAATCTCCTCCGGCTCGGCATGCTCCAAGCCGACGACATCGTTTCTGGTCTCATTCAGCGAAACGATAATCTCATCAAGCTTGGCGTGAATGGCGGCCGTGTCGCGGTAACCCTGGATCAGCACAACGCCGGTGATCACGATGGCCGCTACCGACAATGCGTAGGTGACCACATTCGTCAGGCCGAATGGCACCAACGCAGTACAGAGCAGCATGGCTACAAGAAGGACATAGAAGCCCGGTGGCCGGGATAGAAAGTCGCCCATCACAAACAGGAAGCGATTCATATCCAGGCCGCGGTCAAAAATGCCACGAGTGCGGTGACGGCTACGCAAATTGGAATTGCCGCGAGTAAGGCAGCTTCCAGGACCCAAGTTTCCTTGTCGCTAAACATCAGACATCCTCCCGTTGAGAAAAGGCTGCCCGTAGACTTTCACAGGGTAGCCACAGCCCGCCGCTCCAGACCGGAGCGGCGGGCTCGCGCGTTATTCGATGATCTGCACGACCTTGCGCGTGTCGGGATCGACGAGAACCGCATGATCTCCGACAACCGTATACTTGTAGCGGACATCCGGAACGTCGATTGCGTGGAGCTCGACAGTGTCTGGAAGTGCCGTGCCGACATTGAGTTCGACGCCGAGCAAACTGACTGATGCCAGCTTTTGCTTATGGATATATTCGCGAACGACCGTCTGTTGTTCGGGCTTGAGAACAATGACGTCCTCGGCAAACGAGGTGCCGATGCCCGCCATAAGGACGAGGGCGCCGGCGGCGCTGACGAAATATCTGGTCATGGGAATTTCCTTTTCATAGGTCAGTTCGGAAGCGTGGATGCGAGCAGATCAGCCGCCACTCGCAGGGGCTGGGGCAGGTGCCGCAGGCTTCGCGGGTGCAGCCGGAGCTTCCACCTTTGGCGCTTCAACCTTGACGTTGATATCCTTGCCGCCGTCGCCGCGGATATTGATGACGCCGGTAAAAATAAGCAACACTACGACCGCAATAAGTGCAAGAACAACAGCAATCGCAGTGCCGCCGCCACCCCCAGAATTAACAACAGTTGGGCCGTCTGCCATGTGTTCCTCTCCTGTTTTATTTAGTTGCATTTGGGAAACGCCTGCCCCGCTTGAACGTTCCGCCTCGGGACTTGGGTCTTAGCTGATATCCGACTTTGGTCTGGTTCGCCGCGGACTGAAGTCACAGGAACAATCTGGCTGATCTCAAGTTCGGTCCCTCGGCGAACAGGCGTGGTGCCGTCGCCGGATTACGCGAGGAGAAAACCATGAAAATCCACTTTGCAAGTGCCGCTGCAGGCTTGTTGCTTTTGGCTGGGGTCGGCGCCGCCGCAGCTCAGGATGTCGTCATCACACCGGAGCAGGATACGGTCGTCCGCGAATACGTAAAAAAGCAGCCGCTGGCTTCGGTGAAGATCCCGGGCGTGGAGCTGAACGTCGGCAGTGCCTTGCCTGATACGGTCGAGCTGCACGAAGTTCCCAACGTCAAATACCGCTACGTCGTGGTCGACAACCGCACCGTCCTGGTCGATCCCAGCACCCGGAAAATTGTGAAGGTCTACGACTGATCGAATAGCTGCCGCCCGCCGCCGGCCATGGCGGCGGGCAGCGGATTTCACATTGCGCTCCAGGATGATCGAAGATGATCGATGACGTCGAGACATCGCCAGCCCTTGATACCCGCTTGGGTTCTCTCAGGGCGAGAATGCGCGATGCGCGCATAACAGAGGCCGACATGAAGACCTTTCAGAAAGTCGCATCCATCATGGTTGGCGGCAGTGGCCGCATCAGTGGCGATGACCTGATTGCAGCGTCGTTCGTCCTCGAGGACCAGCCGGAAGGCTTGTGAGGCGGAGTACTCACGTGTGCAGGCTCCCGCAACGCTGATCCCAAGTGTTCTGGTGCTGAACACATTCCTGCTACGGGCCGGCGTCGAAGGCGTGCCCGCTGGCGAGGTCGCGTCGTGCTCAAGCATCGTCCAGAACACCATGTCGCCGCATGTGACGATACTCGGCCATGCTAGCCGATGCGGGCGCCATAGAAAATCACCGCGGCCGGCAGAACCGGGCAGGCCGGTCCAGAGCGTCGCCACGCCTATGGTCAGAAATGTCACCGAGGCCAGTTTGGTGCAGATCGGATGATGGTAGCGAGCGATCGCCATATCGACCGTACGGGCGCCGGCCTGGGAAGGACCCACCAGCGCGCCGAGGCCGACCGCCGCGCCCAGCGTGGTCGGCGCGCTGTTTGCCCTGCAACGCAGGGCTATGGGCGTGCTCGCACAAGTTAGCTCCAGCTTGAGGCACGGCGTGAAGTCTCGGTCTTTGCCCGCGATGGCGAGGTACGAAGTCAAAAGCGGTCAATGTGATTAGCGATCTACAGTCGATTTCAGCCGCCTTCGGATGATAGCGCCGCAATCACGAGATTTGTCGATAATAATCGATATTAGGCTGTATTCGCGACTATTCGATCGCTCTTCCATAGTGGGCGATAGATAAAATTGAAAATGACATCCCAGATCTGAGGAGATCAAGGCCTTGGGGCCGGCATCAGCATGATTGAACCGCAGCCACCGCAAGTTGACAGTGATCATCAGGCGGATCTGGTTTGGTAGGAAGTCTTAATATGTCTCGCCTAAGGTCCAACTTTGACTTGGGAGCGCGACGTTCGACAGACATATCTCCGCAGGTTACATTCGCCAGTCAGACAGCGCTCCGCACTCGAATGGATGTCTCTGAATGCCGGGCCTCACGCCTTCACGACCGCACCCGAGAACCTTGGGATGGATGGGCACGACAGCGCTCGCCATGGGTGGCAGCAATCAAAGCCTGTTTCTGATTGCCGCCCTTTTTGTCGGCCAGGGGAATATTCCCGGTCAAGGAAGCGCTGCGGTTCCTTTGCTCGTTGTTGGTCTGCTTCTAAGCTGGGCCGCCGCGCCTGCGTGGACCGAATTGGTTCTCATGTGGCCAAACCGCGTCGGCGGTATCTCTGCAGCGTGCGCCGAAGCCTTCCGACCTTACAGTCCCGTTCTCTCGGCTCTGACGGGCACCTGCTATTGGTGGGGTTGGGTGCCGACCTGCGGACTGACAGCGGTTCTTTCAGCGTCTGCAATACAGCAATGGTACCTGCCGGGCCTCCCCGTGGAGGCGGTCGCCTGCGGGCTCATCGCATTCTTTACGGCGGTCAACCTGTGTGGAATCAAGTGGGTGGTCCAACTGGCGATCCCGATCGCCACTGCCTCCGCGACGCTTGCGTTTCTCTCATCCCTCGTCCCGGTCATCAGTGGCTCGGTCGACTGGCGGCAGGCGACGGATTTTGCCCTGACCAGCCCGTTTACCGGCCTGTTCGGCGACATCACGTCGGTGATGGCGGGACTGTACCTGATCGGGTTTGCCGCACCGGCATTTGAGGCTGCAGCCTGCCATGTTGGCGAAACCATCGATCCCAACCGCAACATTCCTCTGGCGATGTGGGCCAGCGCCGCAATGGCCGGCGTCTATTTCCTGGTCCTGCCGGTTGTCTGGCTGGGTGTGCTCGGGCCGGAGCCGCTCGGCACCGACCTCGCCATAGCTCTTGGGCCTACCTTTGCGCCCTTGTTGGGGAGTTTCGGCAAGGCGGCCGCCATCTGGCTCATCATGCTGAACATGTTCCATGGAACGTTGCAGCCATTGGCAGGCGCCGCGCGGACCCTTGCGCAGCTGAGCGAAGACGGCCTGCTGCCGAGCTTCCTGGCCAGGCGCACCTCAACAGATTGTCCCTGGGCGGCAACGCTGCTCACAGCTGCCGCGGCAATCGGCTTCATGCTGTGCGGGTATCCGCTCTGGATGATCGCCGCGGCCAATTTCACGTACCTGATCAGCATCTGCATGCCAAACATCGCAGTCTGGCTCTTGCGCCGTGACAGTCCCGAAGCCGAGCGACCCTTCCGGGCTCCCAGGGGAACGATCATCCTTGGCGTAGGCGCGGCTGCAATATGGCTGTTGACTGCCATACTGGGATTTCAGCAATTTGGCCTTCCTACCGTCCTGTTCGGTCTGGCTTTGGCATATTCGGGTGCTGCGCTCTACGCCTGGCGCACGATGGAGGATCGATACGCACTCGGTCTACCCTTGCTGCCACATACGCTTCACCTGAAGCTTACCGGAGCCATGCTTTTTGTGCTCGTGCTTGACGGTGCCGGCTATTTCCTGGCGATCGGCAGCGTTCCCCAAGGCGACACTTCATTGGTCGCCGCGCTGGAGGACATTTTTGTCGTTGTCGCGCTGCTGACCATCAGCGTTGGCCTGATCTTGCCGGGAATGATCACCCATTCGGCAACCGAGGTGAGCAACGCGGCAAAGCGTCTGACATCCGGAACGCTGAAGGATTTCTCTCTTGCCATGGTCGCCCTGGGGCGGGGAGACCTCGCTGCGGCGCACGCCTCCGTGAACATCATGCCGGTTACCGTAAACTCTCGTGACGAACTTGGAGAAATGGCCGAAAGCTTCAACCTGCTCCAGGACAAGGTGAGGGAAGCCGCCCACGGCCTGGACGACGCGCGCGAGAACATGAACGTAGCGCGCAGCGAACTGATGGCACGGCACGAGGAAATCGCGCATCTCGCGCACCACGATCCGCTTACCGGGCTGGCGAACCGAGCCGCGCTTGCAGCACACCTGGCCACGACGCTCGAGCGTGCAAAAGCAACGCACGCCAGCTTTGCCGTCTTCAGCATCGACCTTGACCATTTTAAAGAGGCGAACGACGTTTTCGGGCACGCCGCCGGCGACGATCTGCTTTGCACCATCTCCTGGCGTCTCCAAACTGCGGCGCCTGAGGCCTTTATCGCGCGCATGGGCGGCGACGAATTCACGGTTGTCCTGGCCATGGATGACCGGTCCGCGAGTGCCAAGGACGTTGCGGACCGTCTGTTCGAATCGGCGGCAGGCAAATTCGAGATCCGGGGCCAGCACATTTCGATCGGGGTGAGCATCGGGGCGGCGATCTATCCGAAAGACGGAGAGAATGCAGCGGCGCTGATGGCAAATGCCGACGCAGCGCTCTACCGGGCCAAGGCGGACGGCCGTCGAATGGTGCAATTCTTCGATCCTGAGATGGATAAGCGGCTAAGAGAGCGCTACGCCTTGCAGCGAGATTTGCGCTCTGCGGTCGCCCATGGCGAACTTGTGCTTCATTATCAGCCGCAAGCCAGGATGGACGGCGAAATCTTCGGCTTCGAGGCACTCGCCCGATGGCACCATCCAAAGCATGGGCTCATCTCCCCAAACGCGTTTGTCTCGCTTGCCGAACAGGATGGCACGATCGTTGAGATAGGTGAATGGACGCTCAGGCAGGCGTGCAGAGACGCGGCCTCCTGGCCCTCACCGCTGCAGATCGCCGTCAACCTCTCTCCCGTGCAATTCCGTTTCGGGGACCTGGTAGGCCTCGTTCATTCTATCCTCTACGAGACCGGCCTTGCTCCGGGGCGGCTGGAACTGGAAATCACGGAAGGGGTTCTCATCCGCGACCGGGCAACTGCCTTGTCGGTTTTGCGGAGGTTGAAGGCGTTGGGCGTCAGGGTCTCGATGGATGATTTTGGCACGGGGTATGCCTCACTGTCCTCGTTGCAGGCGTTTCCCTTCGACAAGATCAAGATCGATCGCAGTTTTGTTTCGGGTGTCGGCTCGAATGTCCAATCGGCCGCCATCGTGCGCACGATACTCAGCCTGGGGAATGCGCTGGCCTTGCCTGTCATCGCGGAGGGTGTCGAAACAGAGGACGAGCGTGCCTTCCTGATGAAGGAAGGATGCCCCGAAATCCAAGGATATCTGGTAGGGCGCCCGCATCCGATAGCGCTCTACAAAAATGTGACGAATGGGATTTCGCCAGGATCTGCCTTCGCGGAGCCCAAGGATACCACCGCACCCCAGGCGCTTGGCGTAACGCGATAGCCCGGCGCCGACCGTCGGCGCGCTGCTCTTGCAGCATACTGGTGAGCGAGGACTGCTGGCGGTACTGCTCGGGCTCGCCCTTATAAAGGTCGCACTGGTCGGCGCGCTGTTTGCCTTGCAGCGCGGGGCCATGCGAAGCATCCGAACCAGCTGGCGCGGGAGCCACCTCCCCTTCCGGCCAGTCCCCCAACAAACCACTTCAAACCCGGCGGCCGTGGCGCTACGCTCGCACCTATGGCCCCACCCACCCAGCCGATCACCGTCACCCGCCGCGACCAGATGTTTCCCATCCTGGGCGACGCCGATATCGAGCGCATGCGCCGGTTCGGCGACGCGAGTTCCTATGCCGCCGGCGAGCACATCGTCACCGCCGGCACCGTGGCGCCGGGGCTGATCGTCATCCTGTCGGGCACGGTCGATATCACCCAGGATGTCAGGCCCGGCCGGCGCGAGACCATCGTCACTCATGGTCCCGGCAATTTCATCGGCGAGCTGGCGCAGCTTTCCAGCCGGCCGTCGCTGGTCAATGCGGAGGCGGCCGAGCCGGTCGAGGCCTTCGTCATCCCCTCGCAGCGGCTGCGCGACCTGATGGTGCAGGAGGCAAGCCTTGGCGAGCGGATCATGCGGGCGCTGATCCTGCGCCGCGTCGGGCTCCTGGAAAGCGGCAACAGCGGACCGATCATCGTAGGCCCGGCCGGCAATGGCGACACGCTGCGGCTGCAGGGATTTCTGCGCCGCAGCGGCCAGCCGCACCGCGCGCTCGATTCCGACAGCGACCCGTGCGCCAAGACGCTGATTGAGCATTTTCATGTTGACCCGCACCATCTGCCGATCGTGCTCTGCCCCAACGGCAAGCTGATGCACAATCCCCGCGAAACCGAACTTGCCCGCTGCATCGGCCTGCTGCGGCCGATCGATCCCGACATGGTCTATGACGTCGCCATTGTCGGCGCCGGGCCGGCGGGGCTGGCGGCCGCGGTCTATGCGGCATCCGAAGGGCTGTCGACCATCGTGCTCGATTGCCGCGCCTTCGGCGGCCAGGCCGGCGCCTCTGCGCGCATCGAGAACTATCTGGGTTTCCCCACCGGCATTTCCGGCATGGCGCTGATGGCGCGCGCCTACAACCAGGCGCAGAAATTCGGCGTCGAAATACTCATCCCCGACGAGGCCAAGCTGCTCGGTGCAGCAGGCGAGGGCTACACGCTCGCCGTCGGCGACGGTGAAAGCCTGCGCGCGCGCACGGTGGTGATCGCCAGCGGCGCCCGCTACCGCCGCCTCGACGTCGCCAAGCTGGGCGAGTTCGAGGGCACGTCGGTGCATTACTGGGCCTCGCCGATCGAGGCGCGGCTATGCACAGGGCAAGAAGTGGCGCTGGTCGGCGCCGGCAATTCGGCGGGGCAGGCGGCGGTCTATCTCGCCAGCCAGGTGCGCAAGGTGACGATGCTGGCGCGCCGCGGCGGCCTCAGGGAAACCATGTCGCGCTATCTGGTCGAGCGTATCGAGGCGCAAGCCAACATCGAGGTGCTTGGCGAGACCGAGATCGAGGCGCTGGAAGGCGAAGGCGGCAATCTCACCCAGTTGCGCTGGCGCAACCCCGGCGGCGTCGAGACGCGCCCGATCCAGCATCTCTTCCTGTTCATCGGCGCCGACCCCAACACCGATTGGCTGGCTGGGTGCGATATCGCGCTCGACGCCAGGGGCTTCGTGCGCACCGGCGCCGACATAGGGGCGGGCCAGATGGAGACCAGCCGCAGCGGCGTGTTCGCCATTGGCGACGTGCGCTCCGGCTCGGTCAAGCGGGTCGCCGCCGCCGTCGGCGAAGGCGCCCAGGTGGTGGCTGCCTTGCACGCCTATCTCGCGCGACCCGACGCAGCAGCGCCCGAACTGGCCAGGAGAGCATAATGGATGAATGCAAACACACGCGCGACATCAGGACGGTGACGCCGAGCGCGCTCGGTTGCGAGGAGTGCCTGAAGAGCGGCTCCATGTGGGTGCATCTCAGGCTCTGCCGCACCTGCGGCCATGTCGGCTGCTGCGACGACTCGCCCAACCGCCACGCCACCAAGCATTTCCACGCCACCAAGCACCCTATCATCGAAGGCTACGACCCGCCGGAAGGCTGGGCCTGGTGCTTTGTCGACGAGGCGTTCATCGACCTGGAAGGCGACGTGACGCCGCAGAACGGCCCGATCCCGCAGTTTTTCTGAGGCGGCCGACTGTCGGCCGACCGCTGCGCCTATTTCACCGAGCCAGTAACCGTGCGGTCTATGGCATTGGGATTGTGGTCGTTGCCGGCAAGTGCGGCAATGATCAGAAGACTGGCGACGACCGGGACGAACAGGATGGCCACGCGGGCCTGCACATAAAAGATGGCGCGCCATTCGCTGCGCTTTTCCGGGTTGTTGTCCATCACACTCACTCTCGCCATGCCTCCCCAGGCGGGACATAGCGGCGAAGGGTTAAGCAAAGGCTGCTGAATGTGTTAACGCGCGGCGGATTGGGATTTACTCTCGACGGTCATCGCCGCCCCTCATTGTCATCGGTACGCATCCGGTACGCCTACCCCCGCAGCGCCTGGTCCAGGTCGGCGATCAGATCATCGCCATCCTCGATCCCCGCCGACAACCGCACCAGCGAATCCGAAATGCCGATTTCCGCGCGCTTTTCCGCCGGGATCGAGCCGTGGGTCATCAGCGCCGGGTGTTCGATCAGGCTTTCGACGCCGCCGAGGCTTTCAGCCAGCGTGAACAGTTGCGTCCGTTCGAGGAAGCGTTTGGTGCCGGCCAGGTCGCGGTCGAGGTCGACCGAGATCATGCCGCCGAAGGCATGCATCTGCTGGACGGCGATGGCGTGCTGCGGATGGCTGGCCAGGCCGGGATAGACGACGCGGCGCACATCTTTTCGCGCCTCCAGCCACTGCGCAATCTTCAGGCCGTTCGTGGAATGCCGCTCCATCCTGAGCGCCAGTGTCTTGATGCCGCGCAGCGCGAGAAAACTGTCGAAGGGACCGGAGATGGCTCCGATGGCGTTCTGCAGGAATTTCAGCTGGGCGGCGAGATCCTTGTTGTCGCCGACGATGGCGACGCCGCCGACCATGTCGGAATGGCCGTTGAGATATTTCGTCGTCGAGTGCACGACGATGTCGATGCCGAGTTCCAGCGGCCGCTGGATGTAGGGGCTGCAGAACGTGTTGTCGGCGACCGTCAATACGCCCTTGCGCCTGGCGAGCGCCGCAACGCCTTCGAGGTCGACGATACGCAGCAGCGGATTGGTCGGGGTTTCAACCCAGAGCAGTTTTGTCTCCGGACGGATCGCTGCTTCCACCGCCGCCAGATCGGTGAAGTCCACAAAACTCACCTGCAGATTGGCCGAGCGCTTGCGCACCCGCTCCATCAGCCGGAACGAGCCGCCATAGATGTCGTCGGTTGCAACGATATGGGCGCCGCTGTCGAGCAGCTCGAGCACGGTCGAGATCGCCGCCAGGCCGGAAGCAAAGGCAAAGGCGGCCGAGCCGCTCTCGAGATCGGCCACCGCGCGCTCGAAGGCAAAGCGGGTCGGGTTTTGGCTGCGGGCGTACTCAAACCCCTTGTGCACGCCGGGCGACTGCTGGCCATAGGTCGAGGTCGCGTAGATCGGCACCATCACCGCGCCGGTCAGCGGGTCATGGCTCTGGCCGCCATGGATGGTGCGCGTGGAAAAAGCCAGGCGGTTCTTGCCCGATGGGGATGTTTCAGCAGTCATCGTGCGCGCCTCAAATGGTTGATCAGGTCGATACGGGTTATCAGGCCGACGAACTCGTCGCCATCGAAGATGATGGCGACCTCGTTGCGGTCGAACACCGGCAGCAGCGCATCCAGCGTCTGGCTGGCCTGCAGCGTGTGCAGATTGGAGGTCATGGCGGTGCGCACCGGGGCGTTGAAGCGGTCCCAGCGACCGTCATAGGGGCCGTCGACCTTGGCCAATATATCGCCCTCATCGATAATGCCGACCAGCTTGCCGTTGTCCAGCACCGGCAGCTGCGAGACATCGGAGCGGCGCAT
Source organism: Mesorhizobium sp. M0676 (assembly GCF_040320535.1). NCBI lineage: Bacteria > Pseudomonadati > Pseudomonadota > Alphaproteobacteria > Hyphomicrobiales > Phyllobacteriaceae > Mesorhizobium > Mesorhizobium sp. M0676. The sequence continues at coordinate 216,767 of NZ_JAMYPU010000007.1, forward strand.
GCGGCCATAGGCGTTGAGCAGGCTTTCGTCGGGGCCGACATAAACGGTGTCGCCGGTGCGGTGCGAGCGCATGACGAGGTCGCGCAGATCGCCATGCTGTTCCTGTTCGGCCAGCCCCTGCTCGGCCAGCCAGAAATCGTCGAACACCTTGGACAGATATTTGTTGCCGCTGTCGCAGACGAAGGTGACGACGCGTTTTGCTGTCGTCTGCTCGCGGCAATAGCGAAGCGCGGCCGACAGCAGCGTGCCGGAAGACGAGCCGGCGAGAATGCCTTCCTTCGAAAGCAGGTCCCGCACGGCCAGCATGCTCTGCTTGTCTGGGATGGAATAGGCTTTCCTGACCAGCGACAGATCGGCATTGGGCGGCACAAAATCCTCGCCGATGCCTTCGACGGTCCAGCTGCCGGCCTCTTCCATCTTGCCGGTCTTGATCAGCGGCGCCAGCACCGATCCGACGGGATCGGCCAGCACCATTTCGGTCTTCGGCGATGTTCTGGCGAAGTAGCGGCCAAGCCCGGTCAGCGTGCCGCCGGAGCCGACGCCGACGACCACGGCGTCGAGGTCGCCGTCGAGCTGGGCAAGGATTTCCGGTCCGGTGGTGGTCTCATGCGCCTCGGGGTTGGCCGGGTTGGCGAACTGGTTGGCGTAGAAGGCGCCGGGCGTTTCCGATGCGATCTTCTCGGCCATGTCCTGGTAATATTCGGCATGGCCCTTGCCGACATCGGAGCGCGTCATGCGCACTTCGGCGCCGAGCGCGCGCAGATGCTGGATCTTTTCGCGCGACATCTTGTCGGGCACGACGAGGATGATGCGGTAGCCCTTGGGGATGCCGACCTGGGCGAGGCCGAGGCCGGTATTCCCGGCGGTCGCCTCGACGATGGTGCCGCCGCGCTTGAGCTTGCCTTCCTTCTCGGCCGCGGCAATCATTGACAGCGCAATGCGGTCCTTGATCGAGCCGCCTGGATTCTGGCTTTCAAGCTTGATGAACAGCCGGCACTTGCCGGTGTCGAATTTGGTCAATTCGACCACCGGCGTCTGGCCGATGAGGTCGAGCACCGAGGCGTATGGCGGACGCAGGCGCGATAACGTGCCGTCCGAACTGCCTGGCGCAGCTTTTCTGTGCTCGCTCATGTCGATGTGCTCCCTTGAACAAGCGACCGCCTCGGGGGCAGAGCGGCAGCGTAGCTTCTTTTCCGGCCGTTTGCAGTCGGAAAGAAGGTAGATCGTGCCAATCAACCGGCGAGAGGGGGAATGGAATTCCAGTTTGAGGCGGGCTTTGGACTCAAGCCCAACACCCTCCGTAGCGATCCTTCCCACTCCCCTCTGAGGGGAGTGCTATCCCGCCGACGTCAACAGCTTTACCCCAGCAGCTGCTTGCTCAGCCTAGCGCATTGCACGCGGATGTCGGGGATGGCGTCGATCTCGAAGAAGGTGCCGCGGGTCAGCGGCCCGACGGCGAGGATCTTGGCCGATGCGGTGCCGTCGCCGGCGATGATTTCGCACTTGGCCGTTACATCGAGGCCAAGCCGCAGCGGGTCGGGCCGCGCCAGGCCGCGGTCGACCAGCGAGCGCACGACGCTGTTCGACGTCGTCGAGATGTCGCGGGCGATGCCGGTGCAATCATAGATGCGGGCGACCTGCAGCGTTTCCAGCGCCTTTGTGTGGCGAGACTGGATGCCGACGGTGAATCCATCGCCAGCCTCGATGCCGACGACACGGCCGGCGACCGGGCGGATGCGGCCGGTGCGCACCGCTTCGGTGACGCGGGCATGCACCTCGGGCGCCAGCCGATGGCGATGGATGTCCCACCAGGCCTTGGTGTGCTCGACGAAGCGGCGCTTGGCAGAGGACGGCCAGTTCTGCCAGATCTTCTGATTGAAGGGTCGCAGCCCATCGACGACGTCGCGCCAGTCGATGCCGGCCTTCTGGTTTTCGCGGATCAGGTCGCGGAACCAGCCGACGAAATAGGAGAGCTGCGTGCCGAGCGGAATGTCGGCGACGTCGAGCTTGATCGGGTTGCCCTTGCGGTGCGGCGACGGCAGCAGGCCGCGCCGCGATACGGCGACGATCTCGCCGCGATGGCCGCGCTGCTCGAGCGACAGGAAGGCATCGACCATGCTGAGCCCGGTGCCCAGCACCAGCACGCGGGCTTGAGGATCGAGCGCGGTGTCGGCCTCGGTGCCCATGCGGATGGCGTGGCCCTGGCCGGCGCCGGGCTGCTCGTCATGGCCGGTGGCAAGCACCGCCAGATGCGCGACGACGCTGGTGCCGTTGGCGAGCACCACTTCGACGCCGGACGATGTCGGCGAGATCGACAGGCTTTCCTCGCGAATTAGCCTGAGACGGCCGGTTTCCTTTTCGCGCGCTTCGAGCTCGTCGAGCACTTCCTTGAGGTAGCGGGCATAGACGCTGCGCGGCGCATAGAAGGGTGTCTGCGGCGTCTGTTCCTGGCTTATCAGGCCGCGCCCCTGCAACCAGCGCCAGAAATTCAGGGGATCGTCGGCATAGGCGCTCATCCCCGCAGCGCTGACATTCAGCACGTGCGCCGACAAAAGCGTCGAATAGGCGATGCCCTGGCCGAAATGCGGACGCTTTTCGATCAGCGTGACGCGAAGGTCCGGGTTGGGCGACTTCAGCAGATGCGCGGCCAACACGACGCCGCTGCCGCCGCCGCCGACGATGATGATCGAGCTGGGGATGATCGAATTGGCGCGCGCAACGCTCATGCGAGCACGCTCAGGATCAGGCGGGGACCTTTTGCGCCGGCGCCAGCTCGTCGATGTCCCTCGCGACCGGAAGGTCGTCGAGGACGATGTCGCGCATCTCGGCCAGCGTGCGCTGGTCGAGCACCTCGGCGATCGCCTGCCGGACCTCGAGCATCAGATGTCGGACTTGGCATGTCGCCTCATTGCAGTCTTCACAGCGCTGATACTGGGTGCGGCTGGCGCAGGGGATGGGCGCCAGCGGTCCGTCGAGCACGCGCACGACATGGCCGACCTTGATCTCGTCGGCCGGGCGCGCCAGGCGATAGCCGCCATCCTTGCCCTTGCGGCTTTGGACGAAACCGGCATTGCGCAATTCGCCCAGAATGGCGTCGAGAAATTTCTTCGGGATGTTGTTGCCGCTGGCGATGTCGCCGACGAAGGCGAGCTGTCCCACCGGCAGATGCGCCAGATGGACCAGCGCCTTGAGGCCGTACTTGCCTTTTTTGGTGAGCATAGACCGAATGTTTCTCTGTCAGGCGATGGCCCAGAACCATCGGTTGCGAAACGCCTGACGTGCCTCCCCGCCGCGTGCAAGCTGCTTCGACACATAAATTCTACTGACATGATATACAAGCCGAGAAACCTTGATTTTGCTTCGTTTTCACGCCGCAGGGGCCACTTTAGCAAGCTTTGTGCCGTTAAGGTCACAGCCAGCCGCGAGCGATTGCGGCGATGAGCGGCGGCTCCTGCTCCCAATGTCGATAAGATTACTATACTTACCCTCGAACACGCGGAACGTGTTTTCAAATCAACCGTCTTTTACAGCATGGATTTGCGCCACTTGGGGCTTCGCCAGGAATTTTGGGTCGCAGCCCGCGGATCGGCGAAACATGACTCCCGACAACTCGGGCGCCGCCCTGCACCCGATATCAGGACGCCGCCTTGCCGCTCTGAGACCGGGCGGCCTTGGCGGCCACCGGCACGCCGCTTGACCGCAGCATCCAGCGGTGGCCGTCGCTGCGGAAGTCGGTGAGGCTCAACGGCTCGACATCGATCCTGCGGCAGGCCGCAAGCGGCGCGCCGAGCACCAAATCAGGCCTCTTCCGTAGCGAGGGTTGGCAGGACCACCAACTCTTCAGCACCTTTGGGGCGCCGTTTGCGTTTGTGCACGGTCCGACACGGGCCGGTCACCGCGCCCGCATCAGCCGTTGGTTTTTTTCTAACAAGTGCTTTTTCCTTGGAACGATTTAACTCTACAAGAATGATAGAATTAGCTGACTATGAACAGGCATCCGGTTTTTCTCATTTTTCATGGAGCCTTTCATGTCCAGCATTTCGCGACGCATTGTCCTCCTGTCGTCGGCAGCTTTGGCGGGTGCGGCCTTCCTCGGCCCGGCCCAGGCGCAGGACCTCAACATCACCATCGGCTACCAGACGGTGGTCGAACCTTCCAAAGTAGCGCAGGCCGACGGCGCCTATGAAAAGGCGACCAAGGCCACGATCGACTGGCGCAAATTCGATTCCGGCGCCGATGTCATCGCCGCCGTTGCATCCGGTTCGGTCGATATCGGCTATGTCGGCTCGAGTCCGCTGGCCGCGGCCGCCAGCCGCGAACTGCCGATCCAGACCATCTTTGTCGTCGGCCTGATCGGCCAGTCCGAGGCGCTGGTCGCCCGCAATGGATCCGGCATCGAGAAGATCGCCGACCTCGCCGGCAAGAAGGTGGCGGTGCCGTTCGTGTCGACCACGCATTACAGCCTGCTTGCCGCGCTGAAGCACGAAAACGTCGACCCGAAGTCGGTCGAAATCCTTAATCTCAGGCCACCGGAAATAGCCGCCGCGTTCGCTCGCGGCGACATAGACGCGGCCTATGTCTGGGATCCGGCGCTCGGCCAGATCAAGACGACAGGCAAGGTGGTGCTGGATTCCTCGCAGGTTGCCGCCTGGGGCGCGCCGACCTTCGACGCTTGGATCATGCGCACCGACTTCGCCGAAAAGAACCCGGACGCCGTGCGCGATTTCGTCAAGGTGACCGGCGAATCCTATGCCCAGTTCCTGGCCAAGCCCGAGGCATGGTCGGTTTCGTCCCCGGAAGCGGCCAAGATCGCCAAGATCACCGGCGCCAAACTGGAAGAGGTGCCGCAACTCCTCAAGGGTTACGTCTTCCCGACATTGGAAGAGCAGGCTTCCGGCAAATTCCTCGGCGGCGGCACGGTCAAGGCGATCGAGGCGGCTTCGGCTTTCCTCAAGGAGCAGGGCAAGATCGACGCCGTGCTGCCCGACTATTCGAAATACGTGTCGTCGAAATACGTGACCGAGGCTCTGGCCTCGAACTGATCTTCAGTTTTACGCAATTCCGGACGGAAAACCGCTTCACACTTTTCCTGGAATTGCTCTGAACACGCGCGGTTTCCTCTTTCCTGACGCCGCGTGCTGCCTGTCCCGGATCCGCTTAACGAGGGCCGGGGCAGGCTGATTTTCTTCCGGAGCCCCTTTTCATGCCGCATCTCGTACTCCACCCACATCTCGTACTCGACAAGGTCGCGGTTCACTATGACGGCCAGGCAGCGCCGGCGGTCGACCGAGTTTCCATCGATGTCGCCAAGGGCGATTTCGTCGTGCTGGTCGGTCGCTCCGGCTGCGGCAAGACCTCGCTGCTCAATGTCGCCGCCGGCCTGGTCGAGCCCGCGCGCGGAGTCGCCACGATCGGCGGCAGGCCGATCACCGGCCCAGGCTCCGACCGGGCGGTCGTGTTCCAGAACGATGCGCTGTTTCCCTGGCTGACGGCTCGTGAAAACGTCGCCTTTGCGCTCAGGCTGCGCGGCGTGCCGCAAGCCGAGCGGGCGCGCCGCGCCGACCAGTTGCTGGCGCTGGTCAAGCTTGACGGCGTCGGCGACAAACGCATCTGGGAATTGTCCGGCGGCATGCGCCAGCGCGTCGGACTCGCCCGTGCACTCGCCGCCGAACCGGAATTCCTGCTGCTCGACGAACCGCTCGGCGCACTCGATGCGCTGACGCGCGAGCGCATGCAGACGACGCTGCTCGACCTGTGGACCGCAAGCCGGGTTGGCGTGCTGATGGTCACGCATGGCATCGAGGAGGCGCTGGTGCTGGCCACAAGCATCGTCGTGCTCGCGCCGGGACCTGGCCATGTGGTGCGGACATTCGAAACCGGCTTCAGCCGGCGCTATGCCGCAGGCGAGCCGATCCGCGCCATCAAGGCCGATCCAGCCTTTGCCGCGGCGCGCGGCGAGCTGACCGATGCGATCTTCGAAGGAGAGGTGGCATGAGCGTCACCTCCTACAGCGAGCGGCCGGCCACCGGGACCGGCGAGGCCGATGCCATTTCGGTGCCGTGGTCGCGGCCGGTGCGGAAGCGGCGCGGGGTTTCCTCGCGGGCGATCAGCGCCGTCACCATCCTGGCCGTGCTGGCGGCATGGGCGCTGTCTGCGCGCCTGCAACTGGTGTCGCCGGTGTTCTTGCCATCGCCCGTCGCCGTGTGGACCAAGTTCATCGTGGTGATCAAGGACGGCTTCGTCGACGCGACTTTGCTCCAGCATATCATCGCCAGCCTCGGCCGCGTGTTCGCGGCGCTGGTCGCGGCCATCATCGTCGGCGTGCCCGTCGGTCTCGCCATAGGCATCAGCACCATTGGGCGCGGCATCTTCGATCCGCTGCTCGAATTTTTGCGGCCGATCCCGCCGCTCGCCTATCTGCCGCTGGTCATCATCTGGTTCGGCATCGGCGAGCCGTCAAAGATCCTGGTGATTGCCATTGCCATGCTGGCGCCGGTGGCGCTGTCGACGGCCTCGGGCGTGCGCGGTGTCTCAAAGGAGCGCATCGATGCGGCCCGTTCGCTTGGTGCGACGCAGCGCCAAGTGGTGCGCCATGTCATCCTGCCCAGCGCGCTGCCGTCGATCCTCACCGGCCTGCGCATCGCGCTCGGCGCCGGCTGGTCGACGCTGGTTGCAGCCGAGCTGGTGGCGGCAACGCGCGGCCTCGGCTTCATGATCCAGTCGGCCGCCCAGTTCCTGGTCACCGATGTCGTGGTGATGGGAATAGTGGTGATCGCGACAATAGCCTTCGTGCTGGAATTCATCATCCGCCGGATCGAGCGTCAGCTGGTTCCGTGGGCGGGAAAGGAATGACAACAAGTTTCTGCCGGTTTGACCGGCTGCTTCCCTTCGCAGCACGGCGACCGCCGACCCTGGAACAGAAGGAGTGATGTCATGACCCAGTCCACCGCGGTGCTGTTCGCCCATCTCGGCAACTGGCTGCTCGCCTGGCGGGAGAACTCGTCGTCGCAGCCGCAACCGAAATCGCCGGCCCCGGTGCAACTCGACGCCGAACGCGACCGCCTGCCGCCACGCGACGAGGGATTTTACTGGGCCTGGCAGTATTGGTCGCAGTGAGGTGATTGGCGCTCCTCGCCCCGTGAACGGCGAGAAAGAGGCTTTCGCGACCCGCCCGTAGAAAACAATTCCGTTCCGCCCATTCATCTCGCAAAATGGTTTCTCTACTAAATTTATAGACCCACCTAGCCTTGTCTCTCGTTCCACGGCAGGGAGCCCTTCCCGGCGCCGGTTCGCAGCGAAGGAAGAGGGATCATGTTCAGCCTCACCAGACGCGTTTTCGGCCTTGGCCTTTTGGCGGCGGGCATTACTGCCTCGCTCAGTGCCTCGGCGCAGGAGTTGAAGCAGCTCAACATCGGCTATCAGAAGACCGGCCTGCCGGTCATCGCCCGGCAGCAGCAGGTGATCGAGAAGGCGCTGAGCGACAAGGGTGTCGCGGTGAAATGGGTCGAATTCACCGCCGGCCCGCCGCTGGTCGAGGCGCTCAATGTCGGCGCCATCGATGTCGGCTGGACCGGCGACGCACCGCCAATCTTCGGCCAGTCGGCCGGCGCCAACATCGTCTATGCGGCGGCACTGCCGGCCAATGGCGACGGCGAAGCGATCTTCGTCAAGCCGGCATCACCGATCCAGTCGCTCGCCGACCTCAAGGGAAAGCGCATCGGCGTCGGCAAAGGCACCAGCGCGCACAATCTGCTGGTCGCGGCACTCGAAAAAGCAAACATCCCCTTCGACCAGATCACCCCGGTCTATCTCAGCCCGGCCGATGCTGCGGCGGCTTTCGCCAGCGACCAGATCGATGCCTGGGCGGTCTGGGATCCGTTCTACGCCATCGCCGAGACACGCTACCAGCCGCGCGTGCTGGCGCGCTCCAGCGAGGTGCTGAAGGTGAACACCTATTTCCTCGCCAACAAGGATTTCGCCAAGGCGCATCCGGAGACGATCGCCACGACGATATCGGCGCTCGGCGTGGCGGCGAAATGGGCGGATGCGAACCGCGACAAGGTCGCCGCGGCGCTGCATGAGGTGACCGGAGTGCCGCTCGATGCACAGACGATCGCGGCCAACCGCACCAAATTCGGCATCTTCCCGATCACCGACGAGATCATCGCCGGCCAGCAGGCGACAGCCGACCGCTTCTTCAAGCTCAAGCTGATCCCGAACGCGGTGCGCATCTCCGACGCCGTGTGGACCGCACCGGGCAATTGAACTTTCACGTGCGGCGCCGGGCGGAAAACGCCCGGCGCCTTTTGCCGTTTCGCGCTTCAGGGATTTCGCCATGACCGCTCCAGACAGTTCGCAAGCCAGCCCGCTCGATTTCTTCTGGTTCATCCCGACGCATGGCGACGGCTCCTATCTCGGCTCCGAGCAGCAGCAGCGGCCGCCTGAGTTCGCTTACTTCAAGGAGATCGCACAGGCCGTCGACCGGCTCGGCTTTCCCGGCGTGTTGCTCCCGACCGGGCAGAATTGCGAGGATTCCTGGATCACTGCGACCGGACTGGCGGCGTTGACGGAAAAGCTCAAATTCCTGGTGGCGCTGCGTCCCGGCGTGACGCTGCCGACCTTCGCGGCGCGCCAGACCGCAGCGCTCGACAGGCTGAGCAATGGCCGCCTGCTGCTCAACGTCGTGGTCGGCGGCAACCCGACCGAGCTTGCCGGCGACGGCGTGTTCCTGCCGCATGACGAGCGCTATGCCCAGGCGCAGGAGTTCCTGACCATCTGGCGCGCGCTGGTGTCGGGCGAGAGCGTCAACTTCAACGGCAAATACTACCGCGTCGACAATGGCCGCCTCGATCTGCTGCCGAGCCAGGAGCGGCCACCGCTCTATTTCGGCGGCTCGTCCGATGCCGGCCAGGAGCTCGCCGCCGATCTCGTCGACATGTACCTGACCTGGGGCGAACCGCCGGCGCAGGTGGCGGAAAAGCTCAGCGCCGCGCGCAACAAGGCTGAACGGCGCGGCCGCAAACTGCGTTTCGGCATCAGGCTGCATTTCATCGTGCGCGAGACCGAGGAAGAGGCCTGGCGCGCCGCCGACCGGCTGATCAGCCACGTCACCGACGCCCAGATCGAAAATGCCCAGGCCCGCTTCACCAAGGAGATGGACTCGGTGGGACAGCGGCGCATGGCGGAACTGCATGGCGGCCGCCGCGACCGGCTGGTGGTGTCGCCCAATCTGTGGGCCGGCGTCGGCCTCGTGCGCGGCGGCGCCGGCACCGCGCTGGTCGGCTCGCCGGAGCAGATCGTCGAGCGCATCCGCGAATATCAGGCGATCGGCATCGACACCATCATCGGCTCTGGCTACCCGCATCTCGAGGAAGCCTACCGCGTCGCCGAGCTTCTGTTCCCGCGTCTCGGCCTGGGCACCAGGCGGGCACGGGCGCATGAGAACATCGCCAATGAATTCGCCGTCGGCTTCCACGGCGCCAACCGCCTTCAGGCGTCGTCATGAGCCTGACTCAACGGGTCAAACAGAACGGCATCGGCTGGCTGCTGCCGGCGTTGGTCATAATTGGCTGGGAAGCCGCCAGCCGCGCCGGCGTGATGCCGGCCAATGTGCTGCCGGCGCCGAGCGCGGTGGCCGAGGCCTTCTGGCGGCTGACGCTGTCGGGCGAGCTGATACAGAACATCGGCGTCAGCACGCTGCGCGCGCTGGCCGGCTTTGCCATCGGCGGCTCGATCGGCTTTGCACTCGGCCTTGCCAACGGGCTGTCGGCGCTCAGCCGCGGCCTGACCGACACGACGCTGCAGATGGTCCGCAACATCCCGCATCTGGCGCTGATCCCGCTGGTCATCCTGTGGTTCGGCATCGACGAGGAAGCAAAACTGTTCCTGGTGGCGCTCGGCGTGTTCTTCCCGATCTACGTCAACACGCTGCTCGGCATCCAGAGCGTCGACCCGCAGCTGGTCGAGATGGGCCGGGTCTACGGCATGGACCGCCGCGCGTTGTTTTTTCAGGTGATCCTGCCCGGCGCGCTGCCGGCGATCTTCGTCGGCCTGCGCTATGCCTTAGGCATCATGTGGCTGACGCTGATCGTTGCCGAAACCATCTCGGCCAGTTCCGGCCTCGGCTACATGGCCATGCAGGCACGCGAATTCCTGCTGATCGATGTGGTCGTGCTGTCGATCCTGATCTATGCGCTGCTCGGCAAGCTTGCCGACAGCTTCGCCTGCCTGCTCGAGCGGCTGTCGCTCGGCTGGCATCCCGCCTTCCAGAACGCCTGAGGGTTCGATGCCAACCGCCAGCCTGACCGCCATCCGTTCCTTCGTCGCCGCGCCGGAACCGTCACGGCCGGAGGAGGCCGTCGAAAGGCAGCGCGCCTTTGCCTTCAAGGGCGTGGAAAAGCGCTTTGGCGACAAGGTCGTGCTCGACGGCATCGATCTCGATGTGCCCGTCGGACAGTTTGTGGCCGTCATCGGCAAGAGCGGCTGCGGCAAGAGTACGCTGTTGCGGCTGCTGGCCGGGCTCGATCGGCCAACCGCTGGATCCCTTACATTCGGGCCGGAGGCGAAGGCCGGCGCCGGGGAAGAGAGCCGCTTCATGTTCCAGGAGCCGCGGCTGTTGCCCTGGGCCAGCGTGGTGAAAAACGTCGAGGTCGGGCTGACCGGGCTTGCCACCGGTGCGGAAGCCAGGCGGCGCGCGCGCGCCATCCTGGGTGAAGTCGGCCTCGCCGACCGCGCCGACGAATGGCCCTCGGTGCTGTCGGGCGGCCAGAAGCAGCGCGTGGCGCTGGCGCGTGCACTGATCGGACAGCCAAAGATTCTGGCGCTCGACGAGCCGCTCGGCGCACTCGATGCGCTGACCCGCATCGAAATGCAGCAGCTTCTGGAACGCATCTGGCTGGAGCAAAAATTCACCGCCGTGCTGGTCACGCATGACGTCGCCGAGGCGGTTGCGCTCGCCGACCGGGTGGTGGTGATCGACGAGGGCCGCATCGCGCTCGATCTCGACGTGTCGGTGGCGCGGCCGCGCCGGCGCGGTTCGGTCGAGCTTGCCAGGCTGGAGGGCAGGATTCTGGATCAGCTGTTCGGGTAGAGCTGTCGGGGCAGGGCATTCTATCCGAACGGGATAGATCGGTAACAGAATGGACCGGCAGTATGGGTGGCTGTTTTCTTGCTCGCCGGGTTGGCCCTGTTTGCGACTGCGGGTTTGACCAGCGCCTCCCCCACTCCGCCTTTCCTCTCCCCCGTCGATCGGGGGAGAGGTGTCGAGCGCAGCTCGACGGAGTGGGGGTCGATCTGTGGGGGTCGATTTTTCGTCGCAACTCACCCCCGCGAACGGCTCGCCCATACCAGCCCGGCGAAACCGACCAGCATGGTCACGATGCCGATATAGAGCCATTGCGACTCGCCGGTCATGAAGCTACCGCCGACCACGCCAATGCCCTGCAGCGACCACAGCGCGCCAATGGCGAGCACGATCAGCGCCAGCAGATATCTGAACAGTCTCATCGCCAAGATTCCTTTCCGAAGTCGATCGTCAACTGCGCCATGACCGTGATGACAGAGCGAAAGGACGGCGCCCAATCGCGCTCTCTTCTACTTGTACTATAACGTCCTGCCTTGCTCACGGAATCTGTGAAACAGCTCGCAATATCGCTGGCGATACGGCCGCGTCACACGAAAGATGCCTGACAAACTGTTTCCCAGCGACTCCAAACGTGTGCCAGTGCCACGGAACTGCCCGATGCTTGCCGCATTTCCTGCCTTATTCGACACTTAACGGCTGGGGTCTGTCGAAAACGGAGCCAATCCCCCCAACATGAAGAAAACAAACCAGACCGCGCTTGTCGCGGTAACGGTCGCGGCTGGCCTGATGGTCGGTGCATCCGCCTCCTCCGCCGCCGGCCAGTGCGGCCGCGCCTCCTGGTACGCACTGCATTCCAGGACCGCCAATGGCGAACGCATGAACCCGTCGGCGCTGACCGCCGCGCACCGCAGCCTGCCTTTCGGCACCAAGTTGAAAGTGACCAACCAGAATAATGGCCGCAGCGTCATCGTGCGCATCAACGACCGCGGCCCGTTCATCAAGGGGCGCGTGCTCGACCTGTCCAAGGGCGCCGCCGGCCAGCTCGGCTTCATCGGCTCGGGCCATACCTCGGTGTGCATGGCGCGCGTCTAGATCTGTCCAAGTCCGGCCCGATCGGGCCGGACGCATCCTGCCCCGTTGTCCAACAGCCTTGCATTTTGCAGTGCACATTGAGCCGGCTGCACCCGCCCAACGCGGTTTCTCAAGGCCTCGGACGAAAGATTGGCATATGTCACGCCACGTGACGTATTGCATCGCAGCAATATCTTGTTAACCTCCGCGCGAGACATTCAAGGCTCGGCGCTGTCCGTCGTCCCTTCGGTCACGGCAGCTGCGGAGTACCTGATGTTCTACCAGCTCTATGAAATGAACCATGCCGCCCTGCAGCCCGCGCGGCTTTATGCCGATGCAGTGCGGCTGTTCTACACCAACCCGCTCAATCCGTTTTCGCATACGCCGTGGGGCCGCTCGGTCGCTGCCACCGCCGAACTGTTCGAGCGCACAACGCGCCGCTACAGCAAGCCGCATTTCGGCCTGAGCAAGACCGTGGTCGACTGGAAGAGCGTCGAGGTCAGCGAAAAGACCGTGTGGTCGCGGCCGTTCTGCAATCTCACCCACTTCGAGCGGTCGGTGCCCGCCGGGCGCAAAGCCGACCCCAAGCTTCTCATCGTGGCGCCGATGTCGGGCCATTATGCGACGCTGCTGCGCGGCACGGTCGAGGCGATGCTGCCCTATGCCGACGTGCACATCACCGACTGGGTCGATGCCCGCATGGTGCCGGTGACCGACGGCCATTTCGACCTCGACGATTATATCGACTACATCATCGACATGCTGCATGCGCTGGGGCCGGACACCCATGTGGTGGCGGTGTGCCAGCCTTCGGTGCCGGTGCTGGCGGCGGTGGCGCTGATGGAAAAGCGCGGCGATCCCTTCGTGCCCTCGACCATGACCTTGATGGGCGGGCCGATCGACACCCGCCGCAATCCGACCGCGGTCAATCTGCTGGCCAAGGAAAAGGGCATCGACTGGTTCCGCGACAACGTCATCATGCACGCGCCCTGGCCGGTGCCGGGCTTCGGCCGCGAAGTCTATCCGGGCTTCCTGCAGCTGTCGGGCTTCATGAGCATGAACCTCGACCGCCACATCACCGCCCACAAGGACTTCTTCATGCATCTGGTCAAGCATGACGGCGACAATGCCGAGAAGCACCGCGATTTCTACGACGAATATCTGGCGGTGATGGACCTGACGGCGGAATTCTATCTGCAGACCGTCGACACGGTGTTCGTGCGCCATGCGCTGCCCAAGGGCGAGATGACGCATCGCGGCGAGGTGGTCGACACCAAGGCGATCCGCAATGTCGCGCTGTTCACGGTCGAAGGCGAGAACGACGACATTTCCGGTCTCGGCCAGACCCAGGCCGCCCACGATCTCTGCCCCAACATCCCGGCTGACCGGCATGCGCATTACATGCAGCCGGCCGTCGGCCATTACGGCGTCTTCAACGGGTCGCGATTCCGCTCGGAAATCGTGCCGCGCATCGTCGATTTCATCACAAGCTACGGCCGCCAAACACGCGTAGCGGTGAAACCCAAGCTGGTCCGCTCCGCCAAAGGCTGAGGCTCGATCCGGCTGCAGCGTGCATTGGCCGCAAAAGCGGGGCGATTTTGCGCGCCACAGGCGTTCTGTTGCACAATAGACGCTGTTGGGCGGGCGCGGGTAACCATGCCGAAGAATCTGGCTCCCCCGATAATTGACACGGAGTGTAAATCCCCTTTAACCTTTCGTTAACAACAAGGGCGAACGGGGACAATGACTTCCTCACCGATAGCACGGACGCTGCGCTTGTGGGCGGCAGCAGGGCTGGCGATCTCTGCGTGCTGGGCAGTGCCGGCACTTGCAGGCGGCGCCATGGCGACGGGCGGCATGACCTCGCAGCCGATCGGCCACTATGATTTCTGTAAAACCCAGCCCGGCGAATGCTCGATCCGGCCGAGCAACCTCAACCCCGCCGCGATGACCGACGCCTTCATGCGCAAGCTGATCAACGTGACGTCAAGGGTCAACGCCGCCGTCAAGCCGATGAGCGACTACGACATCTATGGCAAGGACGAGGTCTGGGCCTATCCCAACAAGGGCGTCGGCGACTGCGAAGACTATGTGCTGGAAAAGCGCCGCCAGCTCTCGCGCTCTGGCGTGTCGCTGGCCGATCTCTTGATCACCGTCGTGCGCAAGCCGGACGGCGAAGGCCATGCCGTGCTGACCGTGCGCACCGACAAGGGCGACTACGTCCTCGACAATCTGACCGACAAGGTGAAGATCTGGGACGCCACCGGCTATCGCTTCCTCAAGCGGCAGGCCATCGACAACACCGGCCGCTGGGTCTCGATCCGCGGCGGCCAGCAGGTGCTGGTCGGCGCAGTCCAGTAAATAAAGACGACGCATGTGAGCGCGTCGCTGCGAACAGCTTCGTCGGAAGCCCGCGGCTAATAACTTTCACGAGATAACCGCAAGTCGGCGCTGCCCCTCATTGCCCTGCCGGGCATTTCTCCCTGTATAGTGACGGGGAGAAAGATGCTGCCATCGGTTCGCCAATCGTCAACGTTGCAAAATAGTCGCCGGCAGGCGGATGAGGGCAGCGCTGCCCTCGAAATCTTATCTCTCGAAACGCCTCCTCAAAAAATTTCGCTACCTGCGTGAACCAAACCGTCTCCAGCGGCGACACACAGCCGTAAACAGAAACCCAACCATGGAGACTTCAAATGACTGCTTTCCTGCGTAATGCTTTCCTCGCCGCCATCGCGGTATCGTCCCTGGCCGGATCCGCTATGGCCGACCAGACCGGCTGCGCCAAGAACAACCAGTGGGGCAATCGCTGTTGCGATCTCACCTCGGACTGCCTGGGTGGCGGTCGCGGCGGCGATCATGACAGCACTGGCGGCCGTGGCGGCCAGGCCGGCGCGAAGTAATCTCGCTATATGCCCGCTGGCTAACGGCCGGCGGGCATCGCCTTCAGGATGAAATGCCGGCGCTATTGATGAGCATTCGTGGCCTTGGCGCCGCCCTACTTACGCCGCTCCAGTGCCGCCCGGATCGAGCCGGTGATGCGGGCAAGCTCGGCTTCGTCCAGCTTCTCGATGTTTTCGGCCAAGAGATTGGCCAACTCTGTGGCGGCAGGACTGAGGCCGGACGTATCGAGTCTCACCCGCGGATGTGAGGCCTCGGCCAGACGCGCCAGCTCTTCGGCATCGTCCCAGATGACGTTGAAATAGCCGATGATCTTCTGGATCAGCGTCCAGGTCGGCGCGCCGCGGCGGCCATGTTCCAGCGCCGACAAATAGGCGGCGCTGACTCCGATCGCCTGCGCCATGTCCTTCTGGCGCAAGCCGCGCTCGGCTCGAAGCGCCCGCAGTTTTTCGCCGAACGGCGTCATCAGCGGGTTCGCCTGAGTCGAACGTAGAGCGCGCCCGAACCGCCGTGGTTGCGGGCGGCGTGATCGTGGCTGGAGACCAGCGGCCGGAAGGCAGGCGTCGACAGCCAGGCAGGCACGGCGCGCCGCAAGACGCCGTCGCCGCCCGACGACGACCCTTTTCCCGTAATGACGAGGACATAGCGGATGCCGCCGGCATGGGCCCGGTGCAGGAACGAAAACAGCAGCGAATAGGCCTCGTCCTGGGTCATGCCATGCAGATCGACGCGGCCTTCGATCGGCAGCCGGCCCTTCTTCAGCTTGTCCAATGTCGGCTCGTCCAGCGCGTGCGATACATGCTGCGCCTTCGGCTTGGCGGCGAGGACCGGACCGACAGCGACCGGCGTCTGTGCCGGCTTGGGGTCGACGACGATGTCGGGAATCTCGACCGCGGTCCGGCCCTTCAGCGGTCGGGCGGTGCGCGCCACCAGGTTCCACAGCACCCGGTCGTCTTCGTTGAGTTTATCGGGGCGCTTGCTCATCGATTCGATTCCGAAACGAGAGCGCGTGGAACCAAGGCATAGAAATCGGCCGCATTGCGAACGACGCCGGCGATCTCGCCGGCCGCATCGCCGGAGCCGGCGAACAGATCGCCCCGCGCCGGTCCGGTGATGGCCGAGCCGGTGTCCTGCGCAATCATCAGCCGCCGGAACGGTTTTCCGTCGAAGGCGGTCAGCGACGGAGCGTCGATGTAGAAGGGGGTACCGAATGTGTGCAGCAGCCGGTCGACCGCGAGCGAACGGCCCGGCGTCAACGGCACCTTGGCGGCGGCGATAGGACCGAGTGCGGCATCGTCGACATCGGCTTCGCGAAAGAAGATATAGGAGCGGTTCTGCCAGAGGATCTCGTCGACGCGATCCGGATGCGCCCTGAACCAGGCGCGGATAGACTGCATCGTCACTTTTTCCAGTGGGATTTCGCCGAGTTCGGCGAGAATCTTCCCCGGACCGCTGAAACGTTGGCCGGATTTGGCGGCGTAGGTGACGCGGCAAAGCCGGCCGTCGGTCATCTTCAGCCTGGCCGCACCTTGCACATGGATGAAGAAGACGTCGACCTTGTCGGCAAGCCAGGCGATTTCCAGGCCTTGGCCGGCCAGCGCGCCTCTCTCGATCTCACTGCGGTCGAAATACTCCACCAGGCCCTGCGGCGTATCGCGGGCGAAGGCGAGATAGTCGTCCATCCCTCGAGGACGGTTGGCATCATCGATGTCGACGAGATCGGAAGGCCGCGCCAGCAGCGGCACCGTGAATTCATCCGTGCGCACTGGTGAGGCCTCGGCCTCGGGCTCGTAGAAGCCGGTGACCAGGCCGAGGTTTTCGGATCGAATCTGGACCGGGGCGAAATGGCGCTCGAAAAAAGCCTTGGCCGCCGACCGATTCGCCGGCGAAACGGTGCGCGCCTCGTCATAAGCGCCGGCAAACGCGTTGAACCGGACGCCCAACGAACCGGTGCGGTAGGGCTTGTTCAGGACATGAAAGGCCGAACGGCGGAAGGCTTCGAAAGCGGGCAGATGGTCATCGGAATTCCAACCGGGAAGATCATCGAAGGACTTTTCCACGAAAAGCGGCGAGAGCGACACCTCAGCCTCGCCACTGCCCATGTTTGCCTGCATGTCGCTATCCCAAAAAAGCTGCCCGCACCGGGCGACATGCATAGGCTCAGTCTTCTTCCTCGGTGGCGACCAGCTTCCAGTTCGGATCGCGCGAGCGTGTGTCGCGGGCGAAGGTCCAGACATCCTTGACCTCGGCCACCGTCTCGGGATCGCCGTCGATGACGGCACCCGCCTTGTCGCGGGTCGCCGAAATCAGTTCGCTCACGATGCGCAGCGTGATGTGGGCCTCGCCGCCCTTCATCTCGGCCGAGACGATGTCGGCCTTGTCGATGCCGACGAAGGAGGACTGGATCTTTTCGGCTTTCGCCTCGCGGTCGCCAATCGCGGCAACGAAGCCGTCAAAAACCTCGCGCGACAACAGGTTCTTCAGCGTTTTTCGGTCGCCATCGGCATAGGCCATGACGATCATCTCATAAGCCATCTTGGCGCCGTCGACGAAGACTTTGGGGTCGAAGGAGGGATCATTGTCCTTGATCGCGCGCAGGCCCTTGTTGAGGTCGGTGTCGGGCTTTGCGAAGGCATCGATGGCCGCATAGGTCTCGGCAGCCGTCTCGCCCGGCATGCGCTTGCGCGGCAGCGAAACCACATTTTCGGGCTTCTGGGTCGCGTCCTTCTCGGTGCGGCTGGCCGTGTACGGATCGAAGGGCGGGCGCTCGCTGCCCGTGCGGCGGCCAAGCACGTTGCGCAGCTGGAAAAAGATCACCACCGCCGCAATCAGAAAGAAAATGGTGCCGAAGTCGAAGAATCCCATATCTTTCGCCAATCAATCCCTGACCTGGCCGGGACCGCCAGCCAATCGGGCGGCGGTCGCATGGCGTTAAACATGCAAAGCATATAGAACGCATGGCGCAATCATTCAAATCAAAGGCAGGCATACCTATCTAACGGCCTCAGTGCCAGCGGCGATTATGCGCCGCCCGGCAAACATGGAAACGATCGGTCAAGACTTGCGCATTTCCTTCCTTCCTCTGTTCCTGCTTGCGCTGCCGCTGCTGGAAATCGCCGGTTTCGTCATTGTCGGCCGCGAGGTCGGGGCGCTGGCGACGGTCGGCCTGGTGCTGGCTTCAAGCATTGCCGGCGTGCTTCTGCTCCGGCACCAGGGTTTTGGCGTCATGGCGCGGGTCCGCGCCGAGATGGCCGGCGGCGGCGACCCCAGCCGCCAGCTCGCGCATGGCGCCATGATCGTGGTCGCCGCGATCCTGTTGATCATCCCCGGCTTCATTACCGATATTATCGGCCTGCTGCTGTTCCTGCCGCCGGTGCGCGACCTTGCCTGGCGCAGGCTCAAGGGCCGCATCGTCGTCGCGACCGATTTCACCGCCGGCGGTTTTCGCCGCAGGTCGCGCGACAAGGTCATCGACCTCGACGACGGCGACTATTCGCGCGAGGACGATTTCAAGCGCGGTCCCGACCATAACTCGCCGTGGCGCCGCCTGAAGGACGACTGAACGTCACCTTGCCAACGACTGACTATTGACCCCTTCCGGCCTGAAGGCGGCAAACCTTGTCTTGTCTTGCCGACCATGCTAGCCAACGCCCGATTTCAATTCGGTCAGCGCTGCTGTCCAGGCAAAAGGAACAAGGCTCATGGCCAGCAAAGATGACGCGCCGGTCGGCGCCGCCAACGGCAACGGCGAAACGGCGCAGCCGTCGCTCAACGTGCTTGCCCAGTATGTGAAGGACCTGTCCTTCGAAAGCCCCGGCGCGCCGAACTCGCTGCGCGGCCGCGACAAGGCCCCAGGCATTGCGATCAACGTCAATGTCAATGCCAACCCGCTCTCCGACAAGCAGTTCGACGTCAATCTGACCTTGAACGCCAAGGCGTCCTTCGACCAGGAAGTGCTGTTCAATGTCGAACTGGTCTATGGCGGCGTCTTCGCCATCGCCGGCTTCCCGCAGGAGCACATGCTGCCGATCCTGTTCATCGAATGCCCGCGGCTTTTGTTCCCGTTCGCCCGCCAGATCATCGCCGAAGCCACCCGCAACGGCGGCTTCCCGCCGTTGATGCTCGACCCGATCGATTTTGCCCAGATGTTCCAGCAGAAGCTGGCCGAGGACCAGGCGGCATCGAAGGTCAAGGTTAGCTGAAGGCTCGCGTCGCGCGCATGAATTGAAAGCCCGGCTTCGTGCCGTGCTTTGTATACTGAGATGCTGGCGGGACAGCACCCCCCTCTGCCTTGCCAGGCATCTCCCCCTCAAGGGGGGAGATTGGCCGTCATCGCGACCTTCGCCAACTTTAGACGTTGCAGGAATGGGCTGGAGCGGCGAAGCTGCTGATCTCCCCCCTCGAGGGTCCCTTGAGGGGGAGATGGCCGGCAGGCCAGAGAGGGGTGTGACGGAACGCTACCTCCGCGATCCGTTCACCCCGCCGCCACCTTCAGCCACAGCGCCTTTTCGCCCAGCGTCGCCACCAGCCCCGCATGCGCCGCTCGCTCGCCCTCGGTCAGGCGCG
The DNA here is from genome assembly GCF_040320535.1 of Mesorhizobium sp. M0676. Lineage (NCBI taxonomy): Bacteria > Pseudomonadati > Pseudomonadota > Alphaproteobacteria > Hyphomicrobiales > Phyllobacteriaceae > Mesorhizobium > Mesorhizobium sp. M0676. The sequence goes on from NZ_JAMYPU010000007.1 coordinate 236,385, forward strand.
GCGGCAGGGCGATTGGCCTGGCGGCGATCGAGATGTCGATGTCGGCAACGTCGCCATTGCTGTTGAGCTGCACCACGACGGCGTCGAGGACAAGTGCGGCCTGCTTGCCGCCGATGAGTTCGATGTAGACTTCGGCCAGGAGCTCGGAATCCAGCAGCGCGCCGTGCTTGGTGCGGTGGCCGTTGTCGATGCCGTAGCGGCGGCAGAGCGCGTCGAGCGAATTGGGTCCCATAGGGTGCTTGCGCCGCGCCAGCGCCAGCGTGTCAACGACGCGCCCGGTGTCTATGGCCGGCTGGCCGAGCCGCCCGAATTCCGTGTTGAGGAAGCCGATGTCGAAATTGGCGTTGTGGGCGACGAGCTTGGCGCCGTCGGTGAAGGCGAGCCATTCCTCGGCGATTTCGGCAAAGGTCGGCTTGCCGACGAGGTCGGCGGCGCTGATGCCGTGCACGGCTTGCGCCTCGACATGGACGGCGCGCCCCTGCGGATTGATGAATTTGTGGAAGGTGCGGCCGGTCGGGAAGCGGTTGACCAGCTCGACGCCACCAAGCTCGATGATGCGGTCGTCGCGCATGTCGAGTCCGGTGGTTTCGGTATCGAAAATGATCTCACGCATAGAATCAACCCACTCCTGGAGGAGTAGAATCATGGAGCGGAACAAAATGGCAATGGGTAATGCGACAGCCTGCCGTCAGGAGCCTGATGGGCGCGACTTATCCCCCAGGAGTTAGCAGGCAAGCTCAGCGTCCTGAGAGCTCGGCAATGATCGCGCCGACCGCGGCGCGGGCGGCGTCCATGCCTTCACCGGTGTCGATGACGAAATCGGCCTGCCGGCGTTTTTCGGCATCGGGCACCTGCTTGGCCAGGATGGCCGCCAGCTTTTCCTCGCTCATATCAGGACGCGCCAGCACACGGGCGCGCTGGATATCGGCCGGCGCGGTGACGACGACGACCTTGTCGACACGGTTGCGGCCGCCGGTTTCGAACAGCAGCGGTATGTCGAGCACGACGAGCGGCGCGGCGGCGGCGCGGTGCCTTGCCAGAAAGGCGTCGGCATCGGCCCGCACCAGCGGATGAACGATCGCCTCCAATGTCTTCAGCGCAGCGGCGTTGCCGATCACCCGTGCACCCAGTTTTGTACGGTCGACCACGCCGGACACGGTTGTGCCGGGAAAGGCCGCTTCGACGAGAGGTGCTGCCTTGCCGGCATAGAGGCGATGCACGGTCCCGTCGGAATCATGCACCGGCACGCCGGCGTCGACGAACATCTTCGCCGTGGTCGACTTGCCCATGCCGATCGATCCGGTGAGGCCAAGCACGATCATCATTTGGCGCCCATCATTTGCAACCCATCATTTGGCGAGGATGTCGGCGACGATCATCTGCCGCAGTTCGGCAGTGACCTCCGGCCTCTTGCCGAACCAGCGTTCGAATCCGGGCACAGCCTGGTGCAACAGCATGCCGAGCCCGTCGACCGTCTTCAAATTTCTCGCGCGGGCAGCGGCAAGCAGCGGTGTTTCCAGCGGCACATAGACGATGTCGGCGACGATGGCGTGAGCTGGCAGGCAGGCCGGATCGGCGGCCAGCGTCGCATCGCCATACATGCCAAGTGCCGTCGTGTTGATCAGCAAGCCGGCATCGCCAAGCAAGTCGCCGACCGCGCCATGCGCCGAGACGCCGGCCCCGAAGCGGTCGGCGAGTTCTTGCGCCCGCGCCAATGTGCGGTTGACGACGCGGATATCTTTGATGCCGCGCACTTTAAGCGCGTGGATGACCGCGCGCGACGCGCCACCGGCGCCGAGCACCACGGCCGGAGCGTTTCTCTCCCAGCCCGGGGCATGCTCGTCGAGATTGCCGGCAAAGCCGATCCAGTCCGAATTGCCGCCCCACAGCACGCCGTCGTCCAGCCACAGCATGTTGACCGCGCCGATCATCTCCGCCGCCTCGTCGCGGCGCTCGACCCGGGCAAAGGCGACTTCCTTGTGTGGAATGGTGACGTTGCCGCCCTGATAGCCATTGGCCTGGAGGGAAGAGAGGAACTCGGGAAAATCGGCCGGCGCGACATCGATCGCATGATAGCTGCCGTCGATGCCGTATGTGTTCAGCCAATAGCCGTGGATCTTCGGCGAGCGCGAATGCGCGATCGGATGGCCGGTGACGAAAGCTTTTTTCTCAACCATCGATGGCTCCGAGCGCACGCAATTCCGCCAGCACCGGTAACAGCGGCAGGCCGACAATGGTGAAATAATCGCCTTCGATCTTTTCGAACAGCTGGATGCCTTCGCCCTCGATCTGGTAGGCGCCGACGCTCGACAACGCCTTGGCGCCGACGCGGGCCAGGTGCCGGCCGACGAAGGCCGGATCGAGCTTGCGCATGGTAAGGCTGGCGATGCCGACATGGCGCCACAGCACCTTGCCGTTGCGGCAGAGCACGGCGGCGCTGTTCAGCTGATGCGTCTTGCCTGACAGCGCCAACAGATGGCGGCGGGCACCTTCCATGTCGGCCGGCTTGTGGAACACTTCATCTCCCAGTGACAAAGTCTGGTCGCAGCCGAGCACCAGGGCGCCCGGTCTGCGTTCGCTGACCTCGGTCGCCTTGGCTTCGGCGAGTATCAAGGCGACATCTTCCGGCGACACACCGCTGTCCTGCAACGGCGCCTCGAGCGCACGCTCGTCGACATCGGCAGGCACCGCTTCGATGCCGAGCCCGGCATTCATGAGCATTGCTTTGCGGAACGGGCTGCCGGAGGCAAGGATGATTTTTTCGGTCATGGGTTCTGGGCCTGGTCGATAGTGGTTGATTGGGGCAGGAGGTCGCGTTGCCATCCCATCATCTATTCTTCCCCCGCAGGGCAACAATGGCTGCCGCGGTCTCTTCGATCGAGCGGCGGCTGACGTCTATCATCGGCCAATTGTGGCGGGTGCAGATCTGGCGGGCATAGGCGAGCTCTTCGGCGATCGAGGCACGGTCGACATAATCGGTCGCTTCGTAGGTGCTGCTGTTGCCGAGCACGCGGTTCTGCCGGACATGCGAGATGCGTTCGGCGGTCGCGATAAGCCCGACGATCAGCGGCTTGGTGGCAGCGACCAGGCTTTCGGGCACCGGCACGCCGAGCACGATCGGGATGTTGGCGGTCTTGATGCCGCGGTTGGCGAGATAGATGCTGGTCGGCGTCTTCGATGTCCTGGAAATGCCGATCAGCACCACATCCGCGTCGTCCATATTGAGCGGCAGCTGGCCGTCATCATGCTCCATGGTGAAATTGAGTGCGTCGATACGGTGGAAATAATCGGCGTCGAGCACATGCTGGGCGCCGACGCGGCGGCCGGCCGGCGTGCCGAGATAGGACTGGAAGACGATGAGGACCGGCTCCAGCACCGAAACACAGGGCAGCCCCATGGTGGTGCAGCGCTCGTCAATGCCGCGCGCCAGCTTCTGGTCGACGACGGTGTAGAGGATGATGCCCGGTTCCTCCTCTATGTCCTCGAAGACTTTCGCCACCTGCTTTTCGGTGCGGATGAGCGGATAGATATGCTCGATGGCGCGCGCATCCTTGTATTGCGCCGAGGCGGCTCGGCCGGCCGCCAGCAGCGTCTCGCCGGTGGCGTCGGAAATCAGGTGCAGATGAAAGAAGCTCTGGGGTTTGTTCACAGGGGGCGCCTCAGGCTGTGGGCTTGTGTGGATAAACCGGGGCCGCAAAGGCGACCGGCTGGAGGCGACTGTATCAGAAGGCCAGTTGTCCACAATTCGATGCGCTGTCAGCTCCACGGTGCGGCTGGGGACAAATCTGGGGACGGGCGTTTTTGCCAGCGCTTCATCCACAGAGGCGGTTTTTCAGCGGCTACGCCAAACCATTGACTTCAGTGATGGAATCCTGGCCATCCACACTCTTTGACAATCCCGCGGAAGAAACACGCGACAAAATGCTGGCTGGCCTTTTCCAGGGCAAAGCGGGACAGGTGACAACCACCGATACCAACAGACTCTTAGAATCAGAAGATTCTAGAAATAGACTATTTAATTATAGAGAAGGCAGGGAAGAGAGCGCTCAATGCCCGAGAACCGCATCGTGCTGGACGTGCTGAGAGGCGAGGCAGCATTTCCGCCGCCACTCTGGATGATGCGCCAGGCTGGGCGTTATTTGCCGGAGTACCGCGAGACCAGAAAGCGCGCCGGGTCCTTTCTCGATCTTTGCTACAATCCTGATCTGGCTGTCGAAGTGACGCTGCAGCCGATCGAGCGCTTCGGCTTCGATGCCTCGATCCTGTTCTCTGACATTCTGGTCGTGCCGCATGCGCTGGGGCGCGATGTCCGCTTCGAGGAGGGCCGCGGGCCGCTGCTGACGCCAATCACTGCAGCTGAGATTTCAGCTCTCAACAGTGAAACGTTTCACGTGAATCTCGAACCGGTCTACGAAACGGTTCGCCGGCTGCGGGCAAGATTGCCTCACGAGACCACGCTGATCGGCTTCTGCGGCGCGCCGTGGACGGTGGCGACCTACATGATCGCCGGGCACGGCACGCCCGACCAGGCGCCGGCCCGACTGTTTGCCTATCGTGAGCCGCAAGCCTTTAAACGGCTCCTGAAAGTGGTCGCCGATCACTCCGCGGCCTATTTGATCCGCCAGATCGAAGCCGGTGCCGACGTGGTGCAGATTTTCGATTCCTGGTCCGGCGTGCTTGATGATGCGTCTTTCGAGCAGTTCTGCGTGCAACCGGTGGCGGAGATAGTCAGGCAAGTTCGCGCCGTTCATCCCGATGTTCCGATCATAGGCTTTCCCAAGGGCGCCGGCGCCCGCTACGAGACCTATCGTGAGAAGACCGGTGTCATGGGGCTGGGGATCGACTGGACCGTACCCCTGTCGGCTGCGAAGGAACTGCAGCGCTCGGGTGCGGTCCAGGGCAATCTCGATCCCTTGCGGCTCGTGGCTGGCGGCAAAGCCCTGTCGGACGGCGTCGATGCGATCCTCAAGGCGCTGGGCGACGGACCGCTGATCTTCAATCTCGGCCATGGCATCACGCCGGAGACGCCGGTGGCACATGTCGAGGCGATGGTGAAGCAGGTGCGGAGCGCGACACGCTGATGGCTCAATCGGATAATACGGGCGGCAACAGCACTCGTGGGGCGATGATGCGGATGACCATCGGCATCGGAGTGCTGGTTGTTCTCACCGCACTTTTGTTTTTCTTTGCGCCTGAGGGTTTCTATCCCTGGGCGAAGGCAATCCATATCCTGGCCGTCATCTCCTGGATGGCCGGCATGCTCTATCTGCCGCGATTGCTGGTCTACCACGCCGACACAAAGAAGGGGTCCGTCCAATCGGAGACCTTCAAGGTGATGGAGCGGCGTCTGCTGCGCGGCATTATCAATCCGGCGATGATCGTCACCTGGGTGTTCGGGCTTTGGCTTGCCTGGAAAGTGTTTGGCTTTCACGGCGGCTGGCTGCACGCCAAGATAGGCTTGGTGCTGTTGCTGTCGGGCGTGCATGGCTATTTGGCCGGTGCTGTCAGGAAATTCGCCGAGGACCGCAATGAAAAACCGGCGCGGCACTGGCGAATCGTCAACGAGATCCCCACATTGCTGATGATCGCCATCGTCATCCTGGTTGTCGTCAAGCCGTTCTAGGCCCATTTCGGTCGACAAAACGCAGCTTGCTCTTTCCCCCGACCGACGATAAAAGACGGGTCTTCCTTCCCGTCATGCGCCGCCCTTGATTGCTTTCGGCCGCGCCCGGCATTTATCGCATCCAGCCGATATATTTTCCCCAAAGCAGATTCAGAGTCCGTCTATGCAAGAAATGAAACTCGCAGAGTTCAAGAACAAGAAGCCGCCAGAGCTGATCGCCTATGCCGAATCGCTCGAAGTGGAAAACGCCAGCGTCATGCGCAAGCAGGAACTGATGTTTGCCATCCTGAAGAAATTGGCCGCCCAGGACGTCGAGATCATCGGCGATGGTGTGGTCGAGTTGCTGCAGGACGGTTTCGGCTTCCTGCGCTCAGCCAACGCCAATTATCTGCCGGGTCCCGACGATATCTACATCTCGCCCTCGCAGATCCGCCGCTTCTCCTTGAAGACCGGCGATACCGTCGAAGGGCCAATCCGCAGCCCAAAAGAGGGCGAGCGCTATTTCGCCCTTCTCAAGGTCAACACGATCAATTTCGACGATCCCGAAAAGATCCGTCACAAGATCCATTTCGACAATCTGACGCCGCTCTATCCGACCAAGCGGCTGAAGATGGAGATCGACAATCCGACCGGCAAGGACATCTCGTCGCGCGTGATCGACCTAGTGGCGCCGATCGGCAAGGGACAGCGCGCGCTCATCAACGCGCAGCCGCGTACCGGCAAAACGGTGCTGATGCAGAATATTGCCCACTCGATCACGGCCAATCATCCGGAATGCTATCTGATCGTACTTCTGATCGACGAACGGCCAGAAGAAGTGACCGACATGCAGCGTTCGGTGAAGGGCGAGGTCGTGTCCTCGACCTTTGACGAACCGGCGGTGCGCCACGTCCAGGTCGCCGAAATGGTCATCGAAAAGGCCAAGCGCCTGGTCGAGCATGGCCGCGACGTCGTTATTCTGCTCGATTCGATCACCCGCCTCGGCCGTGCCTACAACACCGTCGTGCCGTCCTCCGGCAAGGTGCTGACCGGCGGTGTCGACGCCAACGCGCTACAGCGGCCGAAGCGCTTCTTCGGCGCGGCCCGCAACATCGAGGAAGGCGGCTCGCTGACCATCATCGCCACCGCGCTGATCGACACCGGCAGCCGCATGGACGAAGTCATCTTCGAAGAGTTCAAGGGAACCGGCAACTGCGAAATCCAGCTCGACCGCAAGGTCGCCGACAAGCGCATCTACCCGGCCATGGACATTTTGAAGTCAGGCACCCGCAAGGAGGACCTGCTGGTCTCCAAGCAGGATCTGCAGAAGATCTTCGTCCTGCGCCGCATCCTGGCGCCGATGGGAACCACCGACGCGATCGAGTTCCTGATCGACAAGCTGAAGCAGACCAAGACCAACGCCGATTTCTTCGACTCGATGAACACGTAAGCTTCTCGTCGGGCCATCGGTTCGCATTGAAGCCCCGTTCCGGGAACTGGGACGGGGCTTTTCATTGCGGGGGCAAACAGGTCGCATTTCAGACAGGGCGTGGCCTTGGGCGGCAATTTCCATCGCTGTCGTCATGCGAGTAATCGCGTCTCGAAGATCGGAAGCCGCATGGAGAAAACAATCCCGACCCTGATCGGCTTCTCGGCCATCCTGACATGGTCCTTCTTGGCGCTGCTTTCGACCGCGGCGGGACCGATTCCGCCCTTTCAGCTGGCGGCGATGACGTTTCTGCTTGGCGGGTTGGTCGGCGCGTCGAGCTGGCTTGTCCGTCCGGCGGCGATCAAGTCGCTGCGCCAGCCGTGGCAGGTCTGGGCGCTCGGCACAGCGGGGCTGTGCATCTACCACTGCGCCTATTTCTTCGCCATCCAGTCGGCGCCGCCGGTCGAGGTCAGCCTGATCGCCTATCTCTGGCCGTTGCTGATCGTCGTCTTTGCTGCCTTCCTGCCTGGAGAAAAGCTGAGGGCCCATCACATTGCCGGCGTCATGCTCGGCCTTGCCGGCGCCATTGTGGTGATCACCAAGGGCGGCACGATCGGACTGGCCAATGGTGTGATGAAGGGGCATGTCATCGCGCTGTTCTGCGCTTTCATCTGGGCCGGCTATTCGGTTTTATCGCGCCGCTTTGGCAAGGTGCCGACCGATGTGGTCGTCGGTTACTGCTTCATCACGGCTGCGGTCGCCTTGGTGCTGCACCTCACCCTTGAGACCACCGTCTGGCCACAGACGGCGACGCAGTGGAGCGCCATCGTCATCTTGGGCGTAATACCGCTAGGCGCCGGCTTTTACGCCTGGGACTATGGCTGCAAGCACGGGGACATCATGATCCTCGGCGCCCTCTCCTATGCCGCGCCCCTCTTCTCGGTCATCGTGCTTCTGCTGGCAGGCTTTGGTGTGTTTCACTGGTCGGTGGCTGTTGCTTGCATCCTGATCACGGTCGGAGCGGTGGTCGCGGCCAAGGATTTGCTGTTCGGGCCGCGGCCGCCATCCATTGATGTGACGCCGCTTCCTTCGGCCTTGGACGGAAACACGGGTTGAGCCACCGGCGTCGCAACAGCGGCTCGGTTCCTACGGATCCAGCGCCACCGGCAGGATAGCCGGTGCATAGCTCCGGTCTGCCGGTCGGCGGCCGGATGCCACTGCCAATGTTCGGTCGATTCGCATGCGTTCCGATCGGGGCGACAATATCGGCGTGACGCGGGTCGGGCTTCTGATTCGCAGCCGGAACGAAGCTTGCCTGTCGGGGGTGATGGGCTCCAGCTTCACGGTTCCGGCCAGGCACAGGCGTTAACGATGCTGCCTGCGTAGGGCTTGCCGGCCCGCCCAGAACTGCTTGGCGTCGGAATTAGAACCATGGTCAGCGGTTACCCGCCTGCTCGCCCATGGATGACAAGGTGGCCATACAGATTTGGTAATCCGGCCGCTCCTCGCGATCGACCTTGATATTGACGAACAGGCGGTTCATGACGGCCGCGACACTGTGGGATTGGTGACCGGACAGCTAGGCGACCGGTGAGAAGGGGCAAATGAATTCAGGCGATTCGATCGTTGCGCTTTCCAGCGGGCGCCTGCCCGCCGGCATCGCTGTCATCCGCATTTCCGGACCGAGGACTCGATTCGTTGTCGAAACGGTGGCCGGTGGTAAGGTCAAGGACCGGGTTGCGACCCTGCGCAAGCTCCGAACGGTGGACGGGTCGCTTATCGACAACGGCCTGGTGCTGTTTTTTCCCGGGCCGAACAGTTTTACCGGCGAGGATGTCGCCGAGTTCCACGTCCATGGCGGCCGCGCCGTCGCCGGCAAGATGCTGGAGATCATTGCCGGGTTTGACGGCGTGCGTCATGCGGAACCTGGTGAATTTACGCGCCGGGCTCTTCTGAACGGCAAGCTGGATTTGGTCGAGACGGAGGCGTTGGCCGATCTGGTCAACGCCGAAACCGAAGCGCAGCGGCGCTTTGCCGTACAGAATGCCGAAGGAGTGCAAAGCGAACTCTATCTTGGCTGGCGCCATCGCCTGATCCATGCACGGGCCATGATCGAGGCGGAAATCGACTTCGCCGACGAAGACGACGTGCCCGGTTCCGTTTCGGGCACGGTTTGGTCCGATGTGCGCGCAATGGTGGGGGAGATCGGCCGGCATGTCGATGGCTTCCATGCCGCCGAGATCATCCGTGACGGGTTTGAGGTTGTCATCATCGGTGCACCGAACGCCGGCAAATCCAGCCTGTTCAACGCGCTGGCCAGGCGTGAGGCGGCGATTGTTACCGACGAGCCCGGCACGACGCGGGACTTGCTCGAAGTGGTGCTGGATGTCCACGGAGTGCGGGTCAGGGTAACCGACACCGCGGGCCTGCGCGAGGCGCCCGGCAAGATCGAAGCGATCGGTATCGAAAAGGCGCGGGCCAAGGCGCACACGGCTGACCTGGTGCTGTTGCTGGAAGATCTGGCGGACCCGAGTGCGATCGGCAACATGCCTGTCGAGGCCCCGGCTTTGAGAATCGGCACCAAGGTCGATCTCTTGAAAGGTTCGCCGCGATTGGAGGCGTATGATGCGTTGATCTCGACGGTGGACGGCACTGGGTTGGCTGAACTCCTGGCCGAGATCGGCAGGCGCGCCGCGGCTGCTATCGGCGATGCCGGTGACATCGTGCCGTCTCGGTTGCGGCATGTGGAGCTGCTCAATGAGACCAGGCGCTTTCTGATCTCGGCTTTGTCGGGGCAAGAGCGCGGCCAGGAGCTGCGGGCGGAGGAGCTGCGTCTTGCGGCGGACCGGCTCGGCCGGATTGTCGGCGCGGTGGATGTCGAGGACCTGCTGGACGTAATCTTTTCGCAGTTTTGCATTGGAAAGTGACTCACGTGAAACAGGGGCGCGCGCTGTGTGAGTGACTCACGTGAAACACAGGGGGCCGCCCTAGGGCGTGTTTCACGTGAAATGAGGAGTTTGGCAAAAACGGCAAGTGCCGAAGGCCGGCCCCGCCCCTCATTGTCCTCCCGGGCATTTCTCACGTGCAGTGACGGGGAGAAAGATACTGTTATCCGGGATTTCGCCAACCACCGAAGCGCGCCAGCGCTTGAGCTCCTCCTTGTTCACCGGGAGAAGATGCCGGCAGGCAGATGAGGGGCAGCGCCAGCCGAGGTACTTGTCGCCGCTTCCCTGACTCACGTGAAACACCTCTGCGGCTTTCAGCACTCCGTTCCCCGTGAACGAATCAACCTGCAATCCTTGACAGCGTCCTCTCGTGGGGACATGTGTCGGGAAATCTCTGAATCTGGAAGGGACAATGATCGATCACTATGATGTGGTTGTGGTGGGCGGTGGCCATGCCGGGTGCGAGGCTGCGAGCGCTGCCGCGCGCGCCGGTGCCAGGACCGCGCTGATCACGCTGCGCTTCGACACGATCGGTGTCATGTCCTGCAATCCGGCGATCGGCGGCCTCGGGAAGGGCCATCTGGTGCGTGAGATCGACGCCATGGACGGGCTGATGGGCCGCATCGCCGATGCTGCCGGCATCCAATTCCGCCTGCTTAATCGCCGCAAAGGCCCTGCCGTGCGCGGGCCGCGCACGCAGGCCGACCGCAAGCTTTACCGGCTGGCCATGCAGGAAGCGATTCGGCAGCAGAACGGTCTCGACGTCGTCGAAGGCGAAGTCTTGGATTTCGAGATCGAAGAAGGACGGATCGCCGCTGTGCTCCTGGCCGACGGGCGCCGGTTGGCGTGCGGTGCAGTCGTCCTGACCACCGGCACTTTTCTTCGCGGCCTCATCCACATTGGCGACAGGAAGATTGTCGCCGGGCGGATGAACGAGCAAGCGAGCCTTGGCCTGTCGGCGACGATGAGCCGCGCCGGTTTCGCGCTTGGACGGCTGAAGACCGGGACGCCGCCGCGGCTCGATGGCCGAACCATCGACTGGGCGTCGCTGGAAAGCCAGGCGGCCGACGAACATCCAGTGCCGTTCTCGCTGCTCACCGACACAATCAAGAATCCGCAAATCCATTGCGGCATCACGCGTACGACGCCGGCGACGCACGCGCTGATCCGCGCCAATATCCGCCGCTCCGCCATGTATTCCGGCTCGATCGAAGGCGTAGGTCCACGTTACTGCCCGTCGATCGAAGACAAGATCGTCAAGTTCGGCGATCGCGAAGGCCACCAGATTTTCCTCGAGCCGGAAGGGCTGGACGACGACACGGTCTACCCCAATGGCATTTCGACCTCCCTGCCCGAGGATGTGCAACTCGACATTCTCAAAACTATACCCGGGCTAGAGCGGGCGACCATGCTGCAGCCCGGCTACGCTATCGAATACGACCATGTCGATCCGCGCGAGTTGGAGCCGACGCTTGAGGCCAAACGTATTGCGGGGCTTTTCCTCGCCGGTCAGATCAACGGCACCACCGGTTATGAAGAAGCCGGAGCGCAGGGCCTGCTCGCCGGGCTCAACGCCGCGCGCAAGGCGGCGGCCGACGACCAAATCGTGCTCAGCCGCACCGAAGCCTATATCGGTGTGATGGTCGACGACCTTACCAGCCGCGGCATTGCCGAGCCCTACCGCATGTTCACTTCGCGGGCGGAGTTTCGCCTATCGCTGCGCGCCGACAATGCCGATGAAAGGCTTACGCCTCTGGCAAATCGGCTTGGTATCGTGTCGCCGGAGCGGACGCGGCGGTTCAATGAAGTCACACAGGATCTTGATAGGGCGCGCGAACTCGCAGTTGCGACGACGATGACGCCCAACGAAGCGGCGCGGCATGGGCTGGAGATCAACAGGGACGGCGTGCGCCGCTCCGCCTATGAATTGCTTGCTTATCCCGGCGTCGATATCGCTTGGCTCGCCCGTGTTGTGCCGGCCTTTGGCGCAATCGATGTCAAAACCTCTGAGCGGCTCGAAACGGAAGCGAAATACTCGGTTTACCTCGATCGCCAGCAGGCAGATGTCGCACAAATCCGCCACGAGGAAAGCCGGCTGATCCCGGCGTCGGTGGATTTCGCCGATGTTCCTGGCCTGTCCAATGAGCTGAAGCAGAAGATGCTAACGCGTCAGCCCCGGTCGATCGCTGACGCGCAGCGTATGGAAGGCATGACGCCGGCGGCGCTGGCCATCATCGTCGCGCACGTCCGCAACGCCGAGTCGGCCGCCCAAAGGGCCGTTGCGTGAGCTCTGCCTCATGGGCGAGCCTGCAAGAGGCTGCGGGACCGGTTTCACGTGAAACATTCGATCGCCTGGTGGCGTTCGAACAGCTGTTCCTGAAATGGAACCGAAGCATCAATCTGGCCGCGCCGTCGACGCTGGACGACGTCTGGGGCCGCCACATTCTGGATAGCGCGCAACTGGCGCGAATCGCACCGCAGGCCAAACGCTGGGCCGATCTCGGCTCGGGCGGCGGTTTTCCGGGCCTGGTGCTGGCCTTCCTGCTGGTCGAACGCGAAGGCGCGTCGATCGATCTGGTCGAGAGCAACCGCAAGAAAGCATCGTTTTTGCAGGCGGTCATTGGCCAGTTCGGTTTGCCGGCACGGGTCGTCGCCCGGCGCATCGACGACAGCTGTGCGCTTGTTTCCGCACCGGAAATCATCACGGCGCGGGCGCTGGCCGCGCTGCCGGCGCTGCTTGACCTGTCGGCGCCATGGCTGACCAAGGGGTCACGTGCGCTTTTCCACAAAGGCCGGGATTACCGCTCCGAGGTGGAAGAAAGCACTCACCGCTGGGCTTTCGATCTGGTAGAACATCCTAGCATGACCGACGCCCATGGCGTCATCCTCGAAGTGACCGATCTGCGGACGGCGTAAGCTCTCCTTCGCAACCTTGGCGACGCAATGAATACCTGGCCCACATGAATACCTGGCACAGACCCATGAAAACCGGACCTCGCATCATCACCGTCGCCAACCAGAAGGGCGGCGTCGGCAAGACCACCACCGCCATCAATCTGGCCACGGCGCTGGCCGCGATCGGCGAAAAGGTGCTGATCGTCGATCTCGACCCGCAAGGCAATGCCTCGACGGGTCTCGGTATCGACCGCAAGGATCGCACCGTCTCCTCCTATGACGTGTTGACCGGCGAACTGGGCCTGGAAGAGGCGGCCATTCCGACGGCGGTGCCCGGCCTGTCGATCGTGCCGTCGACGCTCGATCTGCTCGGCATCGAGATGGAAATCGCCTCGGCGCCGGATCGCGTGCTTAAGCTGCGCAACGCGCTGCGCGCCGCCACCGAGCGCGGTGCGCCGTTCGGCTATGTGCTGATCGACTGCCCGCCCTCGCTCAACCTTTTGACTTTGAATTCAATGGCGGCAGCCGATTCTGTTCTTGTGCCGCTGCAGTGCGAGTTCTTCGCGCTGGAAGGGCTAAGCCAACTCCTGGAAACGGTGGAGCAGGTGCGCCGTTCGATCAATCCGGACCTGATCATCCAGGGCATCGTGCTGACCATGTATGACGGCCGCAACAACCTCGCCAACCAGGTGGTGCAGGACGTGCGGGCACACATGGGCGACAAGGTCTACGAGACGATCATTCCTAGGAATGTGCGGGTGTCCGAGGCGCCGTCCTACGGCAAGCCGGCAATCCTCTACGATCTCAAGTGCTCAGGCAGCCAGGCCTATCTGCAGCTGGCGTCCGAAGTGATCCGCCGCGAGCGTAAATTGCGCGCCGCATGATTAGGCAGGTCGATAAACAAAGCGATCCGGCACCGAAACGATCAAGAATCTGGAATTGAGATGAGCGAAGACCTTTCGAGAAAGAGACTGGGGCGTGGACTGGCGGCGCTGATCGGCGAGATCGACCGCCCGGTGGCAGCCGAAAAGCCGGGCTTGAATGCGGACGGCAAGGTGCCGATAGAGTTCCTGAGCCCGAACCCGAAAAACCCGCGCCGGCACTTTGGCGACGCCGACCTGACCGATCTCGCCCAGTCGATCCGCGAACATGGCGTCGTGCAGCCGGTGGTGGCGCGGCCTTCGCCGACGCAGGCCGGGCGCTATGAGATCATCGCCGGCGAGCGACGCTGGCGCGCCGCGCAGCGCGCCGGGCTGACCGAGATTCCGATCATCGTGCGCGACGTCAACGACCGCACGGCGCTCGAACTGGCGATCATCGAGAACGTCCAGCGCACCGACCTCAATCCGGTCGAGGAGGCGCTCGGCTACCAGCAGTTGATCGACGATCACGGCTACACCCAGGCCGATCTCGGCAATGTCATCGGCAAGAGCCGCAGCCACGTCGCCAACACGCTGCGGCTGCTGAAGCTGCCCGACGTCATCCGAGACATGCTGGTCGACGGCGCGCTGTCAGCCGGTCACGCCCGCACGCTGGTCACGGCGCAGGATCCAGCTGGGCTCGCCAAGCAGATTGTCGAGGAGGGGCTTTCGGTGCGCCAGGCGGAAGCGCTGGCGCAGATGCCGGCGGGCGGCACGCCGCCCAAGGCAAAACCAGCACACGGCGCATCGGGCAAGGATGCCGACACGCTGGCGCTAGAAAGGCTGATGACCAACACGATCGGCATGATCGTGACCATCGAGCACAAGGGCAAAGGCGGCGCGATCCGCGTGGACTACCGCAGCCTGGAGCAGCTCGACGAGCTATGCCGGCGGTTGAAGGACGAGCGGTAGAAGGTTGAGGTTGCGCCATATTTAGCCGGCGAATGAACTTCTGGCTTAGGATGAAGAAAGGGCTTGGCGGTTGCCGGCCCTTCTTTTTATTGGCGATTGCCGAAGGGATCGAACTGCTGATCTCCCCCCTTGAGGGGGAGATGGCCGGCAGGCCAGAAGGGGTCGTCTCGCATCAAGCGCCGACCTCGTTTGTCGTTGCGAAAGGCGCCAGCGCTCCACGCGCGGCGACCCCCTCTGTCGCCTTTGGCGACATCTCCCCCTCAAGGGGGGAGATCACCGCTGCGCCAGCCTCGCGCTCTCCACCGCAATGCCGAGCAGCGCCTGCCGTGCCAGCGCTTCCGACAAATCCGGCCTGCGCCTGGTCTGCAGCACGGCCGATTGCAGCCGGTTCAGCGCGCGGCTGAGCGCCTCGACGTTCCAGCGCTCCAGCGCCTTCTCCACCAGCTTGCGCCGCGAGAAAAACACCGGCGGACGGGCGCCGGCCATGGCCGAGGCGGCGTTGCGGCCGGCGGTGTCCATCTGGCCGCGCATGACCTGAAGCTGCTGCAGCTGCCGCATCGCCGAGGACAGCACCAGGAAAGCATGGCCGCCGGACAGGCAGTGGCGGGTGAAGGCGGTGTCGAAGTCACCGATCTTGCCTTCCAGCACAGCATCGACCGCGTCGTCGAAGGAGGCGCCGGAAACGTCGCCGGACATCGCCCTGACGTCATCGAGGCCAATGTCCTTCTGGCCGTGGGCGTAAAGCACCAGCTTTTCGATTTCACCGCGCGAGGCCAGCCGGTCGCCGCCGAGATTGCGGCGCAGCGCCTGGCGCGCATCGAGCGCCATCGACATGCCGGCCTTGCGCAGCTCGTCGTCGATGACGCTGTCGATGTCGCGGGCTTCATCGGCATAGCAAGGCAGCGCCATGGCGTTGTCGGCCGCCTCGACCACGGCGCGCAGCCCGACGCCCTTTTTGAGATCGCCGGCCTCGATGAGAATGATGGCGTCGCGCACGGGCTCCGCCGTCAGCGCCTTGACGTCGTCGGCCAGCGCCTTCTGACCGCTGGCATTTCGCACCCACAGAAGCCGCCGGTCGGAGAACATCGGCACGGTGCGGGCTTCATCGAGCAGCCGGCCCTGGTCGCGATCTACCTCCGCGCCGTCGAGCCGTACGACGGAAAACGGATCGTCGAGCGGCAGGCCGGTTTTCGCGGCAAAGGTTTTGGCCCGCTCGGCGACCAAGCCGCGGTCGGGTCCGTAAAGCAGGACGATCGATATGCGCGCGTCCGGCTTCGCCAGCCACGAATCGACTTCGTATCCTTTTTTCTGCGCCATTAGCGGTGGTTAGCATGGGGAGAGGGCGGAGTGAACGTTCTCCAGAGAGTTCGAGACCCTATTGCCCCTCCTCTCCCTCCGGAGGGGGGAGAGGTGGCTCGGCTGTCCGAACCGGATAGATAGGTAACAGAATGGACCGATAGCATGGGTGACAGTTTTCTTGTCCGCCGGAGGACCGGCGATGGTTT